>CAZRLO010000019.1:0-31724 GCA_964600965.1 uncultured Rhodobacter sp.
GCCACCGCATAATCGTTGAAATCATGCGCCCCGGTGATCTTGACCGCGCCAGACCCAAACGCAGGATCGGGATATTCATCCCTGATGATCGGGATCAGGCGGCGATGTTCCTTTGGACCCACCGGAATTTCGCACAATTTCCCGACAATCGGCGCATATCGTGCATCGTCCGGATGCACCGCCACCGCGCCGTCGCCCAGCATGGTTTCGGGCCGCGTGGTCGCGATCGAAATATAGTTCCGCATCTCGCGAAACACCACTTCGCCATCTTCATTGTTCTCCAAATACTCATATTCCTCGCCATCAGCGAGCGGGTACCTGAAGTGCCACATGTGCCCCTGAACCTCGACATTCTCGACCTCGAGGTCGGAAATCGCGGTCTCGAAATGCGGGTCCCAGTTGACCAGGCGTTTTCCCCTGTAAATCAGGCCCTTGTCGTACATTTCCACAAAGACCTTGATCACGGCATCGTGGAAATTCGGTGCGTCTGAGCCCGCGTCGGGGTCGCCCTTGGCGCCGCCCATGGTGAAGGCTTCGCGCGACCAGTCACACGAGGCGCCAAGGCGTTTCAACTGGCCGATGATCACGCCGCGGGATTTGACCTTTTGTTCCCAAACCCGGCGCACGAAGGCCTCGCGCCCCATTTCGACGCGGCTCGGCTCGCCGTTGGCGGCCATTTCGCGCTCGGTCACCATCTGGGTGGCGATGCCCGCATGGTCGGTGCCGGGTTGCCACAGCGTGTCAAATCCCTGCATCCGTTTCCAGCGGACCAGAATATCCTGCAACGTATTGTTGAACGCGTGTCCCATATGCAGGCTGCCGGTCACGTTCGGCGGCGGGATCATGATCGAGAAGGTCTCGTCGCGCGCCGCGTTTGCCCCTGCGGCAAAGGCATTTTCCGCCTCCCAGCGGGCCGAAATCGCCGCTTCGGAAGTCGGCGCGTCAAAGTTTTTGTCCATAGCCATCAGCTCTGCCCCGGTGCGGTTTTGCCCGGTTTCTTACAGCGCGGCGCGGTCAAGGGAAAGCCCCGGCTTCATCCACGGCTGGCGGTATGCGGCGCGCCCTAATCCACCCGCGTGCGGGCGGCATCGGCATCCACCAACGGCCGGGGCGCGGCATTCATCACCGCCGGATCATAAGGCTTGCGGGCAAACACACCGGCAACCATCGGGCGGAAGAATTCGAGTGGCATTGCGTCATAGGCAGGATCAAAGCTCGACTGATCCCAGCGTTCGCAAAACGCGGCACAATCGTCAAAGAACGGGTGCCCTGCATGCCGGTCGCGCTTGTGTTGATCGAAACCGTCCAGGTGGTGCCCGTAATACAGCATCTGGAAATCGCCGTGCGCCTCGACCACCCAGCGACATTGCTCGCGCACGAACGGTCTGAGGATCGTGGCGGCGTATTCGTCATGGTTATAGGGCGCGTAGATATCGCCGATGTCATGCAACAGCGCGCATACCACCCAGTCGACATCGGCCCCGTCACGCCATGCCCGGGTTGCGCATTGCAGCGAATGGCCAAGGCGGGTGATCTGATAACCGGAAATGCTTTCGTCAAGTTCGACCAGCGCCTTCAGCAGCCGATCGGCCGTGCCTCGGGTATATTCGATCTCGTGTTCGGTCAGAAAGGCATAGTCCTCGGCGTCGCCATCTTTCATCTGCGTGAATTTCACCCGGTCCATTTCACCCTCCGCTGGCGGCATAAAGCGCGACATCTCCGCTGGCCCCTGCGGCCAGCGCCTTGGCCTGAGCCGCGCGGATTTCGTCGTAAAGGGCCAGACTATTCGGGGAAAACAATGTCGTCGGTGGCGCGATGTTGACGAAATGACCATGCCGGTCGGCACCGCGTGCCAGCATCGCGTAGTCACGGTCGGCCACTTCCTGTTTCGCCGCCGGGCTGAGATACCGGATCGCGACGCCGATACGGCGGTCGTCGCTGGAATTCGGACCCGAACCGTGGATCATCAGGCCGTGATGCAGGCTGATCTCGCCGGGCAAAAGTTCGATCGCGGTCTTGTCAACGTCGTTGACATCGACCTGAATTTCCTGACCGCGGCTCAGCAGATTGTTTTGCGAATAGGTGTCGGCATGGGGCAAAATCTCGTTCTTGTGACTGCCACGCACGAAATCCATGCAGCCCGATGCGCGTGTCGCCGGTGACAGCGCGATCCAGGCGGTGGTCAGATTGTCGATCGCGCCCAGCCCCCAATAGGTCAGGTCCTGATGCATCGAAACGACCTGCCGGGTCCGGGGTTCCTTGATAAAGAACTCCGCCGACCAGATCATGATATCGGGGCCCAGGATGCTTTCGACGATATCCAGCAGTGCGGGGTGTCTTGCAATATTTGCGGCCAGCGGCATGACCGCATGCGCGTTGACCCGCTTGTAGGTATTGAGCGGCAATGGCAGATCGCGGTCGAGCCAGTCGCGTTCGATCCCCTCGAGCTCCGCCCGCCATTGCCCGGCGGTTTCCGCCGACACCGCGCGAAGCCCATGGCAATAGCCATCGGCCCAGTACCGCGATACCTGTTCGTCCGTTAGCGGCAGGCCGCCTGTTTGGTCTGTTCGGGGCATCTGGACACCACTCTTGCCGGTTGTTCGGGTCAAGTGTTGCATTGCGTCACCGCCTCCGCAAATCGTGCCGCGACACCGCCCGGTCGTTTTCAGATCGCGCCGGCGCGGTTGAATTTGGTGCTGAGGTGGATCAGACTTTCCGACGAACGCACGCCGGGAATGCCGCCGATTATGTCCAGCACCTGATCCATCGCCGTCGTCGTCGCGCTGGCAAGCTCCAGAATCATGTCGAATCGGCCCGAACTGGTATGCACGACCTCGACCTCGGGCATTGCCTTCAGGCGGCTGACAACGGCCGCGGTGCTGCGGGGTTCGACCTGCAACAGCACCGTTGCCCGGATGCGCCCAAGCCGTGCGATGGTGCCAAGTTTCAGCGTGTAACCCGCGATGGTGCCGCTTCGCTCAAGTCGTTCCAGCCGGGCCTGTGCGGTCGTTCGCGCAATTCCCAGGCCCCGCGCCAACGTCGATATGCTGGTGCGCGCATCTGCGCTGAGTGTGCTTAGAATTCGGTTATCCAGGTCGTCTTTGATCATTATGCCCAAATCTCTGTCATTACGACCGCAATATCTGGCATTATGTCATATAAAACAAGAGAAACTGACAAATTTATCCCCGATGCTCGGGATCCATTCGAATGCGGAGGACCCCATGGACCTGACAAGACCGGTCGCAGAATCCCCTGGCGCCTATCTGCGTTCGGCCCAACCTGACGCGCCAGTCTTCTTTTTTGCACCGCGCATTGTGCAGCAAAACGCGCGCTCCTTTCAGCGTGGCTTCGCCGGGCTCGTCAGCTATGCGGTCAAGGCCAATCCCGACCCGATGGTTCTGGAAAACCTGCTGGCGGCAGGAATTTCGGCCTTTGATGTTGCCTCGCCCTCCGAATTTCGCGGTGTGCGCAACCTCGCCCCCGGCGCGACGCTGCACTACCACAATCCGGTGCGCTCGCGCCACGAGATCGCCGCGGCGCTGGAATGCGGCATCACTTCGTTTTCCGTGGATCGCCCGCAGGAACTGGCCAAGCTGGCGGCGCTGGCGCAGGGCCGCATCCTTGAAACCAGCATCCGCCTGGCCTTGCCGGTGTCGGGCGGGGCCTATCATTTTGGCGACAAGTTCGGAGCGCCGCCCGATCTGGCGGTCGAACTCTTGCAAGGCGCGGCGACGTTTGGATTCACCCCTTCCATGACCTTCCATCCCGGTACGCAATGTACCGACCCTGCCGCGTGGGACACTTACATCAACGCCTGCGCCCGGATCGCGAGGCGGGCCGGCATCCGTCTGGCCCGGCTTAATGTCGGCGGCGGTTTTCCCAGCCATCGCGGGCTGGATGCGCCCGAACTGCCGCCGATCTTCGCGGGTATCAGCGCGGCGGTCGCGCGCGCGTTTCGCGGCCACGAACCGGCCCTGATCTGCGAGCCCGGCCGGGCAATGGTGGCCGAGGCATTCACCCTTGCAACCCGCGTCAAAGCGATTGGCGAGGATGGCTCGGTGTTTCTAAACGATGGCATCTATGGCGGGCTGGCGGAATTGCCGTCAATCGGCACACAAGCCCGGATCACCGCGATTTCGTCCGCGGGATCAGCGATTCCCGGTCCGGCCACGCCACGCCGGGTCTTTGGCCCGACATGCGATTCGCTGGATGTGCTGCCTGAAAAAATCAACCTGCCGAACGCGATTGCCGAGGATGACTACGTTCTCTTCGCCGGAAACGGCGCCTATTCCACCGCGCTTTCGACCCGGTTCAATGGGTATGGCAACCACGCGGTCGTTACCTTGATGCCCAAAATGACCCAAACGTGCGCATGAATTGACTTTTCCCGGACCCGCTGGTCTGCCAGAATTCACCCATCATGGAACGCCCCAGCATCAACCACGTCGTAATCATGGACGGCACATTGTCCAGTCTGGGCCCCAACCTTGAAAGCAATGCCGGACTGACGTGGAAATTGCTGCGCGAACTGACCCCGGCCCGAAACCTTTCGATCACGTACGAGGCCGGTATTCAGTGGTGTAACTGGCACAGCATGGTCGATCTGGCCGCCGGCATCGGCATCAATGGTCAGATAAGGCGGGCCTACGGTTTCATCGCCAGCCGCTATCGTCCGGGCGACCGCATCTTTCTGTTTGGCTTTTCACGCGGGGCGTATGCGGTGCGGTCGCTGGCCGGGGTCATCGACCTGATTGGCCTTCTGAAACCCGAACACGCGACCGAGGTGAATATCCGTCAGGCTTTTCGGCACTATATGAACCGTCCGAAGTCCGATTTCCTGCAGACCTTTGCCAAAGACAAATGCACACCCGACGTCGAAATTGAAATGATCGGCGTCTGGGACACGGTAAAGGCTCTGGGCATTCAATATCCGGTGCTGTGGCGACTGGCCCCGCAGGCAACCGATTTTCATAACCACGAAATCGGACAATCGGTGCGAAACGGGTTTCATGCGTTGGCGCTGGATGAAACCCGCACCGCCTTTTCGCCGGTTTTGTGGCGATGCCGCAAAGGCTGGACCGGGCATCTGGAACAGGCGTGGTTTCGCGGCTCGCACGCCGATGTCGGGGGGCATATCGGCAACTTTACGGCCGCAAGACCGCTTTCAAACATTCCGCTGGTATGGATGCTGGACCACGCCGAAAGGTGCGGCCTGCCCCTGCCGGTTGGATGGCGCGACCGGTTTCCGATGGATCCGAACGCGCCGGCACATGGTACCTATCGCGGGATTGCCAAGTATTTCCTTTACCGGCGTAAACGCGAAACACTGCGCGATGCGTCCGAGTTTCTTCATGAAAGCGTGGCGCAGTCACGCCGGGGTGCAGCAATAACCGGCAGTTCGGCCCAACCGGCAACGCCGTGATCCGGGGGCAGCGACCGCGCAGGTTCGCGAATTTCGGTCTTTACACCGATGCCGATTAGGATACCCCGACCACGCGGAGGCTGTGCATGAACAAGGCGATCATGATTCAGGGTACCGGCAGCAATGTCGGAAAATCGCTGCTGGTCGCGGGCTTGTGCCGTGCGTTCAGATTGCGTGGCCTGAAAGTGCGCCCGTTCAAGCCGCAAAACATGTCGAACAATGCCGCCGTGACGACAGATGGCGGCGAAATCGGACGGGCGCAGGCGCTACAGGCGCTGGCCGCGGGGTGTGATGCGCATTCCGATCTGAACCCCGTCCTGCTGAAGCCCCAAACCGAAACCGGCGCCCAGGTCGTCGTCCACGGGCGGCACCGGACAAATGTGCGGGCGCGGGATTATGCGGGGCTGAAACCTGTATTGCTTGCCGCGGCGCTGGAAAGTTTTGCACGCGTTTCCGCACACGCCGATCTGGTGATCGTCGAGGGAGCCGGCTCTCCGGCCGAAACCAATCTGCGTCAGGGCGATATCGCCAATATGGGCTTTGCCGAGGCCGCGGATATTCCGGTAATCTTGGCGGGTGACATAGACCGGGGCGGCGTGATCGCCCAGATCGTCGGCACGCAATCCGTCCTGCCGCCCGCCGATCGGGACAGGATAAAGGGGTTTATGATCAACAAGTTCCGGGGCGATCCGACGCTGTTTGCCACCGGTATGAGCGAAATCGAAACCCGAACCGGCTGGCCGTCGCTAGGGCTGATCTCGTGGTTTCCCGGCGCGCTGCATCTGCCGGCCGAGGATGCCATGGACATCCGTTCCTCCGGTGTGGGCACGTTCAAGATCGCGGTGCCGCAGCTTTCGCGCATCGCGAATTTCGACGATCTTGACCCACTTGCGGCGGAACCCGGTGTGCGGGTCGAGATGGTGGCACCCGGCCATCCTCTGCCCGCCGATGCCCACCTGATTCTGATCCCCGGCAGCAAGGCAACCATCGCCGATCTGGCGGACTTTCGGGCGCAGGGGTGGGATATCGACCTTGCCGCGCATATCCGGCGCGGCGGAAACGTGCTGGGCATTTGCGGCGGCTACCAGATGCTGGGGCACAGGATCACCGACGCCGACGGGATCGAGGGCAAGCCCGGATCGGTTGCGGGGTTGGGGCACCTGAACGTCACCACCGCGTTGCTGGCCGAAAAACGACTCGCCGAAGTCGACGCGCGTTATTTGCCGGACGGTCCGTCGCTGACCGGCTATGAAATCCACATCGGTACGACCGCGGGGCCGGATTGCGCGCGCGCCTGGCTATCGGTCGGCACCCGTCCCGAAGGCGCGCAATCGCCGGACGGGCGCGTTCTGGGATGCTATCTGCACGGCATGTTTGCGTCTGACTCGTTTCGCAAAGCGTTTATCGAAGGCCTTGGCGGCCAAGGGTCCGACCTGGCTTTCGGCGCGCTCGTGGATCAGACGCTGGATGCGCTGGCCGCGCATTTGACCGAACATGTAGATCTGGACCGGTTGCTGGCAATCGCCCGGTAAGCACACGGCACCTCGCCGCAGGCTATTCGAATTCGCGACTGGCCAGCGCCCGCTGGATTTCGCGTCGCACCAGTTTGCGAACATTGCGGGTGATCCGGTCGCCCAGTTCGCCCTGCAATTCCTCGCGTACCATTTCCGATACCAGATCCCGCAGCGTGTCCTCGTCCAGGATGGATTCTTCTTCGTCGGTGAAATTGACGGCCGGCGGTTCCGGTTTCGCCGGCTCGTCAGCAATCGCGCCCGCGCGTTCGGCAAACGGAGAGGCTGGCCGGATGTCGCCGCTATCAGAGCGTGCGATGGAATCCGAACCTGCCTCGGGCGCCGCGGCGACCGCGGATTCCAGGGCGGCGGTGAACTCCGCCAGATCGGACGCATCCGATTGATCCGGGTCCGACCCGGATTTGGCACCGGCCCTGCCCGTATCATCCTCGGGCTCTTTGTTGAAGACATAGGCTTGCGGTTCGGCCTTGGATTCCTTCACGGCCGCCATTGCCCGCTTTGCCCTTTCGAACAACGTGTCGTCCGGGGCGAATTCAAAGGCACCCGAACCGGCTTCGCCTGCCTCTTCCCCGGAATCGGCTCGTGAATTCGGAGTGTCGCGCAATTGGGAATCGTGCGGATGCGCGTCGTCCGGTCGGGCGTCGCCCAAACCGGGCGCTTCTGCGGTATCAACCGAACGCAGATGCGGTCGCGGCGCGCGCAAATTTTGTTCAGCCGCGCCGCCATCCGTTTCCGCGTCATCCCGCGTTTCGGTGGCCTTATCCGCAACCCGCAGCGCCGACGTCAAAACCAGTTTCTGGTCCGCGCCCGTGCGGGCCTGCGCGGCCTGATGGCGAAACGACATTTGCGGGCCGGCGGTGCCCGCGGTTTCCGGTTCCACCGGCAAGTCGGGTGCCAGATCGTTGGAGGGCGGTGTTCCGGCGTGTTCGTCCGGTCCGTTCAGTGATGCCCCGGCCTTCGCCGGGATTGCCGCGTCGTTCGGTGCCTCAATCGGTTCTTCGCCGGTTTCACCGCCCTTGGCCTCCTCGGAAACCAGCCTCCGAATGGAGGACAGCACGTCCTCGACGTCCATCGACGATACCGGATCAGACATTTTGCGCCCCTTCAAAAGTCACACAGATTGTAGCCTGCGGTATATGATTACACAATACTTTGATCGGCAAACTACTTTTTGCCTGCACGTTTAAGTATTCTTTGCAGCAGGCGCCCGCGATCGGTCGGACCCGGGGCGGTATAGACCTTTTTGTAGTGTTCATCCGGTTCATAGGTCGCAATTCCCAGGTGCAGATGCTTGACCGTCAACAGACCCATAGACGACAAAAGCGAATAAACTGCTACATACTCGTCGCGTTTCGCCGCCACCAGATTGGTTTCGGCTTCGAGGCGCGCGCGTTCCGCATCCAGCACGTCCAGCGTGGTACGCGCGCCCAGCTTGGCCTCTTCCTGCATGCCGCGCAGGGCGACCCGCGCCGAGCGGACCTCCTTTTGCCGTGCGGTGATCGAAGCGCGGGCAATCTGCAATTGCGCCCAGAACCGCGTGACATTCTGCCCGACCAGCAAGCCGGCAAGCTGTATGTCGGCGCGCGCCTGTTCCCGAAGCGCCCGGGCCTGCCTGCGGGCCGAAGTCAGACCTCCCCCCTGATAGATCGGCTGGACCCCGGTAAGGCCGACACTGGCAGTATCGCCCGTCGCCGCGTTGGCGTTGATTCCATAGGTTGCCGACATGGTGACGCGCGGCTTCATCGCCGCCTCGGCACGGAACACGTTCAGCTCGGCGATCCGGGCCAGATACTTGGCGCGTTTGACCGACGGATGCTGGCGCATCGCGATCGATTTCGCGGCCGCAAGGGTCGCCGGAATGCCCGGCACATTCGGTGGCGTCTGCAAAGCTCCGGGGTAGTGCCCGGTGGAAACATGATAGGCCTCGCGCGAGATTTCCAGCGTGCCCTGCCTGAGTGCAACCGTGCTGAGCGCCGCCGCAAGCCGCGCTTCGGCCAGACTGACATCGGTGCGGCGGATTTCGCCCACTTCGAACCGGTCCCGCGCCGCCTGAACCTGCCGCGCGATCACCGTGCGATTGTTTTCGGCAAGGTCCAGAAACCTGGCGTCGCGGCGCATGTCCATGAACGCCGAAACCGCGCTCAGCAATATCCGCTGCTCGGTCTCAATCAACGTCGCGCGACCAACGGTCACGCTCATGGCGGCAACCTCGATCGCCAAATCGGAATCGCCGCCGTCCCAAAGGGTCAGTGCCGCGCTGAGGGTCAGCGTCGCCGATTGCGTCCAGTTCGGGCTGGTCGGAAACGTCGGCGTCTGCACGAAGGTCGCCCCGCCGGTCGCGGTCGCCGTCAGGCTGGGCCGGGTCGCGGCCAGGGCTTGCGCCACGCCCTCGTCGGTACCACGCAGCGCCGCGCGCCCGCTGGCAAGCTCCGGCGAATACCGGTAGGCGCTGATCATGGCGTCGGTAAGACTTTGGCCGACCAATGGCGACGATGTGCCGCTCAGCCCCGCAAACACCAATGCCACCAGCATCGCTGATTTCCTGCCTGCCATTTTACCCCCCCATATTCCTCAACTACCCGGTCTTTTGACGGTCCGGCCCCGGTTTCCGTGGCTACAGCGAAAATTCCGGTTGATCGGCAAATTCCGGCAAGACCGGCGCGGTGGCATCGAACACCGCGCGCCAGGCAACACGCCCGCCGGATTTCACGCCCAGACGACATTCGCCGGAAGCGTTTTTGGAAAAAATCGCCGCGATGCGCCCGCCATCCTTGATCTGATCAACGATCGACGCCGGTATCTTCTGCACGGCACCGCCGACCAAGACCGCATCGTAAGGTCCGTGTTTCGCGGCACCTTCGATCAACGGCGCATGAATGACAAAGGCGTTGTCGACCGACTGGGTTTCAAGGTTGGCCTCGGCCTCCGCCGCCAGGTCGGGATCGGATTCAACCGCGATGACGGCTTCGGCCAGATGCGCGATCAGCGCGGTCGAATAGCCCAGCCCACACCCCAGATCGAGCACCAGTTCGTCGGGCTTGATATCCAGCGCGTCCAGCAATTTTGCCAGAATGCGCGGGTCCATGATGACCCGGCCACCGCCCAGTTCCACATGCGCGCCGGCATATGCGACTCCGCGTTTCTCCGCCGGCACGAAAACTTCGCGCGGGACCGTCAGCATGGCCTCGATCACCGGAAATTTGGTGACATCCGACGGCCGGACCTGGCAATCGACCATGGCGGTGCGAAGGGTGGTGAAATCTGTCATGATACTGCTCAAGAATCGGACGGTTTCGTTGGCACAACTATTGTCACGTTTATCCGACAGGGGCAACTGAGCGCCGCAGCCTCGCCACATGGCTTTGACCATAACCACACCCCTAATCCGCTTGCGCGGACACCAGCCCCTTGCTATAGCCAGCGTCGCCCGAAAGGGACATCACGGGGCGAGTTGGCGGAGTGGTGACGCAGCGGATTGCAAATCCGTGTACACCGGTTCGATTCCGGTACTCGCCTCCAGCTTGATCTGGCCCCGCCTGTATCCATGCGTTCGCTGTGAGGTCTTTAGTCTTCGGGCTTGCCGTCAACAAAACGCTGCGCCGCTTTGCCTCGGTATTTGATGCTTGCCGTCGGTTCGACGTCGGAATCATCAAAGGCACCCAGCAGCACGCCCTTGCGGCCGGAATCACCTTTCGGGTTGGTGATGTCGTCATCGGAGATCGTGGTTCGCTGGCTCATGCGCCGGGCCCATTGGCCGAGCTTGTCGTACTTGTCACCGATGATATCGGCATGCGCTGCGCTGGCGCCCAGATCGTGCAATTCGCCGGGATCATTGGCCATATCGAACAACATCGGACGGTGTCCGGGGCCCTCGGAATGCATGAATTTCCAGCGCTTGTCGGCGACCATGAACAGGCGGGCCTCACGCGGGGACAGGCCCAGTTTGGCGGCCATTGCCGTTGTGGAATAATCGAACTCGCTGATCGCGAAACTACGCCAAATGTCCGGCGTTTCCCCCCGCAGGAACGGCAGCAGCGAGCGGCCCTCGACGATGTGATCCGGCACATCGCCACCCGCTGTCTCGATAAATGTGGCCACAAGATCAATGCTTTCGACCAGTTCGTCACAAACCGTGCCGCGCGTGGCATCGGCATATTCCGAGGGATCGTAGATGATCAGCGGCACCTTGACCGAGCATTCGTGAAACAAATCCTTTTCGCCCAGCCAGTGGTCGCCCAGATAGTCGCCGTGATCCGACGTGACCACAATCATCGTGTCGTCCATGCGCCCGGTTTCGGCCAGCCACGCAAACAGCCGGCCCATCTGATCGTCGCATTGCTTGATCAGGCCCATATAGGCCGGAATGACCGCCGCCCGCACCTCGTCACGGCGAAAGGCCTGGCCGATGGCGTTGTTCTGATAGGCTGCGAAAACCGGGTGGGGATCTTCGCGCTCGGCGGCGCTGCGGACCGGTGCCTGAATTTGATTGTGCCCGTACATGTCGTGATAGGGCGCCGGCACGATATAGGGCCAGTGTGGCTTGATATACGAGATATGCGCCAGCCACGGTTTTCCCGGTTGGCGGGATTGGATGAACTCCATCGCGCGCTCGGTCAGCCAGGGGGTCTCGCTGTCTTGCTCATGAATATTGGCGGGTTTGCCGGCATTTTTCATCAGCCAGCCAGACGCGATGTCACCGTCGGTTTCAATGCCGGCATTCGCGTTTTCGTGCCAGGGGTTTGCGGCGGTGTATCCCTTTGATTTCAGGTGCTCGTTATAAGGCGAGCGCCGCGGATCATAGAACCCGTCGGGCCCTTCGGCCCACAAGCCGTCATCGCGCAACCAAATGTCAAATCCGGCCTCGGCGATGCGTGCGCCGATCACGCCATCGCGCGAGATACCGAGCCGCTGCAAGCCATCGGTATCCGCCTGCATATGGGTCTTGCCGACCAGCCACGCATCCATCCCGGCCTTTCGCAGGTGGTCGCCCAGCGTCTGCTCGCCGACCTTAAGGGGAAAGTTGTTGAAGGCGGCGCCGTGGCTATGGACGTAGCGCCCGGTGTAAAAGCTCATCCGCGACGCGCCACAGATCGGCGATTGCACATAGGCGCGGCTGAACCGCACGCCCCGGGCCGCCAGCCGGTCCAGATGTGGTGTCGCAAGCGTCGCGTGCCCGGCACAGCTCAGATAGTCGAACCGAAGCTGGTCGAACATGACGAACAGGATATTTTTGGTCTTTCGCAGCACGAAACCGGCTCCGGCGTTGGGCCTCTGGAATCCGTGCAAACCACGCGCTGCGGGCGGACGTCAACCGCAAGTACCGGAACCGGCGTGGGTGGCCGGACGATCTCGCCGCCGTGGTCGGGTCGGAACTGGTCGTGATTTTCGCCGGAAGTCATATTGGGATTGCGTGAATAAAATATTTTAGTCACGCAAGAGAACGGACGATACTCTGTTGTAACTTCAAGGTAAAAACACCGTTCCGCCAAGTCCGGATATTTGATTTTTACCTTTGCCGAGAACGTCGCATTATCGTTCGGCCCACCAATTATCTTGCGGCTTCCGCAATACTTCTTGGCGTCGGTTCAATTGCAAAAGGTGGTTGCACCGGGCAGTATCAGCGGGCAAATCCTGTCAGGATCAGAACGCGAAATTCACGAAACAAACGAATAAGGTCGCGTCATGCCCAAAGACCCAGCCATCCAACGCGCCGACATCCTGGTCATCGGCGCCGGAATCGCCGGGGCGTCGGTCGCGGCGGAATTGTCGGCAGCCGTGTCGGTTGTTCTGCTCGAGATGGAACCGGTGCCGGGGTATCACACGACCGGGCGTTCTGCCGCCGTCTTTGCACCGACATATGGCCCGGCACCAATCCGCGCGCTGACCCGTGCGTCCGAAGCGTTCTACCGCGATCCGCCCCAGGGTTTTACAGCGGACGCCCTGCTTTCGCCGCGCGATACGCTGATGATCGCGCGGTCCGATCAGATGACGGTGTTCGAGGCCGCGCACGCCGAAATCAGCGGCGAGGCCAGCATTGTCCGCCTGTCCGGCGACGATTTGCGGTCGCGACAACCGTTGTTGAAACCGGGCTATGCGGCGGCGGGATTTCTGGACCCGACGGGTTCGGACATCGATGTCAACGCGCTGCATCAAGGGTATTTGCGGGCATTTCGCGCGGCGGGCTGCCGGCTGGTCGCCAACGCGCGGGTGACCGCCATGACACAAGCCAATGATGGCTGGGAGGTCGAGACGACCGTGGGCCGGTTCGCCGCCACAAGGATCGTCAACGCTGCCGGTGCCTGGGCCGATGAAATCGGCGCGCTGGCTGGTGTCGAAAACATCGGACTGGTTCCAAAAAGACGAACTGCGGTCCTGGTCGGTGCGCCGCAGGGTATCACGGTCGGTGATTTGCCCCTGACCGCGGACATTGAAGAGAATTTCTACCTGAAACCCGACAGCGGGCGATTGCTGCTATCGCCGGCAGACGAAACCCCGATCCCGCCCTGCGACGTGCAGCCCGAAGAGCTGGACATTGCGATTTGCATCGACCGGATTGAAACCGCGTTTGAACTGAACGTCCGGAAAATTGAAAACAAATGGGCAGGCCTGCGCAGTTTCGTCGCCGACAAGTCCCCGGTGGTCGGCTATTCGGATCAGGCCGACGGGTTTTTCTGGCTCGCGGGACAGGGCGGATACGGCATTCAGACCGCCCCCGCACTCTCCAGATTCGCGGCGGCGCTGGTGCTGGGCCGACCGGTTCCCCGGGACATTCTGGCCAAGGGATTGAACCCGCGCGACCTTTCGCCATCGCGGCTGAGTGACACGTTGCAAGACACAAATCTTTGAAACCTTTACGTTTATTCGACTGCAGGCGGCCTTGGCGCGGGATATGGTCGCATAAATGCCGTTCCCGATTAACAGCCTGCGATTATCACGCTAAAGGTGCGCCACGGTCGGCTTGACCGACCGTTATGCAATCATCAGTGGAGACTTCTGAGATGAAGTTAAGACACCTGACGGCCACCATGGCGCTTGCCTGTGTTGCCGTGCCTGCATTTGCCGGCGAACAGATCAATATCGTCGGATCTTCGACCGTATTCCCGTTCGCGACAACCGTTGCCGAGCGATTCGGCAAATCAACCGATTTCAAGACCCCGGTCGTTGAAAGCACCGGTTCCGGCGGCGGCTTGAAACTGTTCTGTGCCGGTGCCGGTCTGAACACCCCCGACATCACCAACGCCTCGCGCCGGATCAAGGCCAGCGAAGTCGCGCTCTGCGCCGAAAACGGCGTGACCGAAATCGTGGAGGCCAAGATCGGATTTGACGGGATCGTCATCGCCAATTCCCGCGATGCAGCCCCCGCCGCATTGCGCCTGCGCGACCTGTTTCTGGCGCTGGCCAAGAATGTGCCCGACGGCAATGGCGGTCTGATGGAAAACCCATATGCGACCTGGGATCAGATCAATCCCGACCTGCCGGCAATCCGGATCGAGGTTCTCGGCCCGCCACCGACCTCGGGTACGCGGGACGCTTTTGCCGAACTCGCGCTCGAAGGTGGCTGCAAGACATTCGACTGGATCGGGGCCCTCAAGAAAACCGACAAGGCGGCTTACAAGTCGATCTGCCACACGGTCCGCGAGGACGGCGCCTATATCGAGGCTGGCGAAAACGACAACCTGATCGTTCAGAAACTGATCGCCAACCCGGACGCATTCGGCGTGTTCGGCTACAGCTTTCTTGAGGAAAACAGCGACGCCATTCAGGGATCGACCGTCGAAGGCGTTTCGCCGGAATTCGAGGAAATCGCCGGCGGCAGCTACCCGATCTCGCGTTCGCTCTATTTCTACGTCAAAAAATCGCACATTTCCCAGGTGCCGGGCATGGCGGAATTTCTTGCGGAATTCACGGACGAAGATACCTGGGGCGAAGACGGCTATCTTGCCGACAAGGGCCTGATCCCGCTATCCGAAGACGAGCAGAAAGATTGGGCAGACAGGATCAATGGCCTAATGCTATTGGACATGTAGACAGATTCGTCTGTCCGACAAAACCGGAACCCACGAAGGCATTCGTGGGTTCCCTTGATGATCGGCGGGGGGCATGGCTGGCAGCACCATTGATTTGACGCGGCGAAACCGGTCCCGGACACTTGACCGCGCCATCATCCTGTTGCTCGCGGCGTCGGCGGGGATCGCGATTTTCGTGACCTTGGGGATCGTGTTATCGCTGGTCGGCGAAACCTGGCTTTTCTTCAAACGCGTACCGGTCAGCGAATTCCTGTTCGGGTTGAACTGGTCGCCGCAAACCGCGATACGGGCCGATCAGGTCGGGGCCGAAGGCAGCTTCGGTGCCATCCCGCTGATCAACGGCACGCTTTTGATCAGCGCCATCGCCATGCTGGTCGCGACCCCGCTGGGGCTGGCCTCGGCCGTCTATCTGTCGGAATACGCCAGCCGCCGCGCCCGCGACTGGATCAAACCGGCGCTGGAAATTCTGGCAGGCATTCCAACGGTGGTTTACGGCTTTTTTGCCGCCCTGACGGTCGCGCCCTTCATCCGCATGACCGGGGGGCAGTTTGGGCTGGAAATCGCCAGTGAAAGCGCACTGGCGGCGGGGATCGTGATGGGAATCATGATCGTACCGCTGATATCGTCGCTGTCGGATGACGTGATCAATGCCGTACCGCAGTCGCTGCGGGATGCCTCTTTCGGGTTGGGGGCGACGAAGTCGGAAACCGTGCGTCGGGTGATCCTGCCTGCGGCATTGCCGGGGATCGCGGGTTCGTTGCTACTGGCGACCAGCCGCGCCATCGGCGAAACCATGATCGTGGTGATGGCAGCCGGGTTGGCGGCAAACCTGACCCTCAACCCGCTTCAGGCGGTGACCACCATTACCGCCCAGATCGTCGCCCTGTTGACCGGGGATCAGGAATTCGACAGCGCCAAAACCCTTTCGGCCTTTGCGCTGGGGCTGCTTTTGTTCACCATCACGCTTTTGATCAACATCGCCGCCCAGTGGATCGTGCGCCGCTACCGTGAACAATATGATTGATTTCTCCAAAAGTGCCGGGTTCGATCTGGCGGCGCGGCATCGCGCCGAAACCCGCTTTCGCTGGGTCGGGCGGATCGCGATCCTGATCTCGCTGGGGTTTCTGGCATGGCTGCTGGTCACGGTTTTCGCCGGTGGCATCGGCACGGTGCGGCAGGTAGAGATCGCGGTATCCGTCGATCTGGGCGCGGATAATGTCGATCCGTCCGACATCCGCGACGCCAGTTTCGGCAAGCTCGTGAAATCGGGCCTGCGCGGCATGTTTCCCACCGTCAAAAAGCGCAAGGACAAAAAGAAACTTTACAACCTCGTCAGCCCCGAAGGCGCGTTCGAACTCGAGCGCCGGGCAATTGCCGATCCGTCGATACTGGGCGAGGTTCGGCCGGTGTGGCTGACGGCCTCGGACGATCTGAGCCTTTTTGTGCGCGGCAAGATCGACGGTGCCCTGCCCGAGGACCAGCGCCCGATTTCTGACAAGGAAATCGCGTGGATCGGGCAGTTGGAAGCGGCGGGCCAGATCCGGCAGGTTGCAAACTGGCGATTCCTGACCGGTGGCGACAGCCGCGAGCCGGAAATCGCGGGAATTCTGGCGGCATTGGTCGGCTCGGCGCTGTCGCTGGGCGTCTGTTTTCTGCTGAGCTTTCCGCTGGGCATCATGGCGGCCACCTATCTGGAGGAATTCGCGCCGGAAAACCGGCTGTCGGATGTGATCGAGGTCAACATCAACAATCTGGCGGCCGTGCCGTCGATCGTGTTCGGGCTGTTGGGGTTGTCGATCTTTCTCGGGGCGATGGGATTACCTCGCTCGTCGCCTCTGGTCGGAGGGATGGTGTTGTCGCTGATGACGCTGCCCACCATCATCATCGCGGCCCGCGCCAGTCTGAAATCGGTGCCACCCTCGATCAAGGAGGCGGCGCTGGCACTGGGGGCAACCCCGGTTCAGGCGGTGTTTCACCACGTCTTCCCCGTTGCGCTGCCCGGTATGCTGACCGGGGCGATCGTCGGCATGGCGCGGGCGCTGGGGGACACGGCGCCCCTGCTGATGATTGGCATGGTCGCCTTCATCGTCGATGTGCCAAAGTCGATTCTGGAACCCGCGACCGCGTTGCCGGTGCAGATATTCCTGTGGGCGGACAGCCCCGAAAGGGCGTTTGCCGAAAAAACTTCCGCCGCGATTCTGGTGCTTCTGCTTTTCCTGATCGCGATGAACCTGGTTGCCATTCTGATGCGGCGCAAACTGGAACAGAGATTCTGAACATGTCCGAACCCATCATTGCCGCCCGCGATGTCGATGTCTTTTACGCCGAAAAACAGGCGTTGTTTGGCGTTGATCTGGATATTGCCGCGAAACAGGTGACCTCGTTGATCGGCCCGTCTGGTTGTGGCAAGTCGACCTTTCTGCGCGCCATCAACCGGATGAACGACCTGATTCCGATCTGCCGGTTTTCCGGCTCGTTGAAAATAGACGGTCAGGATGTTTACGATCCCGCAGTGGATGTGGTGGCGTTGCGCGCGCAGGTCGGCATGGTGTTTCAGAAACCGAACCCGTTTCCCAAATCGATCCGCGAAAACGTGGCTTATGGTTTGAAGATCCACAAGATGACGACCTCGAAATCCGAACTGGACGACCGGATCGAAACCAGCCTGAAATCAGCGGGCCTGTGGGACGAGGTTGCCGACCGGCTGGACGAGCCGGGCAACGGTCTTTCGGGTGGACAGCAACAGCGGCTTTGCATCGCCCGCACCATTGCCGTGGAACCGCGCGTGGTCCTGATGGACGAACCATGTTCGGCGCTCGACCCGATTGCAACCGCGGTAATCGAGGAACTGATCGACGAGTTGCGGCAGGATTTCACCATCGTCATCGTCACGCATTCGATGCAGCAGGCCGCGCGTATTTCGCAGCGCACTGCGTTTTTCCACCTCGGCAAACTGGTCGAGGTCGGCGATACAGACGCGGTGTTCACCAACCCGCGCGAGGAACGCACGCAGAACTACATTACCGGACGGATCGGATAGGTCGAAATCATGGAAAGCGAACATATTGTCGGGCGGTTCGACAAGGATCTGACCAAGATCAAGAACGACATCCTGAAAATGGGTGCGTTGGTCAATGCACAGATCAAGGGCGCAACCGACGCGCTGATGGAACTGGACACCGCCGAGGTGGACCGGCTGGTCGCCACCGACCGCAAGATTAACGGCATGGCCAAAAAGGTACATAACCGCGCCGAGCGGCTGATCGCGCTGCGGCAACCGATGGCGCTTGATCTGCGCGAGGCCCTGTTGGCGATAAAGATCGCGGGCGAACTGGAAAGGATCGGCGATCACGCGAAATCAACGGCGAAACGCGTGCGAAAGCTCTCGGACAACGCCAACGCCGGGGCCGTGCTCAACAGCGTCGGTGAAATGAGCGCAAAGGTTCAGGCGATGCTGACCGATGTTCTGCTGGCCTACCGCGACAGCAATATCGAACTGGCCGCCGAAATCCGCGATCGCGACCCCGAAGTGGACGACCTGAACAAATCGATTTTCGCCGGCGCCATCACTGCAATCGGCGAAAACAGCGCCGACGCCGAAACCCTGGTGCATGTGATCATTCTGGCCCGGAATTTCGAACGCGTCGGCGACCACGTGGTCAACATGTCGCGCCAGGTGCACCACATCGTGACCGGCAAAGACCTGAAAGCGTCGGCCTGAAGGCGACCGAACACACGCCGGATACAGCCGGTCCGGTTCCGAAGTGTTCCGGAATCCCTTGTGGCAGTCGAACTGCATCTTCCAAAAACACCAACAAAATAAAACCGTTAGGGTTCGCGCCCCGGCGTCGATATCGCTAACCGGCCAGAATGCTTGAATAAATTCCAGAGTTAGGCTACCGTCACCGGAAGTCTGCCGGAACCAACAACAATTCGCATACCAGCAACGCTGAAAATGTGATGAAACGGCGGTCCAGATAAAGGGGGCTCTGTCTGATGGTCGTGGCAGTCGTACTTATCCTTATGGTCGTGTTCAGCGTTCTGTTCGCGATCTTCAATCCCTGGGTCTATGTGCCCCTCGCGGCGGATTGGGGCGAACTTGATACCCTGATCGACATTACGCTTTACATCACCGGTGCGGTCTTCGTGGCCATCACCTTGTTCATGGCATGGGGTCTGATCAAATACACCAACCGTCCGGGTCACAAGGCGGACTTTGAGCCCGAGAACAAGAAACTTGAACTTTGGCTGACCATCGCGACCGGAATTGGCGTGATCGCATTGCTGGCACCCGGACTGGTGATCTGGAACAAATTCATCACCGTTCCAGACGACGCCGTCGTGGTCGAGGTGATCGGTGAACAGTGGACATGGCAATTCCGTCTGCCCGGCCCCGATGGCGAGTTCGGCGATGTTTCCAACATGGAAATCTACGAAACTCCGTTCGGAATCGATGAACACGACCCGGTCGGACAGGACGACATTCTGATCGAGGACAACGAACTGCATATTCTGGTCGACCAGCCGGTCCGGATGGATTTGCGCTCGGTTGATGTGCTGCACGATTTTTATGTCCCGAATTTCCGCGCGAAGATGGATTTGGTGCCCGGCACGGTCACCTATTTCTGGATCACGCCGACGGTGCCCGGAACCTATGAAATCGTTTGCGCCGAATTGTGCGGCCTGGGGCATTCCGAAATGCGGGGATATGTCGTTGTGGACACGCAGGCGGATTATGACGAGTGGCTTGCAGAGCAAAGCAGCTTTGCCGAGCTGATGGCGGCAACCAATACCGACACCGGCACGCAAGCTGCTCAACTTGAAGAATAAAGCGGGAGAACCGGCATGGTAGACGCCAATATCGACGCCCACGAAGGCGAGTTGCACGAGCCGACGAGCTTTATCACGAAATATGTCTGGAGCCAGGACCACAAGGTCATTGCCGTTCAGTACGCGGTAACCGCGATATCGGTGGGGCTGGTGGCGCTGGTCATGTCGTGGCTGATGCGCATGCAGCTTGGATTTCCGGGCACGCTGGAATTCATCGACGCGGCGGCCTATTACCAATATGTGACCATGCATGGCATGATCATGGTCATCTACCTGCTGACGGCGCTGTTTCTGGGCGGGTTCGGCAATTATCTGATCCCCCTGATGGTCGGCGCGCGGGACATGGTGTTCCCGTATCTCAACATGCTGAGCTACTGGTTCTATCTGTTGTCGGTGATCATATTGATGGCCAGTTTCTTTGTTCCGGGGGGTGCTACAGGTGCCGGCTGGACGCTTTATCCGCCGCAATCGATCACCCAGGGAACGCCCGGCTATGACTGGGGCATCATTCTGATGCTGGTATCGCTGATCGTTTTCATCGTGGCCTTTACCGCGGGCGGGCTCAACTATACGATCACCGTCCTTCAGGCCCGGACCCGTGGCATGACCCTGATGCGGATGCCGCTGAGCGTCTGGGGCATTTTCACCGCGACGATCATGGGCCTTCTGGCGTTTCCGGCACTGTTCGTCGGCGGCGTGATGATGCTGTTGGACCGGCTTCTGGGCACCTCGTTCTTCATGCCGGCAATGGTGTCGCTGGGCGAACCGCAAACCTATAACGGCGGCAGCCCGCTGCTGTTTCAGCACCTGTTCTGGTTCTTCGGCCACCCCGAGGTTTATATCGTCGCCCTGCCCGCCTTTGGCATCGTGTCCGACCTGATCTCGGTTCATGCGCGCAAAAACATTTTCGGTTATCGCCAGATGGTGTGGGCCATCGTCATCATCGGAGCGCTGAGTTTCGTTGTCTGGGCGCACCACATGTATGTGGCCGGCATGAACCCGTATTTCGGATTCTTCTTTGCGACGACGACCCTGATCATCGCGCTTCCAACGGCGGTCAAGGTATACAACTGGGTCCTGACGCTATGGCGCGGCAATATCCATCTGACCGTCCCGATGCTGTTCGCGATTGCCTTCATCATGACGTTTGTGGTTGGCGGTCTGACCGGCCTGTTTCTGGGCAACGTCGTGGTCGATGTTCCGCTTTCCGATACCTATTTCGTCGTTGCGCATTTTCACATGGTGATGGGGGTTGCACCCATCCTGGTGGTGTTCGGCGCAATCTATCACTGGTACCCCAAAATCACCGGGCGAATGTTGAACGACAAGATTGGGCA
The DNA here is from genome assembly GCA_964600965.1 of uncultured Rhodobacter sp. GTDB lineage: Bacteria > Pseudomonadota > Alphaproteobacteria > Rhodobacterales > Rhodobacteraceae > UBA5972. The sequence goes on from CAZRLO010000019.1 coordinate 21,152, forward strand.
TACCCATTTCTGGGTGACCTTCATCGGAACCTATCTGATCTACTTTCCGATGCATTTCCTGGGTTTCGTGGGCATGCCGCGCAGGTACTACACGTTCGACGATATGGGCTTCATCCCGGAAAGCGCGTTCACGCTGAATTCCTTTATCACCGTGGTCGCAATTTTCGTCGGCGTGATGCAGCTTCTGTTCATCTTCAACATGATCTGGAGCCTGTTCAAGGGCAAGGTCGCGGATCCGAACCCGTGGAACGCTGCTTCGCTTGAATGGCAGACACCGCATACCCCGCCCAAACACGGCAATTGGGGCCCTGCCCTACCCGAGGTTCACCGCTGGGCGTATGACTATTCGCTGCCGGGCGCCAAGCAGGATTTCATTCCGCAGAACGAGCCTCAGAAAAAAGGTGTAGGGACCGGCGAATGAGCTTTTTTCGGCAATTGAGGGACAAACCCTGGGACACAGACGCGCGCGCGCCTGAAATGATCCATCCCGGGCTCGGCGACCGCGGTCAGACGACGCGCAAAGGTCTGCTGCTGTTTCTGGCGGTCGTGTCGACGCTGTTCTTCATGATCACTTTTGCCTATTTCGAGACCATGGCCCAGATCAACTGGACGCCGTTGCAGGAACCGCGCCTGTTGTGGCTGAATACCGGGCTGATCATCCTCAGCAGCGTGTTCATGCAGCGGGCCAGCAATCTGCTGAACGCCGGAGGCGAACCGCAATCGGCGCAAAGATCGCTGATGCTGGCCGGGTTTCTGGCGGTTGCATTTCTGGTGGGTCAGATCATGGCGTGGCGGGAATTGCTGGCCGGCGGTTTCTTTGCCGCGACCAACCCGTCGGTCGCTTTCTTCTATCTGATCACGGCGCTGCACGGTCTGCACCTGTTCGGCGGCATTTCGGTTCTGGCGGTTTCGGTGGCGGAATCGTTCCAGCAGAAAGACAGCGAAAAGCTGCTGCGCACCACGAAATTGTGCACAACCTACTGGCATTATCTGTTGGGGGTCTGGCTGCTGATGTTCGGATTCCTGCTGGTCGATTACAACGGCGCCATCAATGTCGTGGCATTGTGTGTCGGGTTGCTGACCGGATCGCCCTGACGCATGACTTGAAAGAACAAGGCCGGAAAACCGGCGATGGAGGGACGTGAATATGGCCGCTGACAACGCAAAGGCCGCAGAACTCGCCGGTGACGGATCGGGCTGGGGCGGCATGACCACCGACTGGGCCTCGGACAAGGACGCGTTCAAGCAGGTGCCCTGGGGCAAGGCCATGATGTGGGTCTTTCTGCTGAGCGACACGTTCATATTCGGCAGTTTTCTGACCGGTTACATGTCCGTGCGGATGACAACAACGTCGCAATGGCCGGACCCGAACGAAGTGTTCGCGCTGACCATAGGCGGCGTGACCCTGCCATTGATCCTGATCGCGATCATGACATTCATCCTGATCTCGTCCAGCGGTACCATGGCGATGGCGGTCAATTTCGGCTATCGCCGGGACAAACGCAAAACCGCCATCCTGATCGTGACGACCGCGCTGTTCGGCGCATCCTTCGTTGGCATGCAGGCGTTCGAGTGGACCAAGCTGATTTCGGAAGGCGTACGACCATGGGGCAACCCGTTCGGTGCGCCGCAATTCGGATCGACGTTCTTCATGATCACCGGATTTCATGGTCTGCACGTCTCGATCGGGGTGATCTATCTTTTGACCATCGCGCGCAAAGTCGCGCGGGGCGATTATGACCGCAGCGGAGATTATCAAAGCGTCGAGATCGTGGGCCTCTACTGGCACTTCGTCGATCTGGTCTGGGTATTCATCTTCGCATTCTTCTATTTGTGGTAAGGACCAAAACAATGGCGCATGACGAGGTACAACAACATCCGATCGGAATCTACTTTGCCATCTGGGGATTGCTTTTCGTGCTTAGCGCGTTTTCGTATCTGGTGGATTATCTTGGGTTTGAAAGCTATACGCGCTGGTTTCTGATCCTGCTGTTCATGTTCCTCAAAGCCGGGTTCATCATCGCGATTTTCATGCATATGCGCTGGGAGCGTCTGGCGCTGCGCTGCGCTATTCTTGTGCCGCCCGGCGCGCTTCTGGTGCTGGTGGCTTTGATGGCAATCGAGTCGGATTTCACCGAAAACATCCGCTTTGACGTGTTCGGCACCCCAGCGGCACCTGTGGGGCATGAATAGACCGGAAAGATTGCGCAGCGACCGGATGACAACGCCTTTCCGCCCTGTATAGTGAACCGGAACAAAGGTCTGTCGCCCAGATCGCCAATCTTTGCGGAGGAAGTCCATGAGCAGCGCTACAGCAACCGTCGGCAAAGTCAGACATTCCGGCAAGCCACGCGCCCGGAAAATCGGAGTTGACGATGTAAAAGACGCGCTGCGGATGGGATATGCGGATTTTGCCGCCAAACCAAGCGCGCTGTTTTTCGTCTATCTGATCTACCCGGTTGTCGCGTTATTCATGGCACGTGCGGCGTTTGATCAGGAAGTCATTCCTTTGCTGTTCCCGCTTTCGGGTGGCATCGCCCTGCTTGGCCCCGTGGTCGCCGTTGGATTTTACGAGATCAGCCGCAGGCGCGAGCTTGGACGCAGCATCGAATGGCGGCACGCGCGCGAGGTTGTCTGGACGTTGAATATGTTGAGCGTCGGCGTGCTGGCTGTGGTGTTGTTCGGAGTATTCCTGGCCTGGATGACGGTCGCGAACCTGCTGTACATCTACTTTTTCGGGGGCGAGGCCCAAACCTCCGTAATCGAGTTTTCAAGGCAGGTCTTCGTAACCGCCGACGGCTGGAAGCTGATCATATCCGGCGTGGCCATAGGCTGGGTATTTGCCTCGGTCGTCATGGCGATCAGCGCGGTTTCGTTTCCCTTGCTGATCGACCAGAATGTCGGGCCGGTAACGGCGGTGCTGACGTCGATCGCGGTAGCTTTGAAAAACCCGTTTCCGGTCGCGGTCTGGGGGACGATTATCGCGGCATCACTGTTTTTCGGAACGATTGTCTTTTTCATCGGCCTGGCGGTCGTTTTCCCGATTCTGGGCCATGCGACCTGGCATTTCTATCGCAAATCGGTGGAATGGAAATAGTCTCCGCTTTTTCTGAAGACGGCTCTTGACCTTACACTAACTGGAACCTTTATCTGTGGCGTGCGTCATAACGAACGGGCCACGACATGTCAAAACATCAAACGATTGAATTCCCGATAACGGGGCTATCCTGTGCATCCTGTGTTGCCCGCGCCGAACGGGCGCTGAGCGACGTTGCCGGCGTTGCCGAGGCCCGCGTCAATCTTGCCACCGAAACCGCGCATGTCGCGTTTGATGCGCCCGCCGAACCCGAGGCGCTGATGGCGGCACTAAGCAATGCCGGGTATCCCGCCGGCAAGGCCACCCTGACGCTGGATATCGAGGGCATGAACTGTGCCTCGTGCATGCTGCGGGTTGAAAAGGCGCTGGTCGGGGCACCGGGGGTCGCGGACGCAAGCGTCAATCTGGCCGACAATTCTGCATTAGTCCGATATTTTCAGGGCCAGACCGACCCGGCGAAGCTGGCGGCGGTGGTTGGTGGGGCGGGTTACCGCGCGAACATTCAGACTTCTGATTCACCGGCGGCTTCAGAGCGGCAAGAGGCGGAATTCAACCAACTGCAACGCCTGACGCTGATCGCGGCGATTTTGGCAATACCGGTCTTCACCGTTGAAATGGGCGGCCATCTGATCCCGGCGTTTCATGGCTGGATCGGGCAGGTTATCGGACATCAAAACAGCCGCATGATCCAGGCGGCGTTGACGGCGCTGGTTCTGTTCGGGCCGGGTCTGCGGTTTTTCCTGCGCGGCATTCCGGCCCTGATCAAGGGCCGGCCGGACATGAATTCGCTGGTCGCCGTCGGGACCGGGGCGGCCTTTGGCTATTCGGTGATTGCAACCTTCGCGCCCGGGCTTTTGCCCGCCGGAACCGCCAATGTCTATTTCGAGGCGGCGGCGGTCATCGTGGTGCTGATCCTGTTTGGCCGCCTGCTCGAGGCGCGGGCCAAGGGCCGTGCGGGTTCGGCGATCCGCGGCCTGATCGGCCTGCAGCCGAAAACCGCGCGAATAGAGCGCAACGAGGCCGTCAGCGAAGTTCTCATCGAAACCATCGTGCCGGGCGATATCATTCACGTTCGCCCCGGCGAAAAAATTCCGGTCGACGGGCGGGTCACGACCGGCAGCTCGTTTGTCGACGAAAGCATGATCACCGGCGAGCCGGTGCCCGTCGCCAAGGGCCCCGAAGACGAGGTCATCGGCGGCACCATCAACGGCACCGGTGCGCTGAAGTTTCAGGCAACGCGCGTCGGTGCCGACACCATGCTGGCGCAGATCATCGGGATGGTGCAGGCAGCGCAATCCACCAAATTGCCGGTTCAGGCGCTGGTTGACCGGATCACGTTGTGGTTCGTGCCCGTGGTCATGGCGGTGGCAGCCCTGACGGTTCTGGTCTGGCTGGTTTTCGGGCCCGACCCGGCGCTTGGATTCGCGCTGGTCAACGGCGTGGCCGTGCTGATTATCGCCTGTCCGTGTGCGATGGGGTTGGCCACACCGACCTCGATCATGGTCGGCACCGGGCGCGCGGCGGAACTGGGCGTTCTGTTTCGCAAAGGCGATGCTTTGCAGCGATTGGGCACATCGGGCATCGTCGCCTTCGATAAAACCGGAACCCTGACCGAGGGCCGACCGGAATTGACCGATATCGCGTCGGCGGCGGGCGAAGACGAAAACGCGGTTCTGGGGTTGATCGCGGCCGTTGAATCGCAATCGGAACATCCGATCGCCACCGCAATCCTGCAGGCCGCGCATCGCCAGAAAGTGCCGGTTCCGCCCAGCACGGAATTCGCTTCCGTCACCGGCTTTGGCGCCAGCGCGATGATCGACGGACAAAAAGTGCTGGTCGGCGCGCAAAGGTGGATGGTGCGGAACGATATTGATTTCGGCACGTTGACAGCGCGGGCCGAACAACTTGCCTCGGACGGCAAGACGCCGGTCTTTGCTGCGATCGATGGCAGGGCCGCAGCGGTGCTGGCGGTTGCCGATCCGTTGAAACCGACCAGCGTTGCCGCGATCCGTTCGCTTCGCCGGCTTGGTCTCAAGACCGCGATGATCACGGGCGACAACCACGCCACGGCCCGCATGATCGCACGGCAGACCGGCATCGATGACGTCGTTGCCGATGTGCTTCCGGATGGCAAGGTGGCGGCATTGGAGCGGCTGAAGGCGGACGGCGAGGCGCTGGCCTATGTCGGCGATGGCATAAACGATGCCCCGGCGCTGGCGACCGCGGATGTCGGCATCGCCATCGGCACGGGGACCGACGTTGCGATTGAATCGGCCGACGTGGTCCTGATGTCGGGCGATCTTACGGGCGTGGTTACCGCACTGGAACTTTCGCGCCGCACGATGCGCAACATCCGGCAAAACCTGTTCTGGGCGTTCGGTTATAACATCGTGCTGATCCCCGTCGCCGCCGGGCTGTTATACCCGTTTGGCGGCCCCTTGTTGTCGCCGGTTCTGGCCGCGGGCGCGATGGCGACGTCCAGTGTTTTTGTCGTGACCAATGCCCTGAGATTGCGCTGGGCCAACCACGCTTCGGCGACCTGACAACGGCCGCAGCGCTGTGAAAGGAAAGAGCATCAAATGAATATCGGACAAGCCTCGGATCACGCGGGTCTGCCTGCCAAAACCGTGCGGTATTACGAAGATATCGGTCTGATCACTCCGGGTCGTGACCGAAACGGCTACCGTGCCTTCAACCACGCCGACGTTCACAGGCTGGCCTTTGTCGCGCGGGCGCGGGCGTTGGGATTCACCATCAAGGATTGCCGGGCGTTGCTGGAACTGTACCGCGACGAAAACCGGGCCAGCGCCGATGTCAAACGCGTGGCCCAACAACATCTGGCGGCCATCGACGCAAAGATCGCCGATCTGGGTGCGATGCGTGGCACGCTCGCCCACCTGATCAACGCCTGCGCCGGCGACAACCGCCCCGATTGCCCGATTCTGGAGGATCTGGGGCAGGACCCGGACGGCGCGGTGAAAGCCTGAAACGGTGTCCACGGTGCGGCAATGCGCGAAAGGGCGGAATCGCGGCCGCCCGGGATCGCGCGCGTGCCATCACCACTTCGAAGGGCGCGGGACCAGGGGCGCAAGCCCGCCGCGCATCATTGGGCCGCCCCCCGGCACGGCGATTGGCCGATGACGTCGCAATCAATTGGGGTCGCGGGTTCTGCCGGATAAAGTGGACCTAACTTGCGCCCGTTCACCACACCACGGCCCGTCGATGCGCGGCTCTGTGTTATCGGTGATAAGTTCCGCCGGACAACCTGTGCCGTTCAATGGAGAAAAGTCAGTGCTTGGGCCGATTGCCGAAAGATAAACAGCCCAAAGCGATCCGCCGACACTCGCGGGACCACACACGACAAACCACCTTCTATCGATTGGGAATTCCAGCCAACGGACTTATGCTCTATGCTCGCCCGATTGCACGCAATATCCGAACGGCCAAGAGGGGAATATGCGCAAGGTTCTGGTTCTGTTTGCGCATCCCGCGCACCGGCATTCCGTGGTCAACAACGCGATGGGCAAGGTCGCGCAAGGCCTCGACAACGTGACCTTCGCCGATCTGTATGGCGAATATCCACGGATGAAGATCGACATAGACCGCGAACAGGTGCGGCTTGCCGAACATGATGCGCTGGTATTCCAGTTTCCGCTGATGTGGTATTCAACGCCGTCGATCCTGAAGGAATGGCAGGACCTGGTTCTGGAATATGGGTATGCCTATGGCGAAGGCGGCGACCGGCTGAAAGACATGCCGTTCTTGCCAGTGGTCAGCGCCGGGGGGCCGCAGACTGCTTATCATCCCGACGGATTCAACAATTTCGACCTGCGCACGTTTCTTGCGCCGTTGGAGCAGACGGCGAACCTTTGCAAGATGCGGTTCGTGCCGCCTTTCGTGCTGTTCGGCGCCCTCAAGGCCCCCGGTGATACCCGGCTGGAAACGCATTTGGGCGCCTACCGGGATCTGCTGATCGCGCTGCGGGACGAAACTTTCGATTTCGACAAGACCAGCGAAATGGATGAACTGGCGCACGACCGGTTGCCGATTCGCAAAGGGGCACGCCGATGAGCACATTTCTGTTTCAGGCTTTTGTCTACCTGACCGCAGCCGTGATCGCGGTTCCCGTGGCCAAACGGCTGGGCCTCGGGTCGGTTCTTGGCTATCTGATCGCGGGGATCGTGATTGGGCCGTTGATCGGGCTGGTGGGTGCGGAAACCCGCGATATCCAGCATTTTGCCGAATTCGGCGTGGTCATGATGCTGTTTCTGGTGGGGCTGGAGCTTGAGCCGCGCTCGCTCTGGGCGATGCGCCACCGGCTGATCGGGCTGGGTGGGTTGCAGGTCGGCATGACGACGACGGCCATCGGCGCTGCGGCATTTGCCATGGGTCAACCGTGGTCCGTTGCCCTGGCGATCGGGCTGGTGTTTTCGCTGTCTTCGACCGCGATCGTGCTGCAGACGCTGAACGAAAAAGGACTGATGAAAAGCGATGGCGGGCAGGCCGGGTTTTCAGTGCTGTTGTTTCAGGACATTGCCGTCATTCCGATGCTGGCGCTCATTCCGCTGCTGGCCTTGCCGGAACTGGTAGAACTTCTGAGCCACTCCGCCGATCATGCCGGCGGGCATGGCGAACAGATCAGCCTGATCGACGGCCTGCCGGGCTGGCAGGTCGCCATCGTCACCCTGCTGGCGGTGGCTACCGTGGTCGTTGGCGGGCACTACCTTTCACGCCCGCTGTTTCGTTTCATCGCGACCGCGAAGCTGCGCGAGGTCTTCACCGCCGCGGCACTGTTGTTGGTCATCGGCATCGCGCTGTTGATGACATTGGTCGGGCTGTCACCCGCATTGGGGACATTTCTGGCGGGCGTCGTCCTGGCCAACAGCGAGTTTCGCCACGAGTTGGAAAGCGACATCGACCCGTTCAAGGGACTGCTGCTGGGGTTGTTTTTCATCACCGTGGGTGCCGGAATAAACTTTGTCGCGCTGATCGACGGATTTGGCACGATCATCGCGCTGACGCTTGGACTGATGCTGGTGAAGGGGTTGGTGCTGTTGTCCCTTTCCTTTGTTTTCAAGCTTGGCGGGTCCGACCGATGGCTGTTCGCCTTGGGGCTGGCGCAGGCGGGCGAATTCGGGTTCGTTCTGCTGTCGTTCACCGTCCAAAACGGCGTGATCCCACAGGCGGTCTCGGAAACGCTGTTGCTGGTGGTGGCGCTTTCCATGCTGCTGACGCCCTTGGTGTTCATCTGTTTTGATCGGTTGATTTTACCAAGGATCAATGCCCGTCAGTCGCGCGAGGCTGACATGATCGACGAAAAGGGCACGGTGATCATCGCAGGCACCGGTCGGTTCGGGCAGATCGTCAACCGTATGCTGCGCGGCAATGGCTACGAAACCGTGGTGCTGGACCTCAGCGCAGAAACCGTATCGTTGATGAGCGTGTTCGGCATCAAGGCGTTTTACGGCGACGCCTCGCGCCCCGATCTGCTGCATGCCGCTGGTCTGGCCGAGGCCCGGATGCTGGTCGTGGCAATCGACGACAAGGAACGTACGGTCGAAATCGTGAAACATGCGCGTCGCGACCGGCCCGACATTCATATCGTTGCGCGCGCCCATGACCGAACGCAGGTCTATTCGCTTTATGCCGCCGGTGCCAACGACATTATCCGCGAGACGTTCGACAGCGCGGTGCGCGCCGGCCGCTCGGCGTTGGAGGGATTCGGCATTCATCCCTACGAGGCCGAAAAAATCGCGACCGCCTTTGTCGCCGGCGACCAACGCATGATCCGCGATATGGCCGATGCTTATGACCCCGACATTCTGCCCCATGAAAACCAGGAATGGGTGAAAAAGGCCCGCGAATATTCCGAGGCGACCGGTGTCGCCATGGCTGGCGTCCGCAATCCCGACCGGAGCGCCATCGACCGCGCATGGATGCCGCCGGGCAAGAGACCGGAAGAAGAACCGGGATGAGCGCGAAACCGACCGAAGAACCGGTCTTTCTGACCGGCAGCCTGATGCGCCATGTCTCGGTCATGGCATTCGTTTCGTCCGTTGGTCTGATGGCGATGTTCGCGGTCGATTTTGTGGATATGATCTTTATCTCCATGCTGGGCAACGCGGCGCTGGCCGCTGCCGTCGGGTTCGCGGGCACGATTCTTTTCTTCACCAATTCGATCAATATCGGCCTGTCGATCGCCGCCGGGTCGCTGGTGGCGCGAGCCATCGGGGCACACAAGGCCGCGGACGCGCGGGAATATGCCGCCAGCGTCGCGGTTTTTGGCGTGGTCACCGGATTGGCTGTGCCGCTGATCGCCCTGCCGTACCTGCCGCAATTGCTGGAATTCCTGGGCGCAACCGGCGAGGCCCGCGATCTGGCAGTATCCTATCTGTGGATCATTCTGCCGACGATGCCGGTCGTGTCGGTCGCGATCATATCCATGGCGGTGCTCAGGGCCCATGGCGATGCCCGCCGGTCGATGATGTCGACCTTTCTGGGAAGCGGTGTCAATGCGGTGCTGGACCCGATCTTCATTTTCACGCTCGGGATGGGCTTGAACGGTGCTGCGCTGGCGTCGGTCGTTGCGCGGTTCGCGATGCTCTATTTTGCCCTGAAACCCGCAATCAGCGTATACGACGGTTTCGCGCGCCCGTCGTGGACCATGCTGCGGCGCGACACCGCGCCGGTATCGGCCATCGCCTTGCCCGCTGTGCTGGCCAATGTCGCAACCCCGGTCGGGGCGGCAATCGTCACGCGGGAGATCGCGCGGTTCGGCACCGATGCAGTCGCCGGAATGGCGATCATCGGGCGGCTGACGCCGGTGGCCTTTGCGGTGGTATTTGCACTGTCTGGTGCCATTGGCCCGGTGATTGGCCAGAATTTTGGTGCCGGGCAGATGACGCGGGTGCGCAGCGCCTTTACGGCGGGGCTGATTTTCACCGGCTTCTATGTTGTTTTTGCGGCGCTGATCCTGTTCCTGCTGCGCGACCTGATCGCTGCCGCATTTGACGCGACCGGAACTGCGAAGGACCTGATTTTCCTGTTCAGCGGCCCGCTGGCGCTGTTGTTCTTTTTCAACGGCGTGATTTTCGTGGCCAACGCGACGTTCAACAATCTGGGGCGCGCGGGCCTTTCCACCGTCGTCAACTGGGGCCGCAACACGTTGGGCACTTGGCCGCTGGCGATCCTCGGAGGGATGTGGTTTGGCGCGACCGGCGTCCTGGTCGGTCAGGCGCTGGGCGGTGTCCTGTTCGCGTTCGTGGCAATTCTTCTGGCGTACCGCACCATGGATCAACAACCCGTTCCAGGTGTTTCAACCGAACCGTTTCACGGTCAAAAACGGTTTCATCTGCTGTTTGGTCGCCGGAACTGGTAGCCCCGGAATCGTCGGGTTGCCTGGCGACCCCTGAAGGACTCGAACCCTCAACCTGCTGATTAGAAGTCAGCCGCTCTATCCAGTTGAGCTAAGGGGCC
>CAZRLO010000020.1:0-31390 GCA_964600965.1 uncultured Rhodobacter sp.
AGGAGGTCGGGAAATGGCGTCTGGCGGCCTGTGCGCTGGGGTTTGGCGGCACCATGCTGGTGATCCAGCCGAGTTTCGCCAATGTCGGTGCCCCGGCGTTGATCCCGCTGATCGTGGCCGTGGTTTTCGCATTGTTCATGCTGATCACCCGAAAGATCGCCAAGGACGCGGATCCGCTGGCCATTCAGACTGCCAGCGGTTTGTTCGCGGTGCCGATTCTGGGCCTGGTGCTGATGATCGGCGCGGTGACGGACGCGCCGGCGCTTGGGTTGGTGATGCCGCAATCGGGGCAATGGGGTTTGATGGCGGCCATCGGGGTGCTTGGGACGGTGGGGCATCTGGTGATGACCTGGAGCCTGCGATTCGCGCCTTCGGCGACCGTGGCGCCGGTCCAGTATCTGGAAATACCGGTGGCAACGGTGATCGGCTATCTGGTGTTTCACGATTTGCCGAACGGGTTGGCGGCGCTTGGTATAACGATCACGATCGGCGCGGGAATTTTCATCGTCATTCGCGAACGCCGCCCGTCGCTTGCGCAGCCCGCGTCGCCTGCCTGAAGCAAAATGGCGGTGGGGGTTGGGTGGGCGATTGGCACACTGGCGCGGCGAAAGAATAAACAAAGCGTGTGGGTGGCAGGGGGGATCGATCCAGGGGAATGTCTCAAGGTTCGACAGATTCACTAAAATATTTTAGTCACGCAACCATTGCCGGCCTATGCCACTGCAAATACACGGAAAACCACCGCCGCGTCATGCAAGCGTCGCGTCAATTTCGGGATATCATGGCCGGTCCCTTGACACGAAACCTATCGCGCTGGCGCGGTTACTCAATCGAACTTTACAAGGTCGCGATCGGCACGATTCCCCGATGATCGGATTCAGAAAGCGCCGCGTGAAATTCCCGCACGGTTTTGCCAAGCAACGGATGCTGCCAATCCGGCGCAATATCCATCAGCGGGACCAGAACGAAGCCGCGTTCGTGAAGGCGCGGATGGGGCAGGATCAGCCGATCGGGCACTTCCTTCGCTGCCATTTCTGTCCCAAGCATGATCCACCGCCGCACGACAGCGGCATCCGGCAACACCTTGTCACCATAGCTCAACAGATCGAGGTCGATCACGCGCGCTTCCCACCGCTGCCTGCGAACCCGGCCCAACGCCGCCTCGACCCGATGCAGGCAATCCAGCACTTCGACCGGCGACAGCGTGGTCGCCACGCTCAGCGCCGCGTTGATGAATTCCGGGCCGGATCCTGGTGGGAATGCCGGTGTGCGGAAAAGACGCGACATCGCGACGACCGTCAGCGATTCCCGCGCCAGCAACTCCAGCGCGACCACAATATTCTGCTGCACGCTTCCAGCTTGTGACGCCAGGTTTGACCCCACGGCAATCAAACAACTTGTAACGTCCTGATGATCACTTTTCACTTGCGGCGTCCCTGATTTGGCCTATCCTTGACCTCATAGTTTCATTGATGATTTCGCAAGAAAACCACTCTCTATCGTTGATGAAACGCCATTTCAAAAGGGAAACCCATTATGTTTTACCGCGACGAAAGGCTTGCGCTTTTTATTGACGGCTCCAACCTCTATGCCGCCGCCAAGGCGCTGGGGTTTGACATCGACTACAAGCTGCTCAGAACCGAATTCATGCGCCGAGGCAAGCTTCTTCGTGCATTCTATTATACCGCCCTGCTGGAGAACGACGATTATTCGCCGATCCGTCCACTGGTCGACTGGCTCAATTACAATGGTTTCAACATGGTCACCAAGCCGGCCAAGGAGTTCACGGATTCCATGGGTCGGCGCAAGATCAAGGGCAACATGGATATCGAACTTGCGGTCGACGCGTTGGAACTTGCGCCGCATATCGATCACATCGTGATCTTTTCCGGCGACGGAGATTACCGGTCGCTGGTGGAATCGCTGCAGCGCAAGGGCGTGCGGGTTTCGGTCGTGTCCACGATCCGCTCGCACCCGCCGATGATTGCAGACGAATTGCGTCGTCAGGCCGACAATTTCATCGAATTGGAGGAACTGAAAGACGTGATCGGGCGCCCGCCGCGCCCGGACATGCCGGCACGTTCCGACGAGGTGGAACTGGCCGAGGAATGATCCGCTGAAACTGCATCCCTGCCGCTTTGCCTTTTGGGGGTGCGGCAGGGCGGGCGTTGCGCGATCCCCGGATTTCCGTGTAAATACCCCGTCTCATCCCTCCCGGTGATCCCATCATGAACGCCAAACCCGATCTCACGCTCTATCTCGCGGCACCTCGCGGTTTCTGCGCCGGCGTGGACCGGGCGATCAAGATCGTCGAGATGGCGCTGGAAAAATGGGGAGCACCCGTTTTCGTGCGGCACGAGATTGTGCACAACAAATACGTGGTCGACAGCCTGCGCACCAAGGGCGCGGTTTTTGTCGAGACTCTGGCGGAATGCCCCAACGACCGACCGGTGATATTTTCCGCACATGGCGTCCCCAAATCTGTTCCGGAACGGGCCGCGGCGCGAAAAATGATCTATGTCGACGCGACCTGTCCGCTGGTCAGCAAAGTGCATATCGAGGCCGAGCGCCATCACGCCAACGGCCTGCAAATGGTGATGATCGGCCATCAGGGTCACCCCGAAACCATCGGCACGATGGGCCAGTTGCCAAATGGCGAAGTGCTGCTGGTCGAAACCGCAGACGACGTGGCCCGGTTGCGGCCTCGCGACGCAGGCAGGCTGGCGTTCATCACGCAAACGACGCTTTCGGTCGACGATACGGCCGATATCGTGGCCGCTTTGCGGTCCCGCTTTCCGGCCATTATCGGCCCGCACAAGGAAGACATCTGCTACGCCACGACCAACCGGCAGGCGGCGGTCAAGGCGGTCGCGCCGAAAGTCGACGCGCTGTTGGTGATCGGTTCGCCCAATTCGTCGAACTCGCGCCGCCTGGTCGAAGTCGCTGCCAAGGCGGGGTGCGGCTATGCGCAACTTGTGCCCCGCGCCGCCGATATTGACTGGCGCGCGCTGAAAGGCGCGCGGGCGGTGGGGTTGACAGCAGGCGCTTCGGCCCCCGAAATCCTGATCTGCGAGGTTGTCGAGGCGTTCTCCGAACGGTTCGCACTGCGTCAGGAAATTGTCGAGACCGCGACCGAGAATATCGAGTTCAAGGTGCCGCGCGCGCTGCGCGACAATGTGGCCGTGTGAGCGACGCCGAAACACTGGCGGTCTATCAGGAAAAGGCCCGCGAATACGCGACCATGGTCGGCGGTCAGCACGGCAATCCGCAGTTGCTGGAATTCCTGTCGCTGGTACCGGATGCCGGGCGCATACTGGATCTCGGCTGTGGGCCGGGCGCATCGGCGGCGATCATGGTCGCTCGTGGTTTCGAAGTTGACGCGGTCGACGCAAGTCCGGCGATGGCCGCCGAGGCTGCCCGCCTTTACGATCTTGCCGTGCGCGTGGCCACGTTCGACGATATCGAAGGTACGGCCAGATACGACGGTATCTGGGCCAGCTTTTCGTTGCTTCATGCCGCCCGTTCCGATTTTCCCCGGCACTTGGGGGCGCTGCACCGGGCGATGCGCCCCAAAGGCGTTCTTTCCATCGGCATGAAGACCGGTCAGGGCGCGCAGCGTGACGCATTGGGTCGATGGTACACGTATTACTCTGTTCCCGCGTTGCAACGCGCATTGACCGATGCCGGATTCGCCATTCACGGCAGTTCGACCGGTCGCGACAAGGGCCTTTCCGGCGAATGGTCGCCCTGGGTGCAGATCATCGCCCGTGCCTGAATTGTTTGCGTATACCGACGGTGCCTGTTCAGGCAATCCCGGTCCCGGCGGGTGGGGGGTGCTGTTGCTGGCAATCAGGGGCGACCGCGTTGTGCGCGAGCGAACCCTGCATGGCGGAGAAGCGCTGACCACGAACAACCGCATGGAACTGATGGCGGCGATATCCGCGCTCGAGGCACTGGACCGGGCAGCGGAAATTACCGTGATCACCGACAGCACCTACGTCAGGAACGGCGTCTCGGTCTGGATGAAGGGCTGGAAATCCAATGGCTGGCGAACCGCCGCCAGAAAACCGGTAAAAAATGTCGATCTGTGGCAGCGTCTGGATGATGCGCAGGCCCGGCATCAGGTCGAATGGCAATGGGTCAAGGGACATGACGGCCACGGCGAAAACGAACGCGCGGACGAATTGGCGCGCCTTGGCATGGAACCGTTCAAACCCGGGAATTGAGCGTCAGTGGAAAATCACCGCGGGATCGGCTATCGTTGCCCCGGTCACATAATTCTAGGCGAGGCGGGTTTGGAACGATCAGGATTTCGGCAACTGCATCCCTCAATTCAGCTTGGCCTGTGCGGCGCGGGCAGCGGGATCGTCAGTTGGCTGGTGCATTTTTTTGATATCGATCCCGTTGCGCATCTGCTGGGGGCGGTATTCGGGCTGGCGGTTGCGATCTGCCTTATGCGCTTTCACAATCTGCCGGCGATGCGCGCGGCAATTGTCGTTGTCGCGTTTGGCCTGTCGTGGCAAGCGGCATTCAGGTTCGCGCAACACCTGGCCCAGAATTTCGATAGCATCGCGCTGATCGGGGCAATCGCGGGGGCTGTCGGTGCCGGTATTCTGGCAGTGGGATGCGCCGTGGTCATGCCGCAATTCCGGTCCGTCCGGCCGGTCGTGCAGTTGGTGCTCGTCGGCACCATCGCGGGCGCGCTTTTGGACCTGAAATCCGACCTCGCCATGTTCGCATTGTTCTTTGTGTGGCAATCAGCCGTCGGCGCCAGCGTCGGCCACGGGTTTGCCCGCGATCGGGCCGGATAGTTTTGAAGCCTTTGTAAGCTGCTCACATCCGGTGTGAATACGGCAATGGAAAAAGCTCCGTTTGGGTGGTTCCTGTCAGCGGTATCGCAATTGATTCCACGGTCACGAACCTCCAGTTCGTGAACCCCAATTCCTATTTGCTCATGCGATCTGCGTTGGTTTCGCAGGCGAATGAAAGTCTTGATATTTTCACACCCTGTTGGCGGAAGATATGGCGATCACCCGTTCAGCGATCCGTCAGAACCATTGCCCAGGTTCCATCAGGCCCAGATCGAGCAGTTGGCGCGAGTGCCAGTTGAATTTGGTCGAATTGTGCCAGGCAAATGTTTCAATGCTCTCGGATGGTCCCGGATTGGTTTTAAGCGATTTCGCCGCCCGGAACGAGCAGATTGCGGCCGTGACCGAATGGTGCCACGGGTTGGCATAGGTGTTCATTTCCTCAAGGTTGAACGTATGATCCGCCCGCAATTTCAGCCCGCTTTGCGCGCGAAACAGCCCGATCCGGTCAATATTTCGCCGGTCGTGCGCGACATGTTCTTCAAACCGCCAGCGCAAGCCGCCGAACATGGATAGCTGACGCTCCATCACCTCGCCGTCGCGGGATCGCGACAGCGCATAGTAACCGGATTTGTCCAGATGCGCCGATTTCGGCGCGACTCCGTTGCGATGGTTCTTCAGATCTTTGGCATATAGGTCGATCACATAGGTCAGCACGGAATCCCGCCGCTCTTCGGCGACAAAGCGGGTCAGTTCGCCGATGCTCCGGTCCTCGCAAAACGGGAAAAACAGGTATTCGGCATTGTAGCCGTAATAAACCCACTGGCCGACGCATGTGGCGGAAA
This sequence comes from uncultured Rhodobacter sp., assembly GCA_964600965.1. Classification (GTDB taxonomy): domain Bacteria; phylum Pseudomonadota; class Alphaproteobacteria; order Rhodobacterales; family Rhodobacteraceae; genus UBA5972. The sequence continues at coordinate 5,654 of CAZRLO010000020.1, forward strand.
TGGCATTGACCACGTCTTCGGTGGAACCCGGTTTGCTGACATCGTGCGAAATGCGGGAAATCTGACCGGCCAGATCGGGCGAAACCTCGATTGACGGGTGGCCAACAACGATCACGCGGCGAAATCCGAGGCTCAGGTGATGGCGGATGGTCGAATTGATCTCGGCCTGATCCTCCATCAACAATATTGCAATGGGACCGGCGGTCAATTCGCGGGCGCCCTGCGCGACGAATTCCGCAAGCGTTGGATATTTCATGCTGCCGCCCGACCTTCTGCTCTTTTTGCGATTCTGCGTTTATCCGCCCTGAAATGCAAGAACACGCTGATTGCTCTTGGCGGGGCGAATGTGTAAACCCGCCCCGTTCCGGCAAAGGGCGGCGCGATCGGGTGCAAGAATGACCGCAGACAAAAAACTATTCGTAAAGACGTATGGCTGTCAGATGAACGTCTATGACAGCGAACGTATGGCCGATGCGATGCTGGCTGCGGGGTATTCAAACGTCGATTCACCGGAAAACGCCGATCTGATCCTGCTGAACACCTGCCACATCCGCGAAAAGGCCGCCGAAAAGGTATATTCCGAACTCGGGCGGATGAAGCCGCTCAAGGCCGCGAACCCCGATCTGAAAATCGGGATCACCGGCTGCGTTGCCCAGGCCGAAGGGGCCGAGATCATGCGCCGCCAGCCGCTGGTGGACATCGTCGTCGGCCCACAGGCCTATCACCGGCTGCCGGCGCTGGAACAGGCCGCGCGGACCGGCAAACAGGTGCTGGACACCGATTTCCCGGCCGAGGACAAATTCGATCACCTGCCCCGCGGACCCAAGGCACGGCGGGCACCGACCGCGTTCCTGACGGTACAGGAAGGGTGCGACAAGTTCTGTGCCTTTTGTGTCGTGCCCTATACGCGCGGGGCCGAGGCCAGCCGCCCGGGGGCCCGTATAATCGCCGAAGCCCGCGATCTGGTGGAACGCGGCGTGCGGGAAATCACGCTTTTGGGGCAGAACGTCAACGCCTATCACGGAGCCGGTCCCGATGGCGACTGGCGCCTTGCCCGGCTGATCCGTGAATTGGCGAAAGTCGATGGTCTGGCGCGTATCCGGTACACCACCTCGCATCCCAACGACATGTCGGACGATCTGATTGCGGCGCATGGCGAAGTTGAAAAACTGATGCCGTATCTGCATCTGCCGGTTCAGTCGGGGTCCGACCGCATCCTGAAGGCGATGAACCGGAAACACACGGCACAAAGCTATATCCGCGTGATCGAGCGCATGCGCGAAGCGCGACCGGATCTTTTGCTGTCCGGCGACTTCATCGTCGGGTTTCCCGGCGAAACCGAGGCCGATTTTCAGGACACGATGGCGCTGGTCGATACGGTCGGATACGGGCAGGCCTACAGCTTCAAATACTCGCCCCGGCCAGGCACGCCGGCTGCGGAAAAAAGCCAGGTGTCGGATGTGGATAAGTCGGGTCGGCTGACCCGGTTGCAGACCCTTTTGACGACCCAGCAAAGGGCCGCGCAGGACGCGATGGTAGGCCGCGACGTCAGGGTGCTGTTCGAGAAACCAGGCCGCGTCGCCGGACAAATGGTCGGCAAGTCAGAACACCTACATGCAGTACACGCGAATTGTGATTCCGCAAGGATTGGTGAAATCTTGCCGGTGAGAATCACCGATTCGGCTCCGAATTCGCTGGGTGGCGCATTGGTGTGAAAGCACGGCGCGTCTGTGGCATTATTGTGCGCGCACGGAAATTTCGCCTGTTATCCGACGGTTCGACGGACAATTAACCAAGGTGCCCCCGATTGTTTCGGCATCTGTGGATAATTCCCCTAAAATGCGCTTCACATAATCGCCAAACTTGATAGAATTTCGCCAACAAACTGGGTGGAGGCAGAGTAGCTGGGGCAACCAGTACGTCCCGGTGGAATATAGGCAAAGGACGAAGACAGTGTTTCCACGACTTTTCAAAGCAGCGCGGGCTGTTGCCGCTGTGGCAATCGCCCTGTTTGCCCTGACCGTGGCCGCCAGCGCCGGCCACACCGCCAAACACAGCCAAAAGTATATTCCAGGCGTCTGGGTAGACCCGGACGGATGCGAACATTGGGTGATGGATGACGGCTGGGAGGGCTACATGACCCCCAACGTCACCCGGGACGGCATCCCGGTCTGTCGACGGATAAAATCCTGCCGGGTGGAAAGCTCGGACCAGCTTTTTGCCGTGGACAAGCATTTCATCAACGCGGCAAACACCGCGCGTCTGGCGCAGTTCTTCAAGAACGCCGGCGCGACGGCATATGCGATTTACGGGCACACCGACAGCGACGCGTCAGACGAATACAACATGGGTTTGTCGATGCGCCGCGCCAACGCGGTCGCGGCAATCGCCAAAAGCACCGGCGCTAGGGTTGCCGCGATCAGGGGATTTGGCGAACGCCAGCCAATCGCGACCAATCGCACATCCTATGGCAAGAAACGCAATCGCCGCGTCGAAATCATCTGCATCAGGTAGAAAGGGGTAAATAGAATGAAACCGATACATGGAATGGCAATCCTCGCAACCGCAATCGCCCTTTCGGCCTGCGAGAAAACGGACAAGACCGTTGATCTGGGCATTGATTCAGATCACCTCAGCACGATGAAAGCCGGCATCTGGATCGATCCGAACGGGTGCGACCACTGGATCATCGACGACGGTGCCGAGGGGTACCTTTCGCAGCGGCTGGATCGTTATGGCAAGCCGGTCTGTTCGGGCATCGCTGATCCGAACACCACTGTTGGCAAGTTCAAAAACTGGGTTCCGGACCCGATTTGATACGCAACAAGCGTCAAGAAAACGGATCGCGGTGAAAATCCGCGGTCCGTTTTTCGTTACCGCTTTGTGATATTGCCCGTCAGCCCCTTGCATTCTTTTGGTTTTTCGGCAGCATGAAGCCGAACCCACAAAATCGGAGACCTCTTTGGCGACCACCGCCTTGCCCCCGCAATCAATGCCCGAAGACCCCCCCGAAACCCGTCTGGAATTCGCCGACAACCGGTTGCTGATCGATCTTTGCGGCGAACACGACCGCAATCTGGCCGAAATCGAAACCGCGCTCGAACTGCAGATACTGCGCCGCGGCAACGAATTGGTGCTGGTCGGGGACGATGACGGACGGGCGCGCGCCAAAAGTGCTCTGGATGCGCTTTACGCCCGCCTTGCCTCGGGCCGACCGCTGGAACCCGGCGATGTTCTGGCCGCGATCCGGCTGGGCGGCACCGACGCGGGGTCCGGGGCGCGCAACGGCGATCAGGCCGAAATGTTCCACCGTGACAAGATCGAGATCAAGACCCGCAAGAAATCGGTCGGGCCGCGCACCCCGGCACAGGCCGTCTATCTGCGCAAACTGTTCGATCACGAGCTGGTTTTCGGGCTTGGCCCTGCCGGCACCGGCAAGACCTATCTGGCCGTTGCCGTAGCGGTGTCGATGTTTCTGGAGGGGCATGTTGACCGGATCATCCTGTCGCGTCCCGCTGTCGAAGCCGGGGAACGGCTGGGATTTCTGCCCGGTGACATGAAGGACAAGGTCGACCCCTACATGCAGCCTCTTTACGACGCGCTGAACGATTTTCTGCCGGCCAAGCAACTGGGCAAACTGATCGAAGAAAAACGCATCGAAATTGCGCCGCTGGCATTCATGCGGGGCCGAACGCTGGCAAACGCTTTCGTGGTGCTGGACGAAGCGCAGAACGCGACCACGATGCAGATGAAAATGTTCCTGACCCGACTTGGCGAGGGATCGCGCATGGCCGTGACCGGGGACATGACCCAGATCGACCTGCCGCGCGGTTCCTTGTCCGGTCTGATCGAGGCCGACCGGATTCTGCGCGGCGTTGCGGGGATCGGGTTTGCCCGTTTTTCCGCCCGCGACGTCGTGCGCCACCCGATGGTGGCCAAGATCATCCAGGCCTATGACAGCGCCGGACGACCCGATGCCTGACCTCGTGGACGTGGTGACCGAGGATCGTCGCTGGAACGAACTGGGAATCGCCGCGCTCGCTGAAACGGCGTGTTGCGCGGCTTTGCACGAAATCGGGCTGGCGCCCGCGAATTTCGCGATTGCGCTCTTGGCGGCGGATGACCGGCGGATCACGGGCCTGAACCGCCAATTCCGCGGCAAATCCGCACCGACCAACGTGTTGTCATGGCCCGCGTTTGAACTTGGCCCCGCAGTTCCGGGCGACGCGCCCCGACTGCCACCGCCCGAGGCCCGCGAATTGGGCGATCTTGCGATGGCCTTTGAAACCTGCATGGCCGAGGCTGGCGCGCAAAAGAAGGCGACCGCAGACCACCTGAGCCACCTTTTGGTGCATGGGTGCCTGCATTTGTTGGGATACGATCACGTTTTGGAAAAAGATGCCGTCCGGATGGAGACGCTGGAGGGCACGATACTTGCAAAACTCGGGGTCGCAAACCCATATTAGGGCAGTCCGGCTTTTCCGGGCACGTTTTGGACAGGAGCCATGAGCGAAACAGGCGAAGGTTCTTCTGGCGCGGCGCAACGCGCGCAGAAACAAGAGACCAGACACAAACCCGGATTTCTTGAACGAATGTTTGGCGGTGTATCGGGTTCCGGCGGGCCGGAATCCGCGCGGCTTCCGGAATTCAGACCGGCACCGAACGGTCATTCCCTGTCGCCCGCGGGCGGCATCGGCAATCTGAACCGCGTCACGGTCGAGGACGTGGCGGTTCCGCGTGCCGAAATCGTGTCGGTATCGGTTGAAATCGCGTTGGATGCGCTGGTCGAACTGTTCCGCGAAAGCGGGCTGACGCGACTGCCGGTATTTGACGAAACGCTGGACAGCCCGCTGGGATTTGTACACCTGAAGGATTTTGCGCTGAAACACGGGTTTGCCTGCGACGACGGCCCTCTGGACATCGCCGCGATGTTGCGACCTCTGCTTTTTGCGCCGCCTTCGATGCCCATTGGGGTATTGCTGCAGAAAATGCAGACCGACCGGATTCACATGGCGCTGGTGATCGACGAATATGGCGGCGTTGACGGGCTGGTGACGATCGAGGATCTGATCGAACAGGTCGTGGGCCAAATCGAAGACGAACACGATGTCGAGGAAGACCAGTATTGGGTGATCGAAAAACCCGGTGTCTATCTGTGTCAGGCCAAAGCGCCCCTGGATGAATTCGAGGCGGAAACGGGATTGCGGCTGATCGACCCCGAAGACGATGACGAAATTGAAACCCTTGGCGGATTGGTTTTCATGATTTGCGGGCGCGTCCCGGTTCGGGGCGAGGTTATTCGGCACGAAAACGGGATCGAATTCGAAGTTCTGGATGCCGATCCGCGCCGAATAAAGCGGCTGCGGGCCGTCCTGCCCGGTGCCTGAGGTATATTTTTCCCTTTCCGGCGCTGCGCCCGGTATCGCCTTGCAAGCCCCGGTTGGCGCGCGGAAAAATTTTTCGGGAAAAATATTCGGCGGCTGGCGGACGTTTGCCAAATACGGATCCGCGCCGATCAGGCCCGGGCGATCGCTTATCGGTGAATTGCGACGTACGATTGCAGGCGGCACCCGGATATTCAATGGCCAACGCATGCCGCTTCTGACCGGTCTTGTCGCCGGGCTTTCCCCACGTCATCGCGCGTTTGCCGCATTGCTGTCGGGCGCGCTGGTGGCGACCGGACACAGCCCGCTCTCGTTCTGGTATGTCAGCCTTTTTGCGCTGACGTTTTTGCTGGCGCTCTATCTGAATACTGTCGGGACACGGGCGGCGTTCTGGGTCGGCTGGCTGGGCGGGTGCGGCTATTTCGCGGTGACGCTGTTCTGGATCGTGGAGCCGTTTCTGGTCGACGCCGCGCGCCATGGCTGGATGGCCCCTTTTGCGCTGGGGTTCATGGCGACCGGGCTGGCGCTGTTCTGGGGCACCGGATTCGCGTTGGCGCACTGGCTGGGGCGTGGCGCGGGCTCGCGATTGGTGGCGTTGATCTTCGCGCTTGGACTGGCCGAGCTGGCGCGATCCTATGTCCTGACTGGATTTCCTTGGGGCTTGCTGGCCTATATCTGGACGGAAACGCCAATCGTCCAACTGGCCGCCTTTGTCGGACCGCACGGGCTGGGGGTGCTGACCTTGTGCATCGCCGCCCTGCCGCTTGCACCGCTGCGTTTTCCCGTCGGCATATTTGCCGCCGCGGGACTGCTGGCGCTTGCGTACGGGCTTGGACACGGGCGCGCCGCGCATCCGCCGGCACCCCGGGCGGAACCGGTTGCGTTGCGACTTGTGCAGCCAAATGCGCCACAGACCAAAAAGTGGGACCCGGAATTCGCGCCGCTGTTTCTGCGCCGACAAATGGACCTTACGGCGGCAGAGGGTGCGTTGCGCCCGGATCTGGTGATCTGGCCCGAGGCGGCGGTGACGTTCTGGCTGGGTACCGAACCCCGGTTGCAGGCCGAAATCGCGGCGGCCGCGGGGCCCGGTAGCCGGGTCATTCTGGGTGCGCGCCGCTTTGCGGGACGACGCATCTATAATGCGCTGGCAGTTCTGGATGACACCGGCAAAGCGGCGCAGGTCTACGACAAGGCCCGGCTGGTGCCGTTTGGCGAATATGTCCCGTTTGACGGCCTGCTTTCCCGGTTCGGATTTCAGGGGCTGGCGGCGACACAAGGCGGTGGGTTCAGCGCCGGAAGCTCCGGCAAATTGCTGGACCTTGGGAAAAGCGGGCTGGCCCTGCCGCTGATCTGCTATGAAGCCATCTTTCCCAACCTCGCGCGATCCGAACCGCGCGCCGACTGGATATTGCAGATCACCAACGACGCCTGGTTCGGTGAAATTGCCGGTCCCCAGCAACATCTGGCGCAGGCGAGAATGCGGGCGATCGAACAGGGGCTGCCGCTGGTTCGCGTGGCAAACACCGGCATTTCGGCGGTGATCGATGCGACCGGCGCGATTGTCGGCGCCCTGCCCTTGGGCAAGTCGGGCAAGCTCGACGCGTTGCTGCCGGGTCGATTGCCGCCCACGCCCTATGGCAAAACCGGCGATTGGCTGATGCTGTTCGTGCTTCTTGCAGGGTGCCTTGCGGTTGGCATATGGGGCACGCGAAAAAAAGATTGACCCGCCCGGTACTGCACCTTAACCACGGTCTGATCTGCTGTCACAACGGCTTCCTGACGTGGCGGTTCAATTTTTCCCGGAGCAACCAATGTCCCGTCAAAATTACCTGTTCACCTCGGAATCCGTTTCCGAGGGTCACCCGGACAAAATCTGCGACCGCATATCCGACGCGATCCTGGATGCGTTTCTGGCCGAAGAATCCATGGCCCGCGTTGCGTGCGAAACCTTCGCCACCACCAACCGAGTGATTGTCGGCGGCGAGGTCGGGCTGTCTTCGCGCGAAAAACTCGACGCGTTCATGCCGGATATCGAAAATATCGTGCGCGAATGCGTGCGGGATATCGGGTATATGCAGGACGGTTTCCACTGGGAAAACCTGACGTTCGAAAATCTGCTGCACCCTCAATCCGCGCATATCGCACAAGGCGTCGACCGCGATGGCGCGGGCGATCAGGGGATCATGTTCGGCTATGCGGTGCGTGAAACCCCCGAACTGATGCCGGCACCGATCCAGTACAGCCACGCGATCCTGCGCAACCTTGCCGAGGCCCGTCACGCCGGCGATCTGCCCCAACTGGGCCCGGACGCGAAATCGCAGCTTTCGCTGCGTTATCGGGACGGCAAACCGGTCGAGGCGGTCTCGATCGTGTTGTCGACCCAGCATCTGGACGACTCCATGACGTCAGAGGACGTCAGGGCGGTGGTCGAACCCTATATTCGCGACACCCTGCCCGATGGCTGGATCAACGGCGGGACCGAATGGCACGTCAATCCGACCGGCGCATTCGTCATCGGCGGGCCGGACGGAGACGCGGGCCTTACAGGGCGCAAGATCATCGTCGATACCTATGGGGGCGCCGCCCCGCATGGTGGCGGTGCGTTTTCGGGCAAGGATCCGACCAAGGTCGATCGTTCGGCGGCCTATGCGGCGCGCTATCTGGCCAAGAACGTGGTTGCGGCGGGTATGGCCGAGCGTTGCACGCTGCAGCTCAGCTATGCCATCGGGGTTGCCCGGCCGCTGTCGATCTATTGCGATACGCACGGCACCGGGCAGGTCCACGAGGAAGAGATCGAGAAAGCCGTCGGACAGGTGATGGACCTGACCCCGCGCGGCATCAAGGAACATCTGCAATTGACGCGCCCGATCTATGCCCGCACCGCGGCCTATGGCCACTTCGGACGAGCCCCGACCAACGACGGCGGGTTTTCGTGGGAAAAGACCGACCTGATCGATGCACTGAAAGCGGCGGTCTGATCGGCGCGTGCCGGCGACGACATGAACGCGGACAAAACCCCGTCAGGTGCCCCGTGGCGCAATTTCTATGGCAGGCGCTACGGCAAATCGCTGCGCCCCAGCCAGCGGGCGTATCTGGACCAGGACCTTGCGGGGCTGGTGGTGCCCGGCGTGGGACGGGACGAAAACCCCGCCCGCAGCGAAATCGACCTGGCCGGCACATTCGGTGACGCGCGCGCGGTCTGGCTGGAAATCGGCTTTGGCGGCGGCGAGCATCTGGTGCGTCAGGCGCGGCTAAATCCGGATGTCGGCATCATCGGGTGCGAACCCTATATCAACGGCGTGGCCATGTTGCTGGGCAAGATCCGAGAGGCCGGGGTCTCCAATATCGGCCTCTACCCCGACGATGTGCGTGACCTTTTCGACGTGTTGCCGGATCACTCGATCGGGCGTGCCTTTCTGCTGTATCCCGACCCCTGGCCCAAGGCGCGGCACCACCGGCGGCGGTTTGTGAACCCGGAATTCCTCGACCCGTTGGCGCGGGTGATGCAAGCCGGCGCTACTTTGCGGATCGCCACGGACATCGCGGATTACGCGCGCCAGACACTGATCGAGGTCGGCCAGCACCCGGCATTTCGGTGGACAGCGGAATCCGCCGCCGATTGGCGCGAACCCTGGGACGACTGGCAAAGTACACGTTATGAAAAAAAGGCACTCAACGAAGCACGCGTCCCGCATTATCTGACGTTTCACCGGCGGTGAGGCAGGATCGAGTATTTGTGGAACCATGAAGCCCGATCGGGGATTTACCCGGCCCGCGGGAACGCGTAATTCCATGGGCGGCAAAAGGGGGCGGGCACGATGTCAGGACAGGGAGCGATAGTGCCGATGAGCGCCCATCCCGGCAACCCGCTGACCGGGCGGGCCGACGTGCCCGGCGACAAGTCGATTTCGCATCGGGCGTTGATTCTGGGCGCGCTCGCGGTCGGCGAGACACATATCAGCGGCCTGTTGGAGGGGCAGGATGTTCTGGATACCGCCCGGGCGATGGCGGCGTTCGGTGCGTCGGTCGAGCGGACCGGTGATGGGGAATGGCGCATCAACGGCGTCGGTGTCGGGGGGTTTGCGGAACCCGATGATGTGATCGATTGCGGCAATGCCGGCACCGGCGTGCGCCTGATCATGGGCGCGATGGCGACATCCCCGATCACCGCAACATTCACCGGCGATGCCAGCCTCAGGTCGCGCCCGATGGGCCGGATCACCGATCCGCTGACATTGTTCGGGGCACGGACATTCGGGCGTTCCGGCGGGCGGTTGCCGCTGACGATTGTCGGCGCGAAAGATGCCGTGCCGGTCAGATATGCCTCGCCGGTGCCCTCGGCCCAGGTGAAATCCGCGGTGCTGCTCGCAGGATTGAACGCCATCGGCGAGACGATTCTGACGGAGGCCGAGGCGACCCGTGATCATACCGAGCGGATGCTGGCGGGATTTGGTGCCGAGGTTGCGACCGAAATCACCAAATCGGGCCGCATCGTCACGCTTGGGGGGCAACCCGAACTCAAGCCGCAGACGATTTCCGTGCCGCGCGATCCCAGTTCGGCCGCGTTTCCGGTATGCGCGGCGCTGATCACCGAAGGTTCGGATGTGTTGGTGCGTGACATCGGTCTGAACCCGACCCGCGCCGGGTTGTTCACCACCTTGCGCGAAATGGGGGCAGACCTGACATTCGAGAACCAGCGGACCGAGGGTGGCGAGCCGGTGGCCGATTTGCGGGCGCGGTTTTCTGCGTTGAAGGGCATCGAGGTGCCGCCGGAACGCGCCGCCTCGATGATCGACGAATATCCGGTCCTTGCGGTGGTCGCCGCCTGTGCCGAGGGGCGCACAATCATGCGCGGGGTCCGGGAACTGCGCGTCAAGGAAAGCGATCGGATCGATGCAATGGCGCGGGGGCTGGAAGCCTGTGGCGTGAAGGTCGGCGAAGACGAGGATACGTTGATCGTACATGGCATGGGTGCGGGCAATGTCCCCGGTGGGGCCACCTGCAAGACCCATCTGGACCACCGGATCGCAATGTCGTTTTTGTGCCTTGGGCTTGCGGCACAAAAACCGGTAAGGTTGGATGACGGCGCACCGGTTGCCACCAGCTTTCCGGATTTCGAACGGCTGATGCGCGATCTGGGGGCCGATATTCGCCGCGGTTCGCAATAGGGAGATCTGACATGCAACGCCTGCACCGGTTTTTCTGGCCTCTGGTCGTGGTCACGGTGGCCGTCTACGGCGCGATGGCGCTGTGGGCGGGGCCCAACATTTCAACGACGAATGGTCGCGGCCTGCCGTTCGACATGCAGATGCTGGGGTATTCTTATGACGAGGCCCGCGCCTATCTGGGGTCGCTGACGCCGGAAGGGTTGGCGTTTTACGCCGGTCCGGCGCAATGGCTGGACACTTTTTTCCCGGCGCTTTTCGCGATGGTTCTGGGCATCGGCTGCTGGATTTTGCTGGCGGAACGTCCGCTGATCCTGCGATTGGCGGCGCTTTTCGTCGCCGGGCTTTACGCGCTTTTCGATTATCTTGAAAACGCGGCGGTGGCGCGGATGCTGGCGTCGACCCCCGACAGCCTCAGCGAGCCTCTGGTCGAAACCGCCAGCCGCTGGACGGTGCTGAAATTCTTTTTTGTCGATGCGGCCATAACCATTCTGATCGTGCTGATGATCGCGCGCTTTGTTTCGCGGCTGCGGCAACAGGCCGAATGAGGCGACGCGACGCCTTTACGGTTGCGATCGACGGTCCGGCGGCGGCGGGAAAGGGCACGATTGCCAAGGCAGTGGCCGCTTATTTCGGGTTTATGCATCTGGATACGGGTTCGCTTTATCGCGCCGTTGGCATGAAGGCGCTGGCGGCGGGCGGTTTGGAAACCACTGCCGCCGTCACCGCGGCGCGGGCACTGGCCGACGCTGATCTGGCGCGGACGGATTTGCGGACGGCGAAGGCGGCGGATGCTGCCTCGAAAGTTGCGGTGATCCCGGCGGTTCGCGCTGCCCTGCTCGAATTTCAACGCGCCTTTGCCCGCCGATCCGGTGGCGCGGTTCTGGACGGGCGCGATATCGGCACCGTGGTCTGCCCGGATGCCGAGGTGAAATTGTTCGTGACCGCCAGCGCCGAAGTGCGGGCGGCCCGGCGGTTTGCGGAATTGCGTGATCCGGCGGCGGAAACCTCGTTCGAAGCGGTCCTCGCCGACATTCGGGCGCGCGATGGGCGCGACGCGAACCGCGACACGGCGCCGATGCGGGCGGCCGATGATGCGCTCTTGCTAGATACCAGCGAATTGTCTATAGACGCCGCTGTTACCGAGGCGGTGACAAGGATCAAAAACGTGCTTGAGGGTCGGAACTGAAACCGGCCCTTTGTCTTTTTCCTGAAAACCGCCCCGTCCCTTGAACCCAAAGACCAGCGGTTTTGCCCGTTTGGCCAACCAAAGCACTGAAAAGGAAACAGTTTTACATGTCCGCATCTGCAACGATGGAAGAGTTTGAAGCCCTTCTGAACGAAAGCTTCGAACTTGACACCCCCGACGAGGGCTCAGTCGTCAAAGGCACCGTTCTGGCGATTGAAGCCGGACAGGCCATCATCGACATCGGCTATAAAATGGAAGGCCGCGTCGAACTCAAAGAATTTGCCGCTCCGGGCCAAGACCCCGAGATCGAAGTCGGCGATACCGTCGAAGTCTATCTTGAGCGCGTTGAAAACGCCCGTGGCGAGGCTGTCGTCAGCCGCGACAAGGCCCGCCGTGAAGAGGCTTGGGATCGTCTCGAAAAAGCCGCCGAAAAAGAAGAGCGCGTCGAAGGCGCGATCTTTGGCCGCGTCAAAGGCGGCTTCACCGTCGATCTGGGCGGCGCGGTTGCGTTCTTGCCCGGCTCGCAAGTCGATGTGCGCCCGGTACGGGACGCAGGCCCGCTGATGGGGCTCGCGCAACCGTTCCAAATCCTGAAAATGGACCGTCGCCGGGGCAATATCGTTGTCTCGCGTCGTGCGATCCTTGAAGAAAGCCGTGCCGAACAGCGCGCCGAAATCGTTGGCAAGCTCAACGAAGGTGACGCGGTTGACGGCGTGGTCAAGAATATCACCGAATACGGCGCTTTCGTCGATCTTGGTGGCGTTGACGGCCTGCTGCACGTCACCGACATGGCTTGGCGTCGCGTGAACCACCCGTCGGAAATCGTGACCATCGGCGAAACCATCAAGGTGCAGATCGTCAAGATCAACAAGGAAACCCACCGCATCAGCCTTGGCATGAAACAGCTCGAGGATGATCCCTGGACCCTGGTCGAAGGCAAATTCGCGCTGGAAAGCGTGCATACAGGCCGCGTGACCAACATCACCGATTACGGTGCGTTCGTGGAACTGGAACCGGGCGTCGAGGGGCTGGTTCACGTCAGCGAAATGTCCTGGACCAAGAAAAACGTCCATCCGGGCAAGATCGTTTCGACCAGTCAGGAAGTCGACGTCATGATCCTGGAAATCGACAGCACCAAACGCCGGGTGTCGCTGGGTCTGAAACAAACGCAAGGCAACCCGTGGGAAAACTTCGAGAAGACCTTTCCGGTCGGGACCGAGGTCGAAGGCGAGGTCAAGAACATCACCGAATTCGGCCTGTTCGTCGGGCTGGAGGGCGATATCGACGGCATGGTCCATCTTTCCGACCTCGACTGGAACCGGTCGGGCGAGGAAGCGATGGAGGATTACCGCAAGGGCGATCTGGTGCGCGCCATCGTCACCGATGTCGACACCGAGAAAGAGCGGATTTCGTTGTCGATCAAGGCCATCGACGGCGATCCGTTCGCCGAAGCGACCTCGGGCGTCAAACGCGGCGCCGTGGTTACGGTTACGGTGACCAAGATCGAAGACGGCGGCATCGAAGTCGAATATGACGGCATGAAAGCCTTCATCCGCCGTTCGGACCTGTCGCGCGACCGCGCCGAACAGCGGCCCGAGCGCTTTTCGGTCGGCGATCATGTCGATGCCCGGGTCACGAATATCGACAAGGGCTCGCGCCGGCTTGGCCTGTCGATCAAGGCCCGTGAAATCGCCGAGGAAAAAGAGGCGGTGGAGCAATACGGTTCGTCCGATTCAGGTGCATCACTTGGCGACATTCTGGGTGCGGCGCTGAAGGGTCAGGACGAACAATAGGCGCAGTCATCGCCACTAATTCAGACAGGAAACGGCCCCGGAAATTCGGGGCCGTTTTCATTTCCGGATCGCGCATGCGGGTGGAATCCGATGATCGAATCACCCCGTTTCTTGCGCCACGGGCTTTTCGCAATTGGGCTCCGAATCTCCGGATTTGATGGTTATCCACAGGAATAACGGGAAAAACACCCGCTCAAACAGGAACTTAGGGCCGGATTTAACGTTTTGTCGCGGTTCCCTCTATTCCCTGAATGGTGATTATCTGCCAATATCCGAACCGGAGTTTCAGCTAGAATAGCGACCACGCGAAGATTAACCTATGGGGGAGGTTTCACGCATGATACGTTCGGAACTGGTTCAGAAAATCGCCGACGAGAACCCGCATCTATACCAGCGGGACGTCGAGCGGATCGTCGGCACGGTGTTCGACGAAATCATAAACGCCATGGCCACGGGCAACCGGGTCGAATTGCGGGGTTTCGGTGCCTTTTCGGTGAAAAAGCGCGATTCGCGCACCGGACGGAACCCCCGGACCGGTGAATCGGTGGCGGTGGACGAAAAACACGTGCCGTTCTTCAAGACCGGCAAATTGCTGCGGGATCGCCTGAACGGCAAGTAACCGGGCTAAAATCACGAGGTGCCGATGCGACTGGTTCGTTATGTTTTTCTCGGACTGGTCGGTCTGATTCTGGTCATCGTCGCGCTGGCCAACCGGCAGGTGGTCACTCTGGGTCTGGTCCCCGACGAACTGGCGGTTCTCGTGCCCATCGCAAATACCTATTCCGTGCCGCTGTTTCTGGTGATCTTCGGCAGCATCGTCGCCGGGCTGTTGCTGGGATTTGTCTGGGAATACTTTCGCGAACACAAAATCCGCGCCGACAGCAATCGCCGTCGGCGGGACGTGGCGCGGCTGGAACGCGAAGTCAAAGGGCTGCGGGAAAAGACCGGCGACGGCAAGGACGACGTACTGGCGCTGCTGGAGTGAAACCGGTAATCGGTTCCGGACTTCGGAGTGACGCCATGCACGCAAAAATCTGCGGAATATCACAGGCAAGGCACATCCGGATCGCGGTCGACCTCGGGGCGCGGTACCTCGGGTTTGTCTTGTTCCCGAAATCACCGCGCCATCTGGAAATTGCGGCGGCGCAGGTTCTGATGTCGCAAGTCCCGGCGGGCATCTGCAAAGTCGTGCTGACCGTCGATCCGACCGATGATGCGCTTGACGAAATCGCGCTGAAACTGCCGCTCGACATGCTGCAGCTTCATGGTGGCGAAAGCCCGGAACGGGTGGCGCAAATCAGGGCGCGCATCGGTTTGCCGGTGATGAAAGCGGTTGGCATCGGCGATGCTGCCGACCTGCCACGCCTTGCGGCATATGCCGGCGTGGCGGATCAGTTGCTGGTCGACGCCAAACCGCCGCGCGCGGCGGCATTGCCGGGGGGCAACGGCTTGTCGTTTGACTGGCGTCTGATCGCCGGTCGCCGCTGGGCCGTACCATGGATGCTGGCAGGCGGGCTGACGCCGGAAAACGTGGCCGAGGCGGTGGCCCTGACCGGGGCAACGCAGGTGGATGTTTCCTCTGGCGTCGAGCGTGCGCCGGGCGTTAAAGACAGTGCATTGATCGCGGCGTTTCTTAACGCCGCTTTGGGAGAATGATAGATGTCGCAGGACCTGTTCAACTCTTTCATGTCCGGCCCCGACGAGGGTGGGCGCTTTGGGGATTACGGTGGCCGGTTCGTCAGCGAAACCCTGATGCCGCTGATCCTCGATCTCGAAGCCGAGTATGAAAAGGCCAAGTCTGATCCGGCATTCTGGGCCGAGATGGACGATCTCTGGGAACATTACGTCGGTCGTCCCAGCCCGCTCTATTTCGCCGAGCGTCTGACCGAACGCTTTGGCGGTGCCAAAATCTATCTGAAACGCGATGAGCTCAACCACACCGGCGCGCACAAGATCAACAACGTGCTGGGCCAGATCCTGCTGGCGCGGCGGATGGGCAAGACGCGGATCATTGCCGAGACCGGGGCGGGACAACACGGGGTGGCCACCGCCACCGTCTGCGCGCGGTTTGGTTTGAAATGTATCGTGTATATGGGCGCGCATGACGTCGAGCGGCAGGCGCCGAACGTATTCCGCATGCGGCTGTTGGGGGCCGAGGTCGTGCCGGTTACCAGCGGGCGCGGCACCCTCAAGGATGCGATGAACGACGCGTTGCGCGACTGGGTGACCTATGTTCAGGACACGTTCTATTGCATCGGCACGGTCGCGGGCCCGCATCCCTATCCAGCGATGGTTCGCGATTTTCAGTCGATCATCGGCAAGGAAGTGCGCGCGCAGATGCAGGAACGCGAGGGCCGCCTGCCCGACAGCGTGATTGCCGCCATCGGGGGTGGTTCCAACGCGATGGGCCTTTTCTATCCGTTTCTGGACGACAAGAGCGTCCGGATCATCGGCGTCGAAGCCGGCGGCAAGGGCGTGAACATGAAGATGGAGCACTGCGCCAGCCTCACCGGCGGGCGTCCGGGTGTGCTGCATGGCAACCGCACCTACCTGCTGCAGGACGACGACGGTCAGATTCAGGAAGGGTTTTCGATCTCGGCCGGGCTCGATTATCCGGGAATCGGCCCCGAACATTCCTGGCTGCATGATGTCGGGCGGGCCGAGTATGTTTCGGTCACCGATACCGAGGCATTGGCGGCCTTTCAGCTTTGCTGCGAGACC
Organism: uncultured Rhodobacter sp.; assembly: GCA_964600965.1. GTDB lineage: Bacteria > Pseudomonadota > Alphaproteobacteria > Rhodobacterales > Rhodobacteraceae > UBA5972. Next base: position 21,906 of record CAZRLO010000020.1, read on the forward strand.
GAAGGAATCATTCCAGCGCTTGAGCCGTGCCATGCTTTGGGCCACGTCGCCAAGATCGCCGGTGATCTGCCGGGCGACCACCTGATGGTGATGAATATGTGCGGTCGTGGGGACAAAGATATCTTTACGGTCGCTAAGGCGTTGAACATAAAGGTAAATACCGGGGCGTAAACTTCGGTTTACAGTTGTATTACCCGAGTTTATTGCCTCAAAGATAATCCTTAGGGCAATATTCAGGCAGCCCGGCAAATGCTTTTGTTGGTCCATAACCTGGCACACAACGTGACCAGGAACCGGAGAACGAAAATGAAAACGACTGCACTCACACTTACCGCAATCCTGATGGGCACGGCTTCCTACGCCAATGTGGCCGACCAGGTTATCACTGTTACCTCAAGCCAACTGTCGACCGTAGACACCGCGGCCGCCACCGGCACGCAAAACCTGCTGAGCGACCAGCGCATGGCGCAAGGCGTAACCGATCTGCCGGATACGGGCGTGGCGGACGATCCTGCAGACGATCCTCTGCTGCTTGACAGCGAAGACGACGACGGGCTCGACGATGAATCGGATGATGGTCTCGACGACGGCTCCAGCAGCGATTCCGGCGAGGGCGACAGCTCTGGCTCTGGTGACAGCTCGGGCGCTGGCGATTCGAGCGGATCGAGCGGCGGCGCTGGCGATTCGAGCGGATCGAGCGGCGGCGCTGGTGACGGCGGTGCTGGTGGTTCCGGCGGTGGTTCGGGCAATGCCGCGCTGCACCTCGAAGACTTCGACTACCTGAACGGCGGGCACGCTCAGAACATCGTATTTGGCTAACGCCGAATTAAACAATAGGGTGGGCCCGGTACCAGCCAGTTCAATCTGGCGGCCGGGCACACTCGTTTCCGCAGAAACCATCGCGGAACCCCGGAACAACAAGGCCCGGCTTATGACCCGCAGATCACTTTTAGCCATCAGTCTTTCAGCCGCGCTTGCCGCGGCCCCCCTGAGCGCGCAGACGGTCGAAGAAAAAGTGACCGCGCAGTTGAAAAATCAGGGATTCACCCATCTTTCGGTCACGCGTACCTGGTTGGGCCGTTTGCGGATCACAGCTAGCAGCAAGTCCCAAAAACGCGAAATCGTCGTGGACCGGACCACGGGCGAAGTTCTGCGCGACTATGTCGAGGATATTGGCGACCAGACCTCGGCTTCTTCAACGTCAGATTCCGAAGATTCGTCGACCGGCAATTCCGGTTCGTCCGGCAACAGCGGGGAATCCGGTGATGATTCCGGAGGCGGAAATTCCGGATCAAGTGGTGGCGACTCGGGCGGTGGCGATTCCGGAGGCGGGAATTCCGGGTCCGGCGGCGGCGGAAATTCCGGCTCGGGCGGTGATCAGGCAGCCTTGCATTTTGATGATTTCATATATCTAACTGGCGGTCAGACGGATAACATCGGATTTGGGCATACGGCCTAAGTTATTCGATCAATCCGGTTATGCCGGCAGGGCGGGCGTGTTTTCGCCGTGCCGGCGTGCATTTGAGGCATATTCTGACCGATGCGGCATACGCCTAGAAACAGGAAAACGCAGTGAATCAGCGCAATCTGCTTTGGCTGATTTTTGCGGTGCAGGCGGTGTCCGCGGCTTTCTTCCTGTCCGATACGCTGGCGTCCATTTTCGGATTGCGGTCCCGCCCCATCAATTGGCAATTGCGCGAATTGCTGGAAATCGGTGCGGTCATCGGATTGCTGTTGGGAACCGTCCTTGGCGTTGTCGCCATCGCCAGATCGCAACGGCGCACCGAGCATCTGGAATCACAACTGCGCGTGGCGGCGGGGGCTTTTGCCGAATTGCTGGATGAGCGTTTCGTCGAATGGGGCCTGACACCCGCCGAACGCGATGTTGCGGTATTTGCGGTCAAGGGCATGTCGATCTCTGAAATTGCGGCCTTGCGGGAAACCAGCGAAGGCACGGTCAAAGCGCAGAGCAACGCGATCTACCGCAAGGCAGGCGTCACGGGCCGATATCAGTTGCTTAGCCTGTTCGTGGATGAACTGATGACCGGGATTTCAGATACCGTTGGGACGGACGCCGCTGGCGGTAGCGGTGCAAAAGCGCCGGACGCCCCGTAGAAAGGTTCGGATCACCCCGAGGATGGGCTTTTCACGGCGGTGCTGCGGGTCTATAGCAGCGGTCCTGTAAATCTTCACAAGGTACGTTACGTTATGTCTGAATTTTCAACCGGGGATCTGGTGGTTCTGACCGCCGGGTCGATGCGCATGGCCGTGGAATCGACCGAAGGCGACACGATTGGCTGTGTCTGGTGTCACGAGGGCCGGATCGGGCGCGACAGTTTTCACAAATTGATGCTGAAAAAATGGGAACACCGCGAGGATGATCGCGGCGGCAAAGGCAAGCCGTTCCGGGGCGACCGCGACGGCGGCAAGCGGTTTGATGACAAGCCCAAGGGGAAACCGGGCTGGGATGGCAAACCTCGGGAAAAGAAATATTTCCGCAAGGATTGAGGCGCTATTCTGGCAATGTGGCCTGAAACGGGCGCGAACGGCTACCTAGGCCCAAAACCACGCCAGCCGGGCGAGCGCCTGCCCGTCGGGTTGGCGCTGCTTCCTCAATTATAGCCACTTCATCTTGCGGTCCATGAAAGAGCCTCATTCATGGCACGCCGCCGCAAAAGCGCTGACCCGCCGGGACGGGCAGGCGCTCGCCCGGCGCCTTCGGCGCTGTTCGGGCGGGGTGTTTTTCGGTGATTGATGATCTGAAAATGCAGGCTGTAGAGTTGGAATGGCCATCTGGAATGGAGCCATCAACCCTCTGCCCATTCAACCCAGCGCCCGTGAAAATCAGCACGCCCTAAATTCATCCTAACATTGCCGGGCCATAATCTCAGTACGAGCGCCGCACCACGTTCGCCGCCATCCCCTTCCATCGAAAACCATGCAAGCGGGGCGGATTTCGAGGCGCGTTGTCCGGCTGCGCGAATGATTTCAGCACCGCGATTTTGCAAAGCAAGCGGTAAATACTGCCAGGCCACCGTGTGAAAAATCCATGTCAATTGGTCGGGAACTGGCCGGTCGAGCTTCTTCGCAAGCCAGTCGATTGCATCCGCGCGATCGACCCGCACCGGATCGCTGGCCGCAACAACGAACGCATTTTTCATGCGGTTCAGGCGATCCGATTGATCGGGCCAGATATACGACAACAGCCGTTCCTGATCGACGCGATTGTTTGGATCAAGCGGGTTGAGGTCGACACCCTCGCGGCTGGCGATTGAAACTGTCGCGTTTTGGGGGTGTTTTCCAGTCCAGTCCGGGCGCAACACAACGCCGGAATCAGCCGGACCGATCAATCGCGTCCCAAGATCAAGCGCGTAGCGATCCCAGTAAAGGTTCAGCCCGGCGCTTGCACCGAGTTCCAGCAAGCGAAAGGGCAGTCCAAACCGTCCCGCCAGTGTGTTCCCGGCAGCGATCAGAACAGCCGAACGCGCAACTTCGTTGGTCTGGGGCGGATGATCAAGTGCTGCAAGCAACGGCGCGGAATGGCGATCCAACGCGGTCGCCATGCCGTGTTTCAACGCTTCGCTACTTGGCAACGATCCCGGGGGGTACAGCGCGGAAAGTTCCGGCATTTCCCCGGTTCGGGCCAGCGCATGCAATCCACCGGCCAGCCGCAACGGCACGGAATCGCCGCGATGCGTCAAATCTCCGGGCCAGGCGAGAATGCGGTCCGCCACCGGGTTGCCCGGCCGCAGCAAGCCCGGCAGCAACGTAAGCACCAATGCCGTGAACGGCGAGCCGAGCGCCTCGCAGGCCTGCGCCTGAAGTTCAAACGCGGCTTTGACGTTCACCGAAACCGGTCCACCAGTCTTTGCAGCGCATTTCGGGTGTCTTCTGGTGGCACCGGTTTTTCACTTTTAGGCACCGGATTCGATGCTTTGCGTGGTGGCACGGTTTTAAGGCTGACTTTGTTCATAAACCGAGCACCGTCCCCTGCCGCAAGCTCGGCCACGCCATCGCTGATGCCCGCCATCAGGTCGTCAAGCCAACCCGCATCCGCGCGCGCGAAATCACCCAGAACATGGGCCGTCACCCGGTCCTTGTGCCCCGGATGGCCGATTCCCAGCCGCACCCGGCGAAAATCGGGGCCGATATGCTGGTGCAACGAGCGCAGACCGTTATGCCCGGCATGTCCGCCCCCGGTTTTCAGCCGCAACTTTCCCGGTTCAAGGTCCAGTTCGTCATGAAAAACGGTCACGTCGCCGGGTTCCAGCTTGTAGAACCGCATCGCGGCACCGACGGATTGCCCGGAAAGGTTCATGAATGTATCGGGCTTGAGCAGGGCCAGTTTCGCCCCATTCAGGCGGCCTTCGCTGATCATGCCCTGAAACTTTGACTTCCATGGACCGAACTCGTGGTCCTGCGCGATCCGGTCAACCGCCATGAAACCGATATTGTGCCGCTGACGCGCATGCTTTGCGCCGGGATTTCCGAGACCGACAATCAACTGCATGACCAGACCTTCACGAAAAAACGCGCCGATGATGCCACCGGCGCGTTTTACTAACACGGGATGCGCAATTTGGCGACTTACGCGTCTTCGCCATCCTCGGCGGCGGCATCGCCGCTGTCTTCTTCGCCGTCTTCCAGCGTATCGTCGAGACCTTCGCCCTCTTCCTCTTCATCCTCGGATTTGAGGCTGCTTGGCGCGGATACGTTAGCAATCACGAAATCGCGGTCGGTGATCATCGGGCGCGTGCCTTCGGGCAGATCGACGCCCGAGATGGTCACGACATCGCCGATTTCCAGCGCGCTGAGATCGACCATGATGCTTTCGGGAATTTCGCCGGCCGTCACCTTGAGTTCCACCTCGTTCCTCACAACGGTCAGCACGCCGCCCTGCTTCAGGCCGGGGCACACGTCTTCGCCGGTGAATTCAACCGGAATGAACAGATTGATCCGTGTGTCGCGCTTCAGCCGCATCAGGTCCAGATGCGTCGGCAAATCCTTGACCACGTCGCGCTGAACGCCGCGGCAGATGACGCGCACGTCGTCGTGACCGTCGATTTTCAGGTTGAACAGCGTCGAAAGAAATTTCCCCTCTTTCAGCCGCTTCAACAGCACGTTGTATTTGACATTGATCGGTTGCGGGTCTTCGCCGCCACCGTAAACCACCCCGGGCACTTGTCCCTCGCGGCGTGCTTGTCGGGCGGCCCCCTTGCCTGTCCCCGTGCGCGCCGTGGCGGTGAGATCTGGTATCGCTCCAGCCATCGGTATTCTCCTGATGTTTTAGATGCGGCTTTCCTCCAAGGGTGCAAAGCCGCCGGAAGCTGGGTCTATAGGGGGAAAACCACGCAAAGAAAAGGGGTCCGTGCCCGAATTTTGCGCCGCGCCCGCCTATTCCCAATCGCCGCTGAATCCTTTGGGAACCAACAGGATATCGCGCCCGACATCGGTAATGTTCCGGTGCCCGCAAAAGGCCATCGACAGGTCGAGCTCCTTGTGGATGAGTTCAAGCGCGGTCGTGACGCCCGCCTCGCCCATCGCGCCCAGACCGTAAAGATAGGCGCGGCCGATATAGGTGCCCCTGGCCCCCATCGCGATCGCTTTCAGCACGTCCTGACCCGAGCGGATGCCACCGTCGAAATGGACCTCGACCTTGTCGCCCACGGCCTCCAGAATCTCGGGCAATGCCCGGATCGATGACAGTGCCCCGTCAAGCTGCCGCCCGCCGTGGTTGGAGACGATGATGGCGTCGGCCCCGGCGGCAACCGCGCGTTTCGCGTCCTCCGCATCCATGATCCCCTTGAGGATCAGCGGCCCGTCCCACATCTTGCGAAACCGCTTGACCGCCGCCCAGTCAAGACCGGGATCAAATTGTTCAGCCGTCCATTGCATCAGGCGGCTGGCATCGGTCACCCCCTCGACATGACCAACGACGTTGCGAAAGGTACGCCGGCGAGTGCCAAGCATCCCCAGCCCCCAGCGCCACTTGGTCGCAAGGTTGATGATATTGGCCAATGTAGGGCGCGGCGGGGCCGAAAGGCCGTTTTTCAGGTCTTTGTGCCGCTGCCCGAGAATTTGCAGATCAAGGGTCAGCACCAGCGCCGAACACCCGGCCGCCCTTGCGCGTTCGATCACGGCCTTCTGGAAACTCTGGTCGCGCATCACGTAGAGCTGGAACCAGAAAGGTTTGCTGGTGTTTTCTGCCACATCTTCGATCGAACAGATCGACATGGTTGAAAGGGTGAACGGCACGCCGAATTTCTCGGCCGCTTTTGCCGCCTTGATCTCGCCGTCGGCGGATTGCATGCCGCACATCCCGACGGGGGCCAGCGCGACCGGCATGGCGACGCCCTGTCCCACCATATTTGACGCGGTCGAGCGATTGGACAGATCGACCGCAACCTTTTGACGCAAATGGATTTTCCGGAAATCATCAGAGTTTTCGCGAAAGGTCTGTTCAGTCCACGAGCCCGATTGCGCATAGTCGTAGAACATTTTCGGCACGCGGCGCCGGTACAGCGCGTGCAGGTCGTCGATGCAGGTCATCACGGGCATTTCGGGGTGCTCTGGCAATGGCTCGGGCTGGCTGCAACGACCATGGAAAAGGCCCCTTGTTTCGCAATGAATAGCGGCTACGCGTCGTGCGTGCCATCGGCGAGTTCCCTGACGAATGCCAGCACTTCGGACGGCGCACGGCCCTTGCCCAACAGATCGACAATGGCTGAACCAACCACTACGCCATCCGCCACGCGGGCGATTTCGGCGGCGGATTGTGGGGTCCTGATCCCGAAACCCACGCAGATCGGGATGTCGGTCGCCGCCTTGATCCGGGCAATCTCGGGCGCGACCGCTGCGGCATCGGCGGCTGCGGCACCGGTTATGCCGGTGATCGAAACGTAGTAGAGAAATCCGGAGGTATTTTCCAGCACCCTGGGCAGGCGGCGTTCATCGGTGGTGGGGGTTGCAAGGCGGATGAAATTCATCCCCGCCGCGTTGGCGGGCAGGCACAATTCGGTGTCTTCCTCGGGCGGCAGATCGACAACGATCAACCCGTCGATGCCCGCCGCCCTGGCGTCGGTGAGAAACCGGTCGACGCCGTGACTGTAGATCGGGTTGTAATACCCCATCAGGACAATCGGCGTCGTCTGGTCCTCTTCCCGGAAAGCCGTTGCCAGCGCCAGTGTCTTGTTCAGCGTCATGCCACCTGCCAGCGCCCGCTGCCCTGCAAGCTGAATGGTCGGCCCGTCGGCCATGGGATCGGTGAATGGCAGGCCAAGTTCGATCACATCCGCCCCGGCTGCCGGCAGGCCCCGCACAACCGCAAGCGAGGTTTCATAATCGGGATCGCCCGCCATCACATAGGTCACGAACGCCGATTTCCCCGAGGATTTCAGTTCCGCGAATTTGGCATCAATTCTGGTCATGGCGTTCCCCTGGGCAACCGCCCCCGTATTTGCGGCAGCGTGGGGCGAAAATCAATGGCGGATCAAGTCGCGTCGCCATCAGAATCGCAATTCATCATCCAAGGCACCCCGAAACGGTCGCGCAGCATACCAAATCCGGCGGCCCAGAATGTCTTGTCAAACGGCATCGTGACCACCCCGCCTTCGGCCAACGCATCAAAGACACGCCTTGCCTCGGCCAGCGTGTCAAACCCGGTCTGCATCTGGAAACCCCGGATTTCGGTCCCGCCCTTCGGATCATCGCTGGCCATGATCAGGCGGTCTCCGATTTTCAACTGTGCATGCATGACCATGTCCTTGGCGGCATCGGGCATTTCGGCCCCCATCGGGGACGCACCAAAAGTCTGCATCGCAATGATGTCACCGCCAAACAGTTCGGCATAGGTCTGCAAGGCAGCGCGGCAATTGCCGCTGAAGGTAAGGTAGGGGTTCATTTGCATGGCGGCCTCCTTGATTTTCGCGCATGTTCGCACCAGTTTCGTCGCCAAGTCGACCGCGGGTCAAGCTCTGCTTGAACACGGTGCGAACTGGCCCTAAAAGCGGCGCGGAATTTGGCCGAAGACGGGGCGGGAAAAATGGGTTTCAAAACCGGGATCGTCGGATTGCCGAATGTCGGCAAATCAACCTTGTTCAACGCCCTGACCCGAACCGCGGCCGCGCAAGCTGCGAATTTTCCGTTTTGCACGATCGAACCGAATGTGGGCGAGGTTTCGGTGCCCGACCCGCGGCTGGACAAGCTGGCGGAGATTGCGGGTTCAAAAACCATCATTCCGACGCGCATGACGTTCATCGACATCGCTGGCCTGGTTAAGGGCGCCAGCAAGGGCGAGGGGCTGGGCAACCAGTTTCTTGCCAACATCCGCGAATGTGACGCCATCGCCCATGTGCTCAGATGTTTCGAGGATGGCGATATCGCCCATGTCGACGGTCGCATCGACCCGGTTGGAGACGCCGCCACCATCGAAACCGAACTGATGCTGGCCGACATGGAAAGCATCGAAAAGCGGTTGGCGAACCTGTCACGCAAGCTGAAGGGTGGCGACAAGATCGCCGTGGAACAGGACCGGCTGTTGCGGCGCGCGCTGGCGGCACTGGAATCCGGCCAGCCCGCGCGCCGCCTTGAAATTGCACCGGACGAAGCGAAATCGTGGACGGCCCTGCAATTGCTGACCGCGAAACCCGTGCTTTATGTCTGCAACGTGGACGAGGCGAGCGCTGCGACCGGCAACAATTTTTCCGCGATGGTTGCCACCATGGCCGCCGAACAGGGCGCGGCGCATGTGATGATCTCTGCCGCGATCGAGGAAGAGATCAGTCAGTTGGACCGCGACGAGTCGGGCATTTTCCTGACGGAACTTGGCCTCGCCGAGGCCGGGCTCGACCGGTTGATCAAGGCCGGTTACGAACTGTTGCATCTGCAAACCTATTTTACGGTCGGGCCGAAAGAGGCGCGGGCATGGACGATCCGGTCGGGCACGCGCGCACCACAGGCCGCCGGCGTCATCCACGGCGATTTTGAGCGCGGCTTCATTCGCGCCGAGACGATTTCCTACGTCGATTTCGTCAATCATGGCGGCGAACAAGCGGCAAAGGACGCCGGCCGAATGCGGGCCGAGGGCAAGGCGTATCAGGTGGCCGAGGGCGACGTACTGCATTTCCTGCACAGCCGCTGAGCGGGATTTCGTCGAGCTGCGGCGAAAAAACCGGACGCCGATGGCACGAGGATATTCACCGGTTGTTCGCGGGACGGACATTGGTCCCGGGCAACTTTCGATGATCGAAACTGAAAGGGCCGCGGGCGCCAGGTTCTACCGGTCGGCAGCCGCTGCCGGTCGATTGTTGCCCGACCGTCCGGGCCATCTGGGCTGAAAATCTGCCGGTGGTTCATTTCGTCTGTCGACCGGTGCGCCTGTCTACCGGCGGATTGGTCGACCGGTTCCCTTTTTGATCAGTCGTCTGGTGCACCGGTCTACCGGCCCCTGGGTCGTCTGGTTCACGGGTCTACCGGACCGGCGATCA
>CAZRLO010000021.1:0-31312 GCA_964600965.1 uncultured Rhodobacter sp.
CCGACAGCAGCGCGCCGCCGGCCAGCGCATAGGCAAGGAACAGAACCGGCGTGATTTCCATGTTCCAGCGCGGCACCGTCTTGAGTTGGTTGTAGATTTTGGAGGTGGCGAACACGGTCGCCAAGGACAGCAACCCACCGATCCAGCCCACCACCGCAAGCGACGTTCCCCAGAAAATCAGGCCAACCGCATAGAGCCCCATCACCAGCAGGGCGGCCACCGAAATCACGCCCTCGCGGCTGAGCCAGGAGCTGCGCCATTGCGAAAACGCGAACAGAAACCGTTGCGGATTGCCCAGATGCAGGGTCGAGGCCATCAGACCGCCGACCGAAAGCGCGTAGGCCACGAAAAAGAACCAGAACGCGGGCCAACCGGTGACGGCAGGCATGCCAACGCCAAGCCAGAACATCAGGCCGAAGCCAAGCCCGGACAATGCGGTGAAGACAATGACAGACGGTGCAGGGTGCATCAGAGGCGCTCCAGCGCTTTGTCGAGCCAGCCCAGAAAGCCCGAGGCTTCCTCGGGCACCGGGTCGAGATAGGGGGCCAGAATGTCGATCTGAGTTTCACCGCCAATGTCGTCCTTGGGGCGAGGCGGCAGGTAGCGGTTGACCGGTCTGGTTTTCTGATCCGCCATCAGGGCGATCCCGCCGCGTTCTTCCGACAATTTCGAAACGTTGCTTTCCGGGTCGGCGAAATCGCCGAAATGGCGCGCACCCGCCGGGCAGGTGCGCACACAGGCCGGGATCTGATCTTCTTCAGGCAGGTTCTCGTTATAGATGCGGTCCACGCAAAGCGTGCATTTTTTCATCACACCGGCGGCCTTGTCCATCTCGCGGGCACCATAGGGGCAGGCCCAGGCGCAGAGACCGCAGCCGATGCAGTGATCCTCGTTCACCAGAACGATCCCGTCCTCGGCACGCTTGTAGCTGGCGCCGGTCGGGCAGACGGTAACGCAGGGCGCGTCTTCGCAATGCAGACAGGATTTGGGGAAGTGCACGGTCTGCGCATTCACGCCGGGCGATTTGGCCTCGTAGGTGTGGATGCGGTTCAGGAACGTCCCCATCGGTTCGCCGCCATAGGCATCCATATCCGACAGCGGTGCGCCGTAATTCGAGGTGTTCCATTCCTTGCACGATATCACGCAGGCATGGCAGCCGACGCAGGTATCCAGGTCAATGGCGAGGCCCAGTTTACGGGGCGTGGATTGGGGCAGGGTGGTCATGGACGGATGCTCGTTTTACCGGAAAAACGATTGAAAAATCGAAGAGACCACGGAAATTCCCGCGAACTTTCCGCAAAGCGATCGCATAACGCCGACGCACCCCTCATCGCCGGAAACCGGTGTTTTTCAGAGGTCTTTTGGACCGGATATTTCATCAGAACTCCCCTCCGTAGGCCACGTCGCGCGGCCCTCGTCCGACCGGGGATTTCTGTGCGGGCGCATGGGGCTGGCTGGTTTCAGGCAGCGAATCCGCCTTTTCGATTTTCACCCTGAGATCGAACCACGCCGCCTGCCCGGTGATCGGATCGGAGTTCGACCAGCGCTGCCCATCGGCGCGTTCCGGCAGCAATTCGTCGATCAGGTGATTGAGCAGAAAGCCTTTTTTCGCCTCGGGCGCGTTTTCATCCAGCGCCCAGGCTCCGGCGCGTTTGCCGATGGCGTTCCATGTCCAGACCGTTCTGGCGTTCAGCGCATCCATCCGGGCGACCGGCACGCGTATCTGCCCGTGACGCGAGGTGACCAGTGCCCAGTCGCCCGGTTCGAAGTTGTGCAAAGCCCACACATCGCCCGAAACAAACAACGGGTTGGTGCCGTGGATTTGCCGCAGCCAGGCGTTCTGCGTTCCCCAGGAATGGTACATCGCCATCGGTCGCTGGGTCAGCGCATGCAGGGGAAATTCTTCGCGATCGACCACGGTTTCCTCGAACGGAGGATACCAGACCGGCAGCGGGTCCATGGTCGATCTGACCTGTTCGCGCAGATGCTCCGGCGGCTGGTGGTCGCCGTGACCTTCGGCGGCCAGGCGGAAACGTTGCATCGGTTCGACGTATAACTGGAAAACATAGGGTTGAACCGCATCATAGATCCCGCGCGCAACCGCCCAGTCCTGATAGGCCGCATTCCAGGGTTTGTAAAATAGTGCCTCGTCCGGGATATGGTCGATCCAGAAGCCGCCATTTTCGATATAGGCTTGGATCTGGTTCGGGTTCGGTTGGCCCCGGCCCTTGCCCTTGCCGTCCTTCCCGCGAAATCCGGCCAGCGGGCCGACACCGGGGCGGCGCTGGTGGTTTTGGATGTAGTCTGCGTAATCGGCGTATTTCGCGCTGCCATCGTCGTTGACCATGCCGGGCAAACCCAGGCGCGCACCAAGCTGGATCAGCGCTGTCTGGAACCCGCGTACGCCTTCATGACCGGGGCGGTCCGGCTCGACGACCGGCCAGCGGATGCTGTCGGCGGCGGCCTCGGCCTCGCAGATCGGACGGTCCAACAGGCTGATGCAGTCGTGGCGTTCCAGATATGTCGTGTCCGGCAGGATCAGGTCGGCAAAGGCGACCATTTCGCTGGAATAGCTGTCGGAATAGATGATGCGGGGGATGACGTATTCGCCGTCTTCGCCCCGGTCGGTCAACATTTCCATCACGCCCGCGGTGTTCATCGACGAATTCCACGACATGTTGGCCATGTACATGAACAGCGTGTCGATCTTGTAGGGATCGCCGGCATGGGCGTTGCTGATAACCATATGCATCAGCCCGTGGCTGGACATCGGGTTTTCCCACGTGAACGCCTTGTCGATGCGCGCGGGCGATCCGTCCTCTTTCAGGAGCAGATCCTCGGGGCCCTGCACGAAACCCAGATGCGGGCCGTTCAACGCCCTGCCGGGACGGACGCCGCAATGCGGTTTGGGATGGGCGCTGGCCGGTTTGGGATAGGGCGGTTTGAAGCGGAAGCCCCCCGGCACCTCGACCGAGCCCAGCAGGATTTGCAGGATATGCAGCGCCCGGCAGGTCTGAAACCCGTTGGAATGCGCTGAAATACCGCGCATGGCATGAAAACTGACGGGGCGGCCGGTCATGGTTTGGTGTTTTTCGCCCTTCCAGTCGGTCCAGGGCTGATCGATGGTGATTTCCTGCTCGAACGCCACATGCGCCAGTTCGGCGGCGATCCGCTTGATCTGGTCGACCTTCAGACCGCAGGCGTCGGCGACGGCCTCGGGCGCGTGGTCCGGGGTCAGGTATTTTTCGGCCAGCAACTGAAAAACCGGTCGATGGCTGACCCCGGCATGCCGGTGCGAGCCGACCAGATCGGACTTGGTGCCCTTGGTATCAAACGCAACCGGCCGACCGGTCGCGCGGTCCAGCACCAGCGGTTTGCCGTCGTCGTCTCGCATGAACAGGCCATGTTCGGGCGAGTTCGGGTCCTCGTTGACCAGAAACGGCGCGTTGGTGTAGCGGATCAGATAATCCAGATCGATCTTGCCAGCCTTCAGCAGTTCGTGGATCAGTGCCAGAATGAACAGCCCGTCGGTCCCCGGCGTGATCCCGACCCATTCATCGGCAATCGCGTTATAGCCCGATCGGATCGGGTTGACGCCGATCACCTTGGCCCCGCGCTCCTTAAGCTTGCCCAGCCCGATTTTGATCGGGTTGCTGTCGTGATCCTCGGCCACGCCGAAGATCATGAACAGCTTGGTGCGGTCCCAGTCCGGCGCACCGAATTCCCAGAATGCGCCCCCCATCGTATAGATGCCCGCTGCCGCCATGTTGACCGAGCAGAACCCGCCATGTGCGGCGTAGTTCGGCGTGCCGAAGGCCTGCGCCCACCAACTTGTCAGCGATTGCGACTGGTCGCGCCCGGTAAAGAACGCCAGCTTTTCCGGGTTGGTCTCGCGGATGGGCGCGAGCCAGCTTTCGGCGATGTCAAACGCTTCGTCCCAGCTTATTTCCTGAAACTCACCGCTGCCGCGTTCACCGACGCGTTTCATCGGGGCGCGCAGGCGCGAGGGGGCATAATGCGTCATGATCCCGGCGCTGCCCTTGGCGCAGAGCACGCCCTTGTTGACCGGGTGGTCGCGGTTGCCTTCGATGTACTTTACCTTGCCGTCCTTCATATGGACGTTGATGCCGCAGCGGCACGCGCACATGTAGCAGGTCGTCTTGCGGATTTCGTCCGAGACTTCGGGTGACGTGTCGAGTTCGGGCTGGCTGTGCCTGTTCATCCGATGACTCCCCTCATGTCATTGTGATGAAACTGCCCACACTTGTCATCGCGAAATTTCATTCCGTTGCCCCGTTTGAATGATGCAAGATCGCGGCCAGCGCCACCGACGCCAGACGGGCCGCTGCCGGGTCGGCGCGGCTGGTCAGCAGGATCGGAACCTTTGCGCCAAGAACGATTCCCCCGGCGCAGCCGCCGCCTAGGTAGACCAGCGCCTTGAATACCGCGTTGCCCGATACGATGTCCGGCACGATGATCGCATCGGCATTGCCCGCAACCGGATCGTCCGCCAATCCCTTGATCCGCGCTGCTTCGCGCGAAAGGATCAGATCAAGCGCCAGGGGCCCTGCGAAATCGGCGCTGGTGAATGCCACCGCTGCCCAGTCACGCAATTCGCGCGCTTCCATTGACGAGGGCACGCTGGCGATCACGCTTTCGGTCGCCGAAAGAAAGGCGACTTTCGGGCGGTCACTTCCCAGCGTGCGCAACATTTCCACCACCGCACGCGTCGCATCGCGGCGGGTCTCGATATCCGGCGCGACATTTACGGCGGCGTCGGAAACCAGCATCGGGCGACCCCCGTCGGGGTGCGAAATATGAAAGACATGCACCAGCCTGCGCCCGGTTCTGAGCCCGGCCTCGTGGTTCAGCGCGGCTTTCATGAAGGCATCGGTATGAAGCTGGCCCTTCATCAGAACATCGGCCTCGCCCGCGCCGCAAAGTCGTGCGGCGGCAAACCCGGCAGCGGCTTCGCCCTTGGCGTCGAGCACGCGGAACCGCCCGATGTCCCAGTCAAGCGCGCCGGCCTCTGTGCGGATCTCCGCGGCGTCGCCGACAAATACCGGTACCATGATCCCGGCAAGGGTCGCCGCCCGTGCCGCCTGCATCGGCAAGGGCGCGCCGGCGGCGGCAATGGCAACGCGCGGCGGGGTTCCGGCTGCGGCCCGCGTCAGCAATTCCGGCGGGCAGACCGGGCTTTGCGTGCTCAAAAAGGGCGAAGGTGTCATGTCGGCACGTTCCGCGCGAATGGATCAGGAAATGGAACGGGCCGGATGGCCCGTGCCTGCGGCGCGGATATTTGCACCAATTGGAGCATCGAAACCCGCAATCAGTTGACTGCCTGCGGGGTCATGTCGGCGCTGTCAACACCCGCGACAGCGACGGGTTTCTTCATGGCGTCGCGGCGGAAAGGCTCGCCCAGTTCCTGATTGAGCAGAATTTCGATGAACGTGGTCTGGCCATCATTCATCTGCGCCTTGATCGCCTTGTCGAGTGCGCTCGTCAGGTCCTCCATATTCGTCACGGCGACTCCGCCAACCCCGCAGGCCCTGGCGATGCCGGCATAGGACACGTTCTGGTCAAGCTCGGTGCCGACGAAATTGTCGTCAAACCACAGGGTGGTATTGCGTTTTTCGGCACCCCATTGGTAGTTGCGGAAGATGATCATGGTGATCGCGGGCCAGTCGTCGCGACCCACGCTGACCATTTCGTTCATCGAAATGCCGAAGGCACCGTCGCCCGCGAAGCCGACGACCGGAACGTCGGGCCGCCCGATTTTTGCGCCGCAGATTGCCGGGAAGCCGTAGCCGCACGGCCCGAAGAGGCCGGGTGCCAGATATTTGCGGCCCGCCTCGAATGTCGGATAGGCGTTGCCGATGGCGCAGTTGTTGCCGATATCCGAAGAGATGATCGCTTCTTTCGGCAGCGCTGCCTGAATGGCGCGCCACGCCATGCGGGGCGACATCTTTTCGGGCTCGCGGTCGCGCGCACGTTCGTTCCAGGTGGTGCCGGGATCGTCGTCTTCGTGATCCATCGAGGTCAGGGTCTGTGCCCATGTCGATTTTGTCGTGGCGATGGCCGCCTTGCGTTCGGCACGGCCATTGTCGCCCGCATCATCGGCCAGACGGGACAAAATGCCGTTTGCGACTTTGCTGGCGTCGCCGACAATGCCGACCGTGACCGGTTTCGTGAGGCCAATGCGGTCGGGGTTGATGTCGACTTGAATGATCTTGGCGCCGGTCGGCCAGTAATCGATGCCGTAGCCCGGCAGGGTTGAGAACGGGTTGAGGCGCGAACCCAGCGCCAGAACCACGTCGGCCCTGGCGATCAGTTCCATGCCCGCCTTGGAGCCGTTATACCCCAGCGGCCCGGCGAACAGCGGGTGAGAGCCGGGAAAGGCGTCGTTGTGCTGATACCCGCAACAGACCGGCGCATCCAGTCGCTCTGCCAGCGCCATGCTGTCACCGATCGCGCCGCCGATGACGACCCCGGCACCGTTGAGGATCACCGGAAATTTCGCGCCCGACAAAAGGTCGGCCGCGCGCTGCACGGCGTCTTCGCCCCCGGCGGGGCGTTCGAATTCGACGACGGCGGGCAATTCGATGTCGACCACCTGCGTAAAGAAATCGCGCGGTACGTTGATCTGGGCCGGGGCGCTGGCGCGCTTGGCTTGCAGGATCACCCGGTTCAGGACCTCGGCCATGCGGGCGGGATCGCGGACCTCTTCCTGATAGGCCACGCAATCCTTGAACAGATTCATCTGTTCCATTTCCTGAAACCCGCCCTGGCCCATGGTCTTGTTGGCGGCCTGCGGGGTGACCAGCAAGATCGGCGTGTGGTTCCAATAGGCGGTCTTGACCGGGGTGACAAAGTTGGTGATGCCGGGGCCATTCTGAGCGACCATCATCGACATCTTGCCGGTAGCACGGGCGTAGCCGTCGGCCATCATGCCGCCGTTGCATTCGTGCGCGCAGTCCCAGAACGTGATGCCTGCCTTGGGAAACAGGTCGGAAATCGGCATCATGGCCGAACCGATAATGCCGAAAGCATGTTCAATTCCGTGCATTTGCAGAACTTTTACAAAGGCTTCCTCGGTCGTCATCTTCATGGGTGAATTCCTCTATCGCAGGCACCGACGCGCCGGGTAGCCGCGCGTTTTATGCGCCGGTTATGTGATATGCCCGCGCGAGTCGTTAGGTCCAGATGATCCAGCGTTTATGTCCAGTGACAGGCTTATTGCCGCATCGTGCGGGCCGGCCCCATTGGCCAATCGGCAAGAACGGCGTCGATCTGCGCCACGCCGTCGGGAATTCGGCTTTGCGAGATCGAAGAATAGGCCAGCCGGCAGAAATTCGAGGGCCTGTCACCGTCGCCAAAAAAGGGGCTGCCGGGTTCGATCAGAACGCCCTTGTCGCGCACCTGACGGCTTAGCACCTCGGTGTCGATGCCCTCGGGGGCCTGAACCCAGAAGCTGGAGCCGCCGAAACTGGCGCTGCCCGCGACCCTCAGCCGCGAACCCGCCAGCGCATTTGCCATGACGGACCGACGGTTGTGAAACGCGTCGCGCATTTTTCGGACCATCGCGTCATAGTGCCCGCGGGCCAGAAAATAGGCGGTGGTGCGCTGGATATTGCCGGGCGGGTGGCGCAGGATCGCGTGTCGCAGCGCGCGGGCCTGGCGGATGAACGGTTCGCTGCCGACCAGATATCCGAGCCGCAGCCCCGGAAACAGCGATTTACTGAACGAGCCGACATAGATGACCCGACCGTCCGTATCGAGCGATTTGAGGGCGGGTGTGGGCGCCTTCAGAAAGCTCATCTCGAACTCGTAATCATCCTCGACCACCAGAAAATCGCGTTCCCGCGCCAGGCGCAACATCTCTGTGCGCCGGTCCATCGGCATCGTCACGGTCGTCGGGCATTGGTGGCTGGGCGTTGCGAAAACCACGTCCAGATCGCGGGGCAGCAAATCGGGCGGCAGACCGTCGGAATCAACCGGAATGCCGATGTTTTCGCTGCCCGAATGACGCAGGATGTCGCGCAGACCGGGATAACCCGGGTTCTCGTAAGCCGCGCGCCTGCCATTGCCAAGCAGTATCTGGGCCACCATCCAGAGGGCATTCTGCGCGCCCATGGTGACCAGAATTTGTTCCGGGCGCGCCAGAATTCCCCGCCGGGGCAGCGTGTGCCGCGCGATGAAGTTCAGCAATTCAGGGTCGTCCCGCTCGGCATAATCCGAGGTCAGACTGTCGAACTCCTTGCGTCCCAGCGCCTGATGCGCACATAACCGCCAGTTCGACTGGTGAAACAGGCTCGGGTCGGCCTGCCCGTAGATGAAAGGGTAGGGGTAGCTGCGCCAGTCGGTCTGTTTCTGGACCAGCTTGCCGCCGGTAAAGACCCTTTTGATGAAATGGGTCCAGTTCACACTGTCACCGGAATCCGCCAGAGGCGTATTGTTCATTCGCGAAACCGGTGCCGTCCGGGACACGAAATAGCCGGATCGATTGGCGGCGCTAAGGTAGTCGTCGGCGACAAGTTCGTTGTAGGCCAGCGTGACCGTAATGCGGGAAATGCCCAGATGGGTGGCCAACCTGCGCGAAGACGGCAGTTTTTCACCCGGTTCGAACCGACCCGACAGAATGGCGGCGGCCACGATTTGCTGGATCTGGCTTTGCAGTGTGCCCTGAAACGCCGGATCCAGAAAAAAGGTGTCTTCGCCAACCGCCATGATCGCCCCCGATTCTGGACTTACCATATGCGACGATCTGGCCTTATGGAAGCGAGGGAGCACGGCAGGGCATCGAATTTGCATTCCTAGCGGTTTTTTGCGGATCGGCGATCGCCGGGAATTGCAGCGAAAAATTGGCTGGGCCAGCGGTTCGGGTGTCTGGCCGTTTGGCTGTCCGGCCGCCTGGCCGTCTAGACGTTTGGACCAATGGTTTCGGTGGAAACCGTTGTTTTTTAGCCAAAAAATGATCGAAACTCCGTCGGGCGGAATCAGGAAGCCGCAAAATTTTGGGCGCCAATTCGGTGTTCCGCTCGATCAGCGAAATGCGCCCCGGGGCCATCGCAGCGACCGCTCAAAGCCGTTTGAAGTTCGAGCGCCCCTCGGCGTTGTAAAAGAACGGCACCCGGCTGTTGCGCGCCGGATCTTTGAGATCGGCCTCGATTTCGGCCAGAACCACCTCGGTGATAAAGGGCAAGTCAAAGTTGCGGGCCTGATCCAGCGCGATCCATTGAAGCCGCTGCAATTCATCGCTGGCGCGGGAAAAATCATCGATATCGCCCCGGATGCAGGCGGCGTCGGCCACGAAGAACCGGGCATCAAACCGTCGCGGTCGGCCAGGTGGCGTAATCGCGCGAAACACGAAACGCAGTCCGGCGGCGCTGGGTCGCGCACCGGTGGCGAAATAGCTGTGCCAATCGGCGGGCAGGTTTCGCGGAGCGGCGTCGGTGGTGGATTCGCCGATCTGCAGGCCGGTTTCTTCCCAGACTTCGCGGATGGCCGCCAGAACCAGAGGTTCGGCAAGCGCGGGATCAGATTCGGCCCGAAGACGCGTCATGCACGCTTGTTGCAACGGGACGGCCAGTTTGACCTGACGGTCACCGATGTCCAGCGCACCGCCGGGAAAAACGAACTTGTTGGGCATGAACGCCGCCGACGCCCCGCGCTGACCCATCAGAACCGCCGGCACGTCGCCATCGTTGCGCAACAGGATCACAGAGGCGGCGTCGCGGATTTCGGTTTCGGCGCGTTCGTTCATCGCGCCATCCTGTCGGGTCGCTGCATTCTTGTCCAGTTCGGCGATGCGATATCAGGCGTCCCCGAAACCATGCATGCGCTTTGCCCATTGAAGCGCGACGAACATCCCTTTGAAACGCGGCAGCAGAAACAGGGCGATCGCCGTGAAGCCGACGCAAAATCCAATCGCCATGACCAGGGGATCCGGTCGAAAAGTGGCATAGACGAACAGAAGCATCGGCGCCAGCACATGCCCGGTCGCAAAGATGGTCGCATAAGCAGGCCCGTCATCGGCGCGGTGATGGTGGATCGGCTCGTTGCAATACGGGCAATCATGCTGGGTTTTCAGGTAGCCGGCCATCAGCCGCCCCTCGCCGCAGGCCGGACATCGCAATCGCAAGCCGCGCAGCAGGGCGGGTTTGACCGGACGATCTTGCGGAATGTTCATGGGCTGAAACCTAACAGACAGGTACGCCCCATATCCCAGACTGCGGCGATTTACACTGGGACATCCTGTCTCGTTCACGAAACGCAAAACTTTTTTCGACGGAATCGCGATCCCGGCACGTTTGACCGGATACAGACGGCAATACCCGTCGGAAACCTGAATTGGAGATCTATCATGCAGAAATCGAGAAAAACCGGCCTTCTTGCCGCGATAACGGTGTTCGCCGTTAGCGCCGCGGCGGCCACCACCGCTTTGGCGCATGGCGACAAGCGCGGCCCGCGCCCCGAATTTTCCGAGCTTGACAAGAACGGCGACGGCAAGATCACAGCCGCCGAATTTGCCGCGCACCGCACGGACCGGTTTGCCGCGACGGACAGCAACGGCGACGGATCACTATCGCGCGAGGAACTTACCGCCGCTGCAATGGCGCGCGCGAAATCGGACTCTGAACGACGGATCGATCACATGATCCAGCAGCGCGACACCGATGGTGACGGTCAGATTTCGCTGGCGGAATTGCCGGGCGAGGATCGTGCAGCGCATTTCTTTGAACGGCTGGATGCCGACGGCGACGGCGCGGTTTCAAAAGCGGAAATGGAACACGCGCAAAAGCTGTTTCGGCACGGCAAAAAACCCAGAACGGACCAATAGCGCGAAATGACACCCGGCCCGGAATGCAGAATTTCGGGCCGGTTTGCGCTGGACAAGAAAACCCTGTAGGCGCGTATTTCATGGAATTGCCGCAAACGGCCGGAAGCGAATCCAGCGACGAAGCGTTGCTGCGTCTTTACGCCAAGGGCGATGGCCGCGCGGCCATCCGGTTGGTCAATCGCCTGACGCCCATGGTTTTTTCGCGGGCAAATCGACTGTTGCGCGACAATGCCGAGGCCGAGGATGTGACACAGGAGGCGATGCTGCGTTTGTGGAAAATGGCCCCCGACTGGCAAGCGGACGGTGCCCGGGTTTCGACGTGGCTTTACCGTGTCACCAGCAACCTGTGCCTGGACCGGCTGCGCCGAAAGCGCGGCGTTGCGCTGGAGGAAATCGCGGAACCCGTGGATTCGCGACCCGAGATTGACGAGATGCTACAGGCGAAAGATCGGGCCGGTGCTTTGCGCAAGGCGCTGGACTTGCTGCCGGAAAGGCAGCGGCATGCGGTCATTTTGCGCCATCTCGAAGGCTGGACAAACCCCGAGATCGCAGCCGCCCTGAGCCTGAGCGTCGAGGCGGTGGAAAGCCTGATTGCCCGTGGAAAAGGCCGTTTGAAATCGCTTCTGATCGACCGCAAAGCCGAATTGGGGCTGGAACCATGACCAAAGACCGAAGTGCCGCACCGGAGTCCGATGTGCCCGGACTGGAAGACTTTTTCGCGGCGGAAAGGGCGCAGGCAGGCGACCCGTCACCGGCCTTGATGCGTGCCATTCTGGCAGACGCAGAGCAACAGCTTGCGCGCACGCGGCCCAAGCCGGGCACCGCGGGCGGTCTGCGCGCGATCTGGCGGGATATCCTGCGGGAATTCGGCGGCTGGCGAGGTGGTGCCGCCTTGAGCGCCTGCCTGTTGCTGGGGCTGATATTGGGATATTCGTGGCCCGACAGTCTGGGTGACCTTGCCGACAACATCATGGAATTCAGTGGCGCGAGCCAGGCCGGGAGCGGCGATTACCCGCTCGATGATCTGATTACCGAAGGATAGCAAATGATGGTTCGAGACCAACAAGATCCGAGAACAAATCGCCGCTGGATGGCGATTTTTCTGATGTTGTCGCTGGGGCTCAATATCCTGGTTGTCGGCGTAATCGCCGGCGCGTTTTTGCGCGGCGGGCCGGCAGAACATCTGCGTCCGCCGCACGGCATCGCTGCCTTGGGATTGCGGCCGTATTATCGCGCGCTGGACACGGCGGCGCGCGCCGAACTGGCGGCGGCGGCGAAAGACAAGACCGCGCAGGCCAATGTCCCCGGACGCGCGGCGATGCGGGCCCATCTCACGGCGTTGGCGGCAGCAATTGCGGCGGAACCCTACGACGCGGGCAACGTGCGAAAGGTGCTGGCAGCGCAGGCGGATGCCGTGGCTGGCAATATTTCTCGCGGGCACGAACTGCTGCTGGACCGGATTGCGGTGATGTCGCCGGATGCGCGACAATCGCTGTCAAAGCGCCTGACGGAATTTCCGCAACATCGGGACCGCCGGTGGCTCAGGCCGCCGAATTGAACAACGTGACCATGTTGCGCCCGTCCGATTTTGACCCGTAAAGCGCACGATCGGCCTGATCGATCAGCGCGTCGACGTCGCTGGACCCGGAATCGACCAGCGTGACACCGATGCTGACGGTGACGCGCAGGTTTTGCCTGCCATCATCGGAACGGAAAACCGTGCTTTCTATAACGTCGCGCAACCGTTCGGACGCGCGGCGGGCCTGACTTTCGGTGGTGTCGGGCATGGCGATCAGAAACTCCTCGCCGCCAAGCCGCGACACCAGATCGACGCCCCTTAGATTGGATTTGATCCGCCGGGAAAATTCGGTGAGAACCAAATCGCCCGTCGCGTGCCCGTATTGATCGTTGACCGATTTGAAACGGTCGATATCCAGCAGCATCAGCGCAAATCCTTTGCCGGTCTGCGCGGCCCGCGCGGCGATGCGGGCGATATGGCGTTTTGCATAACGACGGTTGTAAAGCCCGGTCAGCGAATCCCGCACCGCAAGGCGCAGGGTATCGTCGAAATTCTCGCGCAGGCGGTCCGAAATCCGTTTCTTGCGAAGTTGACATTCGAGGCGCAGGACGAATTCCGCAGGTTCAAACCCTGCGACAAGGCAATCACTGGCCCCGAGGTCCAGCGCGCTGGCGATCAGTGCCGGGTCATCGGGCGGGACGACCAGAATGACCGGAATCTGGCGTGACGACGGGCGCGATTTCAAATGCGAGACCAGCCGCAGACCGTCGCCATGCGGTCCCTGACATGCGTGAACGACGAACAGATCCGGCAATTGCGGCAAGCCGGATTCCAGTACGGTCGGGACCGTCGGCTGGATGCAGGTAAATTCTGATGCATCCGCAAGCATTCGCTGCCAGTCCGCGCCCACATTTGTGTCACCGGGCAGCAGCGCGATGGTGTGGCAGGTTGATTGCAGCGCCCGAAATGGAGCCGCCGCCTCGCCCAAGCCAAGCTCGCGACGGGTGCGGTCGCGCAGCCGCAGTTCGTCGACCATGAATTTCGACCGCAACAGGTTGCGAACCCGCGCGATCAGCGCCAGATCGCTGACTGGACGGCTCAAAAAATCGTCGGCCCCGCATTCCAGGCCGTGCAACCGGTCCTGCTGCCCGGTTAGCGCCGTGACCATGACCACCGGAATATGGGCGGTTTTGGCGTCTGCCTTCAATCGTCGGCAGGTCTCAAACCCGTCGAGTCCCGGCATCATGACATCGAGCAGGATCAAATCCGGCAGGACCCGCCGGGCAATCCCGATCGCCTCGGCCCCGGATTCTGCCTGGATGACCTCGAAATAATCGGCGGATAGTTTGGCGTGCAGGATCATGCGGTTGGTCGCAACGTCATCGACCACCAAAATGCGTCCGGACATGTGGTTTCCTTCTTTGACTGCCCGAAGTTAGGTTTTTGTTCTCTGTACAATACGCGCCGAATTGTTAAGAAATCCTTTAAGAAATCAGGGCCAACATCGCCCGGCAACAGGCGTGGGACATGGATCGGGAACAGGCAGAAATGGTGGCGATTCAGGCGCTTGCATGGTTGGCGGACCAGAATGACCTGATGGCGCAATTCCTTGGGCAAAGCGGTGCCGACGTCAAGCAACTTAAACACGCCGCCGCGGATCCGGCGTTTCTGGGCGCCGTTCTTGATTTCATTCTGTCCGGCGACCCGCTGGTGCGTCGGTTTTGTGATTTCACCGGTTTGGCCTGCGACACCCCCGCAATTGCCCGGCAGGCACTTGCGGGAGGCGAAACGATGAATTGGACGTGAAAAAGCGGCCGAGGTCATGCATGACCACAGCTTGGGCCGTTGGCAATGGATGGCGATCATCGGTCAATCGCCCGAAATGGGGCCGGACGGTCTGATCTTTGTGCTGAAGCGGTGGATGCGACGCGGTGCGGGCGATATGTTGGTCCGGGAACGCGCATGGGCCAGGCCTGCGGCGCACTCCCCGCCAGTCCGACCACGTGCCCAGCCGTCTGGCCGGCCAGCCAACCAGCCGTCTGTCCGTCTAGACGAGTAATCTTCGCCGTAACATGTTGAAAAGGATAAACATAACAGGTGTTTTCATTCCTGAGCGCCGGATATTGGTCCGATACTCACCATCCAATGTTGTCCGGTCAATCGAGCCCGCCCTTGGCTACCGTAGGGCCATCTGTGGCCGGAATTGCAGGGCGCCGACCGCGGTCGCGCCGGTTCCAGCCCGTCTATCCGTTTTGGGCGACCTACAAGTCGACCTCGATTACGCCCCCGGCCGTCGCGGCGCGCGATTGGCAAAGAATGATCGCGCCCGCGCGTTGTTGGTTGGAAAGTACGAAATCGCGGTGTTCCACGTCGCCCGCGACCAGATTGCATTTGCAGACCCCGCAAATGCCGTCGGTGCATTTCAAGTTGACCGCAACACCGTTTTCAAGCAGCACCTCTGCGGCGGACTTGTCGGCCGGGATCAGAAATTTCCGACCCGATTTCGACAGTTTCAGGGTGAAATCGAAATTTTGGTATTCCGGGGTTTCCGGTGTGGTGAAATACTCCATATGCCGGTTTTCCTCGGGAAATCCAGCGGTTCTGGCGGCGTCCAGCACAGCCTGCATATACCGATCCGGTCCGCAGGTGTAAACGTGGGTATCCAGTTGATATTGCACGATTTTCGAAAAATCCGCGCGGCGGCCGCTGTCAGAGAAATGAAAGTGAACATTGCGCCGCCACGGAACCGAGCGAAGGTCGTTCAGAAACCCGGCATTGTCCGCGCGCGCGCAGGAATAATGCAGCTCGAAATCGGCTCGGGCGGCGTGCAGGTGATGGGCCATTGCGATCATCGGCGTCACGCCGATACCGCCGCCCATCAGCAAGGATTTCGATGCCGCCCTGGCCAGCGGAAAATGGTTGAGCGGTTTGGAAATGAACACCCGGCGGCCCTTTTCAAACACCCGGTGCAAAAGCGCCGATCCGCCCCGCCCCTCGGGTTCCCGCAGGACTGCGATCTGATATTTGTTGCGGTCCGCCGGATCTCCGGACAGGGAGTATTGGCGAAAGAATTCCGGCGCGACCACGACGTCGATATGTGCGCCCGCCTCGACCTGAGGCATGGGCGAACCGTCGGGCATGGCGAATTCGTATTTCGTGACGTCGGGTGCCATCCGCTCGACCCCGCAAACGACAACTTGGATGACCGGGGCTTCGGTCTGATCGTTGGTGTAAACGTGTTCTGGCGGCACACCGCTGGCGCGGCGCGCGCGATGTTCGCTGGCGCTGATCAGGGCATCATGGGCCCGAATTCCGGCTTCGCGATCGGCGGGAAACGGCCACGCATAGGGAGGCGGTGCAAGATTGGCAGGATAGACCGCAAGCGTCTGATCCTCGAATTCCACGTTCAGATTTTTGGAAAGCGCCCGTGCGTTCACGGGATGTTCGGTTGGCCGATAGGGGCCTTCGCCGGTCATTTCCAGATCCCACCACCATTTCTTGACCGCGTTGACCTCGCCATTGCCGATCAGATCGTCCAGTTTTGCCAACGCCCGCGCCGTAAACGGCGCCTTCATCGCCGCCCAGCGAAACGGACGTTCGGCGAATATTCCCTCCAGGTTCCAGGGGCAGGTTTTCATGCAGCGCCCGCACATCGCGCCGTTTTTCTGGGAAACGCGGTAGGTCAAACAGCGCTGGCTGTCGGATTTCCAGATTTCATAACCGTTGAACATCTTTTTCGGCCCGGCAGTGATTGCACCGGACGGGCATTCGCGGGCGCATTTGTTGCAGGCTTCGCAGAATTTTTGCAGGCCGAAATCGATCGGCTTGTCGTGGGTCATCGGCATGTTCGTGGTCACGACTCCCGATTTCAGCCGAGGGCCAAGGAACGGGTTTAGGATCACCTCGCCGATGCGGCTGACCTCGCCAAGACCCGACAACAGCAAAAGCGGCGGCTGCAACACTTCGCCGTCCATGACCGAATGGACGCGGGCGGTGTAGCCGAGATTGCGGATCTGCTGGGCGATGATCCCGCCAAGAAGGGAAAACCGCAAATAGGCGCGCATGGACTGGGCGCAGGCGATCCAGTCGTCGCCGCTGGCACCCTCCATCGTTTCGTGACCTTGATCGATGATCATCGAAATGGCGTTTGAGTGATAAGGATCAATGGGTTGACCCTCGGAATCGTGCGAATAGTAGGCCCAGTCCGGGCATTGCGATAGGCCAACCGCGTCGCAGCCCAGAAAATAGGCTGCCGCCTTGATGCTGGCTGCATTTTCATCTGCGCTGCCGGTGGCTTCGGGATGGGGTTTCGCGGATTCGCCGTCCTGCAGGAACACGAAAGCCGCCAATGTCGGACGATACGCGAAGGCGGTTGCGGACTTGCGGACGTAATTTCCCCCCTTCGAAGCCTCCTGCGCAATCGGACCAAGATCGCCAAACAGCGAGCGGGCAAACATATCGGCGCGTTTCGGTACACGGGCAACGTTTGGCCGGTCGATATAGGTCGTTGGCAAATCGCGCCTTTTCAGCGTTTCAAACGGATGCGGGCCGGCGCGAAATTCCCGGGTGCGGTACGGGTCGCGGTTCCACGCGTTCTTGGCGTGCCGGCCAAGCCCGGTGCGCCAGCCAGCGCCCGGCGACTGCCCGGGCACCAGCGGTCGGTCGGGCGCGAGCGCCAGATCGGTCGTCACCGCACCGATGCCGAATTCCGAACCCAGAAACGGGTTCACCAGCGCGCCGTTTTCCCATGTGGCCAGCCCCGCCGCGACGGCCAGCCTGCCGAGATGCGCGTCGCTTGCCGCACCGCTATGGGCGCGCGCACCCCAGCCAAGCAAGCGGATGTAATGCGCCAGCGTCACCCCGATTTCCGACGCCCTGAGGCAGGCGCGGTGGCGCCGGGCGTCGGCCAGCCAATCGCAACCCGGTTCGCCGGCGGCCGGTTCCCGGTTGTATTCGAAAAGAAACACGATGGCATGGCGATGATGCCGGCAATCCCGGGGCGGGGCATCGACCGATTCCCGCAGGCCGGCCACGACCGCATCGATGCCCGACGCAAAGGATTTGGCCTGCCCTGTGCGGAGCCTTGTCGCCAGAGCGGAAACGTCCGGATTGACCTTGGGGTCCTGAAGCCACATGCATTTGGAAACGGCTGCAATTCCCATCATCGAGGCGTCGCAATAGTAGCCGAAAGATTTCAGGTTACGCGCCCGTTCGCGCAGATCGTCGGGGATCGTGGCACGCGCCTGCTTGACCAGCCCGTCGCGGGTGGCGTCCAGCATCGCCTGATATTCCCACATGGCGTTGACCAGCGACGCAGGTGCGTCGGGGCGCCGGAAGCTCAACGCCGGGACATCGGGCACGTCTTGCAGCGGGGTCGGCTGGTCTTGGCGCGAAAGCTTTTCCAGCGGATAGGGGCCCAGATGCACGGGGCGGTTCTTGTAGGAAAATACCCTGCCCATCGTGCCGGCCCGGTCAGAGGTTCGCGACGTCGCGGGTTTCGCCCGACATCAATTTCCTGACAATATCGCCAAGGGTTTCACGCTCGTACCAAGACAGTTTATCGGCGAAGTGATCCGAGTTCTGACGGGCGATCACGTTGGCTTGCGCCAGTTTCGCGGTGCCGGCACCGGTCACATCGACGCTGCGCGTTCGCCCGTCGCCCGCGCCGTTGGAACGTGTGATCAAGCCGTCAGCTTCCAGGCCACGCAATGCCCGTGACGTCGCGGTGCGGTCGATGCCGATGAATGCGGCGATTTCGGAGGGGCGGTGGTGGTTTTCTTGCCCGACGGCCAGCAATACGCACCATTTGACCCGGGTAAGCCCCAGCGGGGCAAGGCCACGTTCAAACCGCCGCTCGCTAATGCGCGATAGCAGGGTCAGCAGGTATCCGGGGGCGTCGTGCAGGTTGTAGGACTTGCTCATAATTGACAGGATCAATCATATATTTGTCAATGTCAATCAAAATTTGTTCAGGAAACCGGAATTGCCGGTTGTACATGTCGGCGCGAAAGGGAAATCTGCGGCGGGGGATTTTGGGGGGCGAAGATGACAAGTTCCATCGCTGGCCTGCTGTTTGACAAGGACGGCACGCTTTTTGACTTTCAAAGCACCTGGGGCCCCTGGGCACGGCAGGTGTTTCTGGATGTAGCGCGTGGTGACGCTGCGAAGGCGGGTGAACTGGCGGCCGGGCTGGGCTATGATTTCGCAAACCAGACCTTTACCCGTGACAGCGTGATCATTGCCGGAACGCCCGACGAGGTGGCTGTGGCCCTGCTTGCGGTCGCCCCGGACTGGGAAGAGAGGGATCTGCTCGGCCATCTCAACGACGTTGCCGCGTCGATACCGCAGGTTGAGCCGGTGCCGCTGATCCCGTTGCTGACGGGGTTTCGCGCGGCGGGTTTGCGCCTTGGCGTCGCCACCAACGACGCCGAGGCCCCGGCGCGCGCGCATCTTGCCACCGCCGATATCTTGCATCTGTTCGATTTCGTTGCCGGTTACGACAGCGGTTTCGGGGCCAAGCCCGCGACCGGCATGCAGGTCGAATTCTGCACGAAGGCAGGGCTGGCGCCGGAACAGGTGGCGATGGTCGGTGATTCCACCCACGACCTCAGGGCGGGGCGCGCTGCGGGCATGACCACGATCGGGGTTTTGACGGGGATGGCGGGGAAAGAGGAGCTCGCGCCATTCGCCGACGTCATTCTGGACAATATCGGCGGCATACCGGCATGGCTTGATTGAAACGGTTGCGGCTGTTTGCGCCAGTTCGGTTTCCAGCAACCCAAAAAAACGCCGCGGGTTGCGCTGCGGGTTTTGGATACATACTGATGCATTTTCTTTAATCCGGCCCGCGGAAATTCCCGTCGCAACGAAGATCGCGGGCGGGTTTTGGACGAGATTTATCGTTTGAGATCAATCATTTGAAACAACGGTATTTGCGTGACTAAAATATTTTAGTCACGCAAAGAAACTGTGGGATGCACAACTCTCCAACAACGTGCAGAACCGCCAAATTGCCGGTTTCCTGATGCGACACCCGATATTGCCGCACCGCTGACACCCGGCCGCAAATCCCGGCAGCCCGTAGCCACGAAATGAATATCTTGCCGTCCCCAAAATCAGTGAATTCACCCGGCACTTTCAACATTCACACCTTTACGAACCGTCAGTGCGGCGTATCGCTCGGATGCTCCGTCGCCCACGGCACCCGAAAAACGACAATGCACGTCGCTTTCACCCAAGAAGCCCGCGCAACGGCGGCGTTCCATCGATCCGCACCGAACTGGAGAAACCGGGTGACCAAAAGAACCAGAAGCGGGGGACGCGCGGGCAACACCCGGCGCTCCTCCACCAAGGCGATCGACCAGATGCCCTGGCGCATACCGATCAATTCGGACCGCCCGACCGAACCGCTGGATGGCGACGGCGTGCAGGCGATCCATGACGGTGCCATGCGGATACTCGAGGATCTGGGCATAGAGTTTCTGCACCCCGAGGCCTGTGCCATCCTGAACAGGGCCGGATGCAAGGTCGACGGCACGAATGTCCGGATGGGCCGGGATTTCGTGATGGAAATGGTGGGCCAGGTGCCCGAGCAATTCACCATCACCCCGCGCAATCCCGACCGGGCAATTCCGGTGGGAGGCAATCACATCCTGTTCGGGAATGTATCGTCGCCGCCAAATTACATGGACCTGAAGACCGGAAAAATTCCTGGGAATTTCGAGGGTTTCCGCAACCTCATGAAGCTGACCCAGTATTTCAACTGCATCCATTTTGCCGGCGGCTATCCGGTGGAGCCGATCGACATTCACGCCTCCGTCCGCCATCTGGATTGCGTTTCCGAGAAACTGATCCTGACCGACAAGGTTGTCCACGCATACAGTCTGGGACGCGAACGGGTCGAGGATGTGATGGAGATGACCCGCATCGCCGGCGGGTTGACGCGCGAACAATTCGACAGCGCACCGCACATGTATACAAACATCAACTCGGTCAGCCCGCTGAAGCACGATTTCCCGATGCTGGAAGGTGCGATGATCCATGCGCGTCGCGGTCAGCCGACCATCGTGACGCCTTTCACGCTGGCAGGTGCGATGGCGCCGGTCACGATGTCCGGCGCGGTCACGCTGTCGATTGCAGAGGGGATCGCGGCGATCGTGCTGTTGCAGGTGATCAATCCCGGTTCACCGGCGGCGATTGGCACGTTTACTTCCAACGTCGACATGAAATCCGGCGCGCCGGCCTTCGGCACGCCGGAATATATGCGGGCCACGCAGATGACCGGACAGATGGCCCGGTTCTACGGGCTACCGATGCGGGCAAGCGGGGTATGCGCGGCCAACGTGCCGGACGGGCAGGCGATGTGGGAGACCTGCAACTCACTTTGGTCCGCCGTGCAGAGCCGCGCCAATTTCGTCTATCATTCCGCGGGCTGGCTGGAGGGCGGTCTGATCGCAAGTCCGGAAAAATTCGTGATGGATTGCGAAGTGCTTCAAATGATCGAGCGCTATCTGGAGCCCGCCACCTGGGCGACCCGACCCGAGGATATTGCAATCGATGCCATCCGCGAGGTGGGGCCGACCGGGCATTTCTTTGGCGTGGATCACACGCAGCAACGTTACGAGACCGCGTTTTACGCACCCTTTGCCAGCGACTGGCGCAATCACGAAGCCTGGGAACTGGACGGTGGTACCTGGACGGCGGAGCGCGCACACGGGATATTTCAGGACATTCTGGCCGAATACACGCCGCCACCGCTGGACGACGCGATCAGGGAAGAGTTGTCGGCCTTTGTCGCCAAACGCAAGGAAGAAGGCGGCGCACCGACCGATTTCTGATCCATATTGCGGCCCTGCGGGCCAATCTCTGGCGCCCCTTCGGGGCCGCTGGTTCTGCCCGGGATATTTTCACCAATTGGAACGGAGGCGTGGGGCACGTGAACCCACGTTGACCTGATACCGGTGCGGGCCGTAGCTTTGCACGATCAGGTGGCGACCACAAAGGGGCCGCGATGGGCCGAGGAGATGGAATGCGAAACCGACTGCAATTGGCGGCCATCGGAGGGCTGGGTGGCAGCGCCTTCTGGCTGTTGCTCGACTATCTGCCGAACCGATTGGACGATCCGCGGGTCTTGTTGCTGCTGGCGTCTTTCGCGGCGGCGTTCTTCATACCTTTGTTGTTGTTGAACGGTCGGTTGCCGATCAGGGCGGCGCTGGCGTTTTCACTGGCCGTTGCCGTGGCCGCATCCGCGGTATTTTTCTGGGCCAGTTTTCGCCATGTACGGGTCGAGGGTTTTCTGGAAACCGGGCATCCGATATTTGCGCTGACTCTGTTGATCTGGTTGCCTCTGCCGTTCATCCTGGCACATCGGACGGCACCTGCCGGATGGCGGGATTACGAGGGTCTTTTTGATCACGCGTGGTCGAATTTCGTTCGAATGGTTACCGCCTTTTCCTTTACCGGGCTGTTCTGGATCGTTGTTCTGTTGTCCGATCAATTGCTGCAACTGGTTGGTTTTGGCCTTTTGGGCGACCTGATCGAAAAATTGTGGTTCGCAATGCCGCTGACCGGAATCGTGTTGGGACTGGCGCTGGCGGTTCTGGACGAGATGAAAGTGATCGTATCGACACTTCGGTCGCTGGCGCTGCAATTGCTGCGGTTGCTGTTGCCGCCGGTTGCTGTCGTGGTCGGCCTTTTCATTGTTCTGGTGCCGTTTCGCGGATTGGAACAGGTGTTCGGGTCGCTGTCGGCGGCGGGTACGATGCTGGCGATTGCCATGGGTGCGGTGACGTTGATTTCCGCCAGCGTGGACGGTCGCGACGCTGATGCGGCAGGCTCGCGGCTGATGGTTCTGTGCGGCAAAGCGCTTTCGCTGCTGCTGCCCGTAATTACGGGAATCGCAATCTACGCGATATGGGCGCGCGTGGCGCAATACGGCTGGACACCGGCGCGGTTGGCGGCGACGCTGCTGGCGCTTGTCGCGTTCGGCTATGCGCTGGCGTATGCGGGGTCGGTTCTGATGGGCGCAGGCTGGTGCGCGCGAATCCGCACCGCCAACCGCTCGATGGCGATCGTGGCAATGGGGCTGGCGCTGGTCTGGCTGACGCCGGTGCTGAATGCCGAGCGGCTATCGGCAAACAGCCATATCGCGCGGTTCAATGCCGGGCGGCTGGGCGTCACGGACCTCGATCTGTGGAGCCTGAAAGAAGATTGGGGACAGGCCGGCACGGCAGCGTTACAGCGGTTGCGCAAATTGGCCGAACAACCTGGCGAGACGGAACTGGCGATGCGTTTTACCCAATTCGATCAGGCCGAAAACCGGTGGGCCGACAGAGCGGGATCGTCCGATCCCGTTTCGGAGGACGCACTTGCGCAATTGATCGCCAAGCTTCCGGTCCGTCCGATTTCGGCCGAAGTCCCGCCAGACCTTTATGCCGAGATTCCATGGGGCATGCGCGCGCCCATTCTGGCAGCCTGCCGCACCAACGGCACCGGCGGATGCGTGTTGGTGGTCGGGAAGTTCGATCCATCGCGCGCGCGCACCGACGGCGTCCTGTTCTGGGTGGATCCGAAGCAGGAACGTGCCAGAATCGCAACGATCTCGGCCAGTCATCATACACCGGGTTACCGGTTCCGGATCGATCCCGTGGCATTGGGGGGCGATTTTGAGGCGGAATCCGGCAAGCAACTGATTTCCGCAATTCTGAACGGCGAATTTGCCTTTGCACCCGCCCGGCTTAACGCTCTGGAAATCAACGGCGTGCAGATTCTGCCACCGAGATAATCGCGGGTCGGTTTGAGGGAAATCTTAACTGGCTGGCCCTAATCTTGCCGGGCGTTCGGGCAGGTGCGGAGGGTTTCAAGTGCATGGTTTGGTGAACCGGTCGGTTCAGAGCTTTATTTCCGACAATCACGGCACCGATGTCTGGACCGGCATTTGCCGGGATGCGGGTATCGGTTTTGACCAGTTTGAACCGATGCTGACCTATGAATCCGAAATCATCGAAAGTGTGCTGGGGGCTGCCTGTGCCCGCCTGAAACGAAATCGCGCCGGATTGCTGGAGGATATCGGCACCTATCTGGTCACAAGGCCCGATCTGGACGCGGTGCGCCGCCTGCTCAGGTTCGGGGGCGAGACGTTCGGTGAATTCCTGCATTCGCTGGATGATTTGCGGGACCGTGCCACGTTGGCGCTGCCGGGGCTGGATTTTCCGGAATTGGAATTGCGTGAGCACACCCATGGAAATTACACGTTGATCTATCGCTGGGAACAGCGCGGGTTCGGTGCGCTGGCGCTGGGCATATTGCGCGCCATGGCCGACGATTACGGCGCGTTGGTCTTTCTGGATCACACCCCCGGGCGCGATGATACCGGCGACGTCGATCAGGTTTCGATCCGGCTGCTGGACAGTGATTTTGCCCAGGCACGGGAATTTACGCTGGGTCAGGGGCGCTGATGGCCGCGAGATCGGGCATGTCCGCGACCAACCGGCGGGCCTATCGGAACGGCCCGGTCCTGGGCAAGATCGGGCTGGACCGCTTGATGCCGATGCATCTGTGGGTCGGGCCGACTGGGCATATTCTGCGGGTTGGGCCGACCCTGCAAAAGCTTTGCCCCGGTATGGCGATCGTCGGGCGGCGAATGACCGAGTTTCTGGAAATCCGGCGGCCGCGCGGCATTCAGTTGATGCCCGACCTGCTGGCGCGCGACGGCGCGGCGGCGCAGGTTCTGTTGCGGCACGATCCGCAGGTGTCATTGAAAGGTCTGATCATTGCGTTGCCACGCGATCAGGGGGCGATCCTGAATCTTGCACCGGGCATCTCGGTTACCGAATTGGTTCAGAAATTCGACTTGAAAAACAAAGACTTTGCCCCAAACGATCCAACGGTCGAAATGCTCTATCTGATCGAAGCGCAGACCGCGATACTGGAGGAATCAAAGAGCCTGAACAATCGCCTGCAAGTGGCCCGTGTCGCCGCCGAGGAACAGGCGTTCACCGACACGCTGACCGGCCTCAAGAACCGGCGCGCGCTGGATCACGTACTGGCGCGGGTGACTGATGGCGGGGAAGGGCGAAAGTTCGGTCTGATGCATGTCGATCTGGATTATTTCAAATCGGTCAACGACACGCACGGCCACGCGGCGGGTGACCATGTCCTGCAGACGGCGGCGCGAATTTTCGTGCAAGAGACCCGGGCCGAAGACATCGTGGCCCGCACCGGAGGCGACGAATTCGTGCTGGTCCTGATGAATTGCGACAACACGGCGACCCTGAACCGCATCGCCGCGCGTATCATCGAACGGTTGGAACAACCGATCCGCTTTGGCGGCGCAACCTGCCGGATCAGCGCCAGCATCGGCACGACGGTATCTTCACTTTACCGCAACCCGGACGCCGCGCAATTGTGTAACGACGCCGACATTGCGCTTTATCAGTCCAAGGACCGTGGCCGGGCATGCTTTACCCTGTTTTCGCCGGACTGACGCCAACATGCGCCCGTGACACATACGCCGGTGACATCGCGGGTTGACGCCGGTTTCTCGCATTGGGATTAAGGGGCGATACCAGCTCCTTAAACGATCCGCATGAAACCTTTTCTGATCCTGCAATTACGCCCCGAGACCGAGGCTTCGGACAGCGAGTACGCCGCGTTTCTGGCCAAGGGCGGCCTGCAAGCCGACGAAACCCGCCGCATCCGGCTGGATCAGGAACCGGTGCCCGGGGACCTGTCGCTTGCAGATTACGCCGGGGTGATCGTGGGCGGCGGGCCGGGATGCGTCAGTGACGCGGTGGCGCAAAAGTCCGGCGTCGAACAGCGGATCGAGGCGGCGACACTGGGTCTGATGCCGGAAATCACGGCGACGGATTTTCCCTTTCTGGGTTGCTGTTACGGCATCGGCATTCTGGCGCATCATCTGAACGGTGACGTCAGCAAGGCGCAATACAGCGAACCCGTTGGTGCGACGACGTGCCGGATCGAACCGGCAGGTGCGACCGATGCGTTGCTGGCCGGTCTGCCGCATGAATTCCGCGCCTTCGTTGGCCACAAAGAGGCGGTTCAGGCATTGCCGTCCGGCTGCACCCATCTGGTATCCTCGTCGGACTGCCCGTATCAGATGATCCGCCATGGCGAAAATGTCTATGCCACCCAATTTCATCCCGAAGCCGACAGCGCCGGGTTCGAGCTGCGGATCAACATCTATCGGCACCGGGGATACTTTCGCCCCGAGGATGCCGAAAAACTGATCGAGCTTTGCCGCGCCGAGACCGTGAACATGCCCGAGCGCATCTTGCAGGCATTCGTGGCGCGATACCGCGGGGCCTAGGGCAGGGGCCGCGCGGAATTTTTCCAAATGGAAAAAAGCATTGCCTTTCGCGTTGAAACACAGGCAAGATGCCGCCAGCGGCAGAGTCCGGGCGCGGGAAGAGTGTGCCTGAAATGCCGCCCAAGTCGAAAGAATGCAAACACGGAGGAAATAAGTTCAATGGAACGTCGTAAGTTTCTGAAAGGTGCCGCACTGGCAGGCGTCGGGAGCGCCACGCTGGCCGCCCCTGCAATCGCGCAGGGCAGCAAAACCATGACCATCGTTTCGACCTGGCCTCGGGATTTCCCGGGTCTGGGGATTTCCGCACAGCGGGTCGCTGCGCGGATCACCGAACTTTCTCAGGGTGCACTGACAACCGAATACTTCGCTGCGGGCGAGCGCGTGGGCGCCTTCGACTCGTTTGACGAAGTCGCATCGGGCAACAGCCAGGCCTATATCGCTGCTGATTACTACTGGGTCGGCAAGCATCCGGGATTCGCCTATTTCACCGCCGTGCCGTTCGGCATGACCGCGATCGAGCACAATGCCTGGATCAAGTTTTCCGGCGGACAAGCCCTGTGGGACGAGATGTCCGGCCAATTCGGCCTGAAGGCCCTGCTGGTCGGTTCCACCGGTACACAGGCCGGTGGCTGGTTCAACAAGGAAATCAATTCGCCTGAGGATCTGAAGGGTCTGAAAATGCGGATTCCGGGCCTTGGCGGCACGGTCATGTCGAAACTCGGCGTGTCGACGATCTCTGTACCCGGCGGCCAAATCTACGAAAACCTGGTATCCGGTGCCATTGATGCGACCGAATGGGTTGGACCGTTCAATGACTACTTCATGAAATTCTATGAAGCAGCCAAATACTATTATACCGGCGGCATGCACGAGCCGGGATCGGTTCTGGCGTTTGGCATGAATGCTAGCTGGTGGAACAGCCTTTCGGATTGGGAACAGGCCGTCATCGAAGCCGCGTGTAACGAAGAGCACGCCGCCCAGTTCGAAGAAGCCATGGCCCGCAACGGCGAATTCCTGAAAAAACTGGTCGACGAGCACGGCGTTCAGGTTCGCGCCTTCAATGATGATGTCTGGGATGCGTTCGGCGAAGCTGCAGCCGAAGTGTTCGAGGAAACCCGCGCACATTCGGCACTGGCGGCCAAGATCGACGATGCCTTCCAGTCGAAATTGCGCGAGATCGGCGGCGCGATGGCGCTGTTCGAGGTGACATTCGTCAACCAGCGCAACCGGGTTCTTGGCCTGGGCTGAGCAATTCGAAAGCATTGAGAATTCGGGCGGGGCGTCAGCTCCGCCCGTTGTGTCCCGGCATTCAGGCCGGGGCGGTATGAGAACAACAGGATGGGCGGCGTAGCTGCGCGCCGTCGGGCGGGGGATTTCATGAGCGAACAGGGCGTCGACCTGCGAGCGCCGGGTTCGGATCGCCGGACATTGGTGGTCCGCGCGGCGGGCTGGTCGGTTCTGGGCTTTCTTGCGGCATTTCTGATCGAGAATGTGCTGGATGTCGGTTTTGGAATACCGGTTTCCCGGGCCATATTCTCGGACGGTGGCGCGGCTGCGACCCTGCCGCTTGCCGCCTACGTGATTTGTGTAGGTCTGGTCAATTTTCTGGTATTTCGCGGGCCGGAAACGACCTTGCGCGCCGATGCAAGACGCGTTCACAATTTCAACGTTTACCTGATCCGCGCATGTTTCTGGTCGGTGCTGCTGATCGGCATCGCCGATGTCACAATTGCTTTCATGCGGGTAGAGAAACTGCTGATCCTGTTCGTCGATGCCGACATGGTCCGATCGCTGGGATTGGCGCGATTTGTCGGCTCGTACGTCCATATTCCGTTGGTGATCACGGGGTTCGTCATCGCCTATTTCACCCGGACACTGGGTTTCGCATGGCTGGCATTGCTGATCGTGCTGGCGGAATTGTCGATCGTGGTCAGCCGGTTCGTGTTTTCCTATGAACAGGCGCTGATGGGTGATCTGGTTCGGTACTGGTATGCGGCCCTGTTCCTGTTCGCGTCGGCCTACACGTTGTTTGACGAGGGGCACGTTCGCGTCGATGTACTTTATGCAGGGTTCGGCAAGCGCACGCGGGGCTTCATCAATGCCTGGGGATCGATCCTGCTGGGAATGAGCACGAGCTGGGTCATTCTTGCGATCGGGTTCAACGGCCACCAGTCGATCATCAACAGCCCCCTTATGAATTTCGAGATCACCCAGACCGGCGGCGTTGGCATGTTCATCAAATATCAAATGGCGGCGTTTCTCGGGATTTTTGCGATCACCATGCTGATCCAGTTCGTCAGTTACCTGTTTGAGTCGGTGGCGGATTTCCGGGGGGAGCCCGGGCATGTCGAACATGAAACCATGGTGTCGTGAGGGCTGAGTGATGGAACTGTTATTTCTGGCTCTCTTGATCCTGATCATGGCGACGGCGCTGGGGTCGGGCTTTCCCGTCGCCTTTGCGTTGCCGGGCGCTGCGGTCCTGACCATCGGGTTGGCCACCATCACCGGTTTTATTTTTACGGGTTCGCCAGATTCCTTTTTTCACACTGGCGGTCCGCTGCAATGGCTTTCGGCGGGGGTAACCAACCTGCGCGGCGTCTATTGGGAGGTCGAGCGGGATACGCTGATCGCCATTCCGCTGTTCATATTCATGGGCATCATGCTGCAACGGTCCAAAATCGCCGAGGATCTGCTGGTGACCATGGCCCAGCTTTTCGGGCCGGTCCCGGGCGGGTTGGGCATTTCGGTGGTTTTCGTGGGGGCGCTGCTGGCCGCGACGACCGGGATCGTTGGTGCAACAGTGGTGGCGATGGGGCTTATTTCGTTGCCGGCGATGCTGCGGAACAATTATTCACCGTCATTGGCGACCGGAACCATCGCTGCGTCGGGGACGCTTGGCCAGATCATTCCGCCATCGATCGTGCTGATCATTCTGGCCGACCAGTTGGCCTCGGCCACCGATCAGGCCAGTTCGGCGCGCAAGATCCTGTACAAAGAGGCCACGGGCGAATTGTCGATGCCGTCGGTATTCGACGTGGTGTCCACCAGTGCCGGCGAAATGTTTCTGGGGGCGTTTGTGCCGGGACTGGTGCTGGTCGGGCTTTATATGGCGTATATCCTGATCTTCGCGATGATCCGGCCAAGTTCCGCGCCTGCGATCCATTACGACGGCAAATTCGACGCGCGGTTCTGGCGCAAGGTGACTCTGAC
This sequence comes from uncultured Rhodobacter sp., assembly GCA_964600965.1. Taxonomy (GTDB): domain Bacteria; phylum Pseudomonadota; class Alphaproteobacteria; order Rhodobacterales; family Rhodobacteraceae; genus UBA5972. Next base: position 28,897 of record CAZRLO010000021.1, read on the forward strand.
GCTGATCCCACCGCTGACGCTGATTTTTCTGGTTCTGGGTTCGATCATTACCGGCGTCGCGACCGTCAATCAGGCCGGTGCCATCGGGGCGGCCGGTGCGTTGATCATGGCGGGTTATCGGTTGACCGAGGGGCAGCGTCTGGCCTTTGCCCCTGCGGTTCTGGCGTTGCTGGCGCTGGGCCTGCTGGCTTTCGCGATCAACCGGTTCGAGATGAACATCAAGGCGATATCCTCGCCGGAAGACTGGCTTGGCATTCAGATCGGCATTGTCGGTTCGGTCATGCTGTTGGTGGCGCTGGTCTGGAGCGCGTGGCGGGCCTACAAGATCGAGAACACGTTGCAGGGCGTGATGCTGGAAACCGCAAAAACCACGTCGCTGGTTTTCATCATCCTGTTGGGTGCGGCGATGCTGACCGCCGCTTTTCGCGCCTTTGGCGGCGAAGATCTTGTGCGCGAGTTCCTGAATTCGCTGCCGGGCGGATTCTGGTCGCAGTTCGTGATCGTGATGGCGGTCATCTTTGTGCTGGGCTTTTTCCTGGATTTCATCGAGATCGCCGTGGTGGTCGTACCCATCGTCGCGCCGATTCTGCTGGCGGACCCGTCGGCCAACATCACGGCTGTCTGGTTGGGGGTGATGATCGGGCTGAACATCCAGACCTCGTTCTTGACCCCTCCGTTTGGATTTGCGCTGTTCTATCTGCGTGGCGTGGCCCCGGCGGCGGTCAAGACGGTGCAGATGTACAAAGGCGTCGTTGCGTTCATTTGCCTGCAATTGGGGGCGTTGCTGATCGTCGGGAACTATCCGCAACTGGTAAATTATCTTCCGAACCGCGTCAGCTTTCTGTCGGAAACCTCGCCGCCGCCACGAAATCCGAAATTGCAGCAATGCCTGGAAGAATATGCCGGCGACAAACTGGCCAACGATAACGGGGCCACGCGGGCTGCCGTCTCTGCCGCCCTTGCGCTTGACCTGAGAGATCTTCCCGCAAATCTGGCAGGCGATCTGACGCAGGGTTTTCAGGACGCCGAAAGCGCATTTGCATCGCTGGATGCCGCTTTTGCCGCCGCGCAATTGGTTCACGACGCAACCGATGCCTACCGGCCGCAATTGCGGTTCGTTCGACAGATCGAAAAGTCGATCCGCAGAGCCAACGACGAAGCAGCGCTGCTGCGGGTCCAGATCGGGCGGTCGCAAAGGGTTGAACAGGCCGAACGCCGGGACGCGCTGCAATCGCAACTGGATGCACAACTGCAAGAGGCGGAACGCCTGAGCGCGGAACTGCCGGACGACTGGGACGGCGTCTATCAGGCCTTCAACACGCTGTTGGCAGGCGAGGTAAAGGCGCGCCGGGTTTACCGTCGTCAGGCCGACAACGCGGTCGAGGCTGTGCAATCCATGGTCGCAATTCTGAACGACAGCGGGCCTTTGGCGGCGCTTGAAGATGAGTTGCGCAAGTTGCGGGATGTGATCGAAGCGGGCGACGCGGCGGTTGCCGAAGCAGAGGTCAAGGCGTTGGGCCGGAAATTTGGCAAGCTGAGCGGCACATCGGACATCAAATCGGAATTGTCCAAGTCGCGTCGCGCCCTGAAGGCAAAGACACCGGATCTGGACAAGGCACTGGATCACTACGACCGCGCCGTCGCCGAGTTTTCGGCACAACGCCTATGGCGCACAGCGGCAAATGCGTCGTTGCGGGGGCCATTGCAGATTTATCTGGACGGCATTCGCGACACGATCGGGGCCCGGATGCAGCCCAAGCTAAGCCGCGAACAGGCGCTGTTCATGGCCTCGTGCCGGTCCGGGCATCAGGATGTTTCGCTGAGCTTCTGATGCGCAAGCGCGCAAAGAGGCCGGGCGGTGGCGCGGCATCCGTTAATTCAGGTTAAGAAGGAGTTAACACCTTAAGTAGAAATTGTCTCAAAAATACACAACTTAAGCGAAAGGTTTTTCTTGCCCCGGTGACGCGCCTGTGCCATTGATGATCCTGCAAGCAGCAGAAATGGTTGCCAACCGGGGACAGCACCACCCACCCCACCCCTCGCTCCCTTGTTTCCGGTTGGCACCCTCCCAAAATGCTGGCCCCCGAAGTGACCTGCCCCTTGCGAACCGTTCGATCATCGCGGATAACAGACCCGGTACATCGTCCGAGGTAATCCATGCGCGCCCGCATCTTTCAACCCTCCCGAAACGCAATGCAGTCCGGTCAGGCCGGAACCCGGAAGTGGGTTCTGGAATTCGCGCCGGGCGCGGCGCGCGAGGTGGACCCTTTGATGGGCTGGACCAGTTCAGGTGATATGGAAAGCCAGGTGCGCCTGCGGTTTGACACCCGCGTGGCGGCGGAAAAGTATGCGCGGGAACGCGGGCTGGAATTCGTAATGACCGCACCCCATGGCCGTCAGCCGGTGGTCCACAAAG
>CAZRLO010000022.1:0-30430 GCA_964600965.1 uncultured Rhodobacter sp.
AATGCCGGACTACACGCTTTCTGACATGCAGGGTGCCAACCACTCGCTTTCGGAATTCAAGGGCAAGATCACGCTGGTGAATTTCTGGGCAACGTGGTGCGCGCCCTGCCGCAAGGAAATGCCCTCGCTGGATGCGCTGCAACGGGAACTTGGCGGGGATGATTTCGAGGTGGTGCTGGTCGCGACCGGTCGCAACCCGGTCCCTGCCATCGAGAAGTTTTTTGAAGATGCCGAAATCACCACGCTTCAAACCCTGCGCGACCCGCCGCAACAACTGGCGGGGTTGATCGGTGTGTTCGGCCTGCCGATCACGATCCTGCTGGACCGCGAAGGGTCCGAGATCGCCCGGATGCGCGGCGACGCCGAATGGCACAGCGACGAAGCCGTGGCCTTTCTGAAGGCGGTGATCGCCGCGCGCTGATCGGCGATTTCCCAGTTCGCAACCGTTCACGGTCGGGCCGGAGCGGCATCAGATTCAGGGTTTTCAAACGGGCCGGCATTGAAATTGCGGCGCGCAGGGGGGCGGAATGGATAATACCGACGGACCAATGGGCGGCCCGATGATGCGCGGCGGTCTTGCGCCCTTGTTCCCGCGCAACCGGCAGGTCTCGAGCGTCGGACATGAGGCCGATACCCGCCATCCGATGTGTTTCGGTTGTTCGGTCCGCAGTATGACGGGGCATCCGGCCTCGTACCACGCAAGCAATGCGGCTTGGGCACCGGAAGGCAATCGCGATCACGCCGCGACGAAATCCGCCCGGCCATAGCCCTGCATGAACAACAGCCCGGTCAGGTCGCCGTAATTTACCACGATATCGCACGCCGCCGCCACGGCAGGTTTTGCGTGGAGCGCCACACCGGTCCCCGCCAGCCCCAGCATTCCCAGATCGTTCGCGCCATCCCCGACGGCCATGACTTCGTCCAGCCCGATGCCCCGCGCGGCGGTGATTTCGTGCAACGCCGCAACCTTGGCATCGCGCCCCAGAATTGGCGGCACCACCCGTCCGGTCAGCGCACCGTCCCTGATTTCAAGCGTGTTCGCCCGGTTTTCGTCGAACCCCAGACCGTGCGCCACGCTTTCGGTGAAATCGGAGAACCCGCCGGACACCAAAGCGGTGTAAGCGCCCGCGGCCTTCATGGTCGCGACCAGCGCTTGCCCGCCGGGGGTGGCGGTGATCCGGGTTTCCAACACCCGATCGATCACGGTTTCGGGCAATCCCGCCAGCAGCGCGACCCTTTCGCGCAGCGCCGCGTCAAACGCGATCTCGCCGTTCATGGCACGCGCGGTTATCGCCGCGACCTCGGCGCCGAATCCGGCCTCGTCGGCCAGTTCGTCAATACATTCCTGCCCGATCATCGTTGAATCCATGTCCGCGATCAGCAATTTCTTGCGCCTCGCCCCCGCCCTCTGGATGACCAGATCGACGCCACGATCCTGGAGGCTTTGCCAGGCGCGTCGGGCGGCGGCCGGGCGGTCGGGCACGGTAAATTCGCACGCGACACATTCTTGCAGCCACCGAAACTCGCCCCCCGCCAATTCCTTGTGATAGGGCAGCACGTTGCCCACGGTCAGAACCGGCTCGGCAGGGGAACAGAATATCGTTGCGATGAACATTTCGCAGGTTTCCTATCGTGAACATCGGACCGGATTTTCTGTCGCAATGGCCACACCAAGCGGCGCTTACACAGAATTTTGCCCTTGATCCACCCCCGGCAGCGCCTTAATCCCGACCTTGGGACACCCTTCCCCAACGAAGGGCACATATCTGCGAGGGTACCATGAACCAGACGATCGAAAAACCGGGCATCCGCCCGGCGAACCCCAATTTTTCATCCGGCCCCTGCACCAAACCGCCCAACTGGACGCTTCAGGCGCTTGCAGACGCGGCGCTGGGCCGGTCGCACCGCTCGGCATTGGGAAAATCCAAACTGAAAGCGGCGATCGAGGGCACCCGCGAGGTGCTGCAAATCCCGTCCGACTACCGGATCGGCATCGTTCCGGCATCCGACACCGGTGCCGTGGAAATGGCGATGTGGTCGCTGCTGGGGCCACGGTCGGTGGAAGTGCTGGCATGGGAAAGTTTCGGCAAAGTCTGGGTCACCGACGCGGTCAACCAGTTGCCGCTGAAGGCAGTAACCCATGTCGCGGATTTCGGCCTGCTGCCGGATTTCAGTCAGGTCAATTTCGACAACGATGTGGTGTTTACGTGGAATGGCACGACCGCCGGGGTTCGCCTGCCTTCGGGCGACGTGATCCCGACGGACCGCGCCGGGCTGACCATCTGCGACGCGACCTCGGCGGCGTTCGCGATGGAATTGCCGTGGGACAAGTTGGATGTCACCACGTTTTCCTGGCAGAAGGTCATGGGCGGCGAAGCGGCGCACGGCATTCTGATCCTGTCGCCCCGCGCGGTCGCGCGGCTTGAAAGCCATACACCCGCATGGCCCCTGCCAAAGATTTTCCGCATGACCAGGGGCGGCAAGCTGATCGAGGCCATATTTGAGGGGGCCACCATCAATACCCCGTCGATGATGGCGGTCGAGGATTACCTGTTCGCGCTGGATTGGGCAAAATCCATCGGCGGCCTTTCGGCGCTGATCGCGCGGGCCGCGGAATCGTCGGATGCGATCTATGATTTCGTGGCGGACAAGCCGTGGCTGAGCAACCTCGCCGTTGATCCGGCGACCCGCACGACGACCGGCGTTTGCCTGACTTTCGACGACGCGCGGATCAGCGACGCCGCGAAATTTGCCGGGGCGGTCGTCGCGCGGCTGGCGGCAGAAGGCGTGGCCCACGATATCGGGTCCTATCGTGACGCGCCCCCGGGATTGCGGATCTGGTGCGGCGCGACGGTCGAACCAAAGGACGTCAAGGCGCTGCTACCGTGGATTGAATGGGCGTTTCGGACCGAATTGGCCGCACTCTGAATGGCCCGCACCAAGAAATAGAATACCAAAGGACCCGCAACATGGCACCCAAAGTTCTTGTCTCTGACAAGCTTAGCGAAACCGCCGTCGAAATCTTCCGCAGCAACGGGATCGAGGTCGATTTCCGCCCCGAAATCGGCAAGGACAAGGTCGAATTGCTGAAAATCATCGCCGATTACGACGGGCTGGCGATCCGGTCGGCCACCAAGGCAACCGAAAAGCTGCTGGCCAACGCGCCACGGCTCAGGGTCATCGGGCGGGCCGGGATCGGGGTGGACAACGTCGATCTGGCCGCGGCCAGCCGCAGGGGCGTGATCGTGATGAACACGCCCTTTGGCAACTCGATCACCACGGCAGAACACGCGGTGACCATGATGATGGCGGTGGCCCGGCAAATTCCGGCGGCCAACGATTCCACGCAGGCCGGCAAATGGGAGAAATCTCGTTTCATGGGGACCGAGGTCACCGGCAAGACGTTGGGCCTGATCGGGTGCGGCAATATCGGGTCCATTGTCGCGGACCGCGCCATTGGCCTGCGCATGAAGGTGCTGGCATATGATCCGTTCCTGAGCGAAGAGCGGGCCGAAAAACTGGGCGTGACCAAGGTCGAACTGGCGGAACTGCTTCCCCGCGCCGATTTCATCACGCTGCATGTGCCGCTGACCGACAAGACCCGGATGATCATCGACGAACGCGCGATTGCCGCCATGAAACCCGGCGTGCGGATCATAAACTGCGCGCGCGGCGGTCTGGTCGACGAAAAGGCGCTGGCCGCAGCGTTGAAATCGGGTCAAGTTGCGGGGGCGGGTTTTGACGTGTTCGAGGTCGAACCGGCAACCGACAGCCCGCTATTCGGTCTGGCGAACGTGGTCGTCACCCCTCATCTGGGGGCCGCGACGACCGAGGCGCAGGAAAACGTGGCGTTGCAGGTGGCCGAGCAGATGTCGGATTACCTGATCAACGGTGCCGTGACCAACGCGATCAACATGCCGTCGATCACCGCCGAGGAAGCGCCAATTCTGGCACCGTTCATCAAACTGGCGACGCATCTTGGGTCTTTTGTCGGGCAGATGACCGACGAACCCATCAAGGCCGTCAACATCCTGTACGACGGCGAAGTCGCCGGCATGAACACCGAGGCGCTGAACTCTGCCTGCATCGCCGGGTTGATGGCGATCAGCAATCCCGAGGTCAACATGGTGTCCGCCCCGGTCGTGGCCCGCGAACGCGGCGTCCGAATCTCGACCACGACACAGGCGAAATCAGGCGTTTTTGACAGCTACATCAAGCTGACCGTGGTCACCGATGGTCTGGAACGATCGATCGCAGGGACGGTGTTCTCGGACAAGAAACCGCGATTCATCCAGATCAAGGACATCAATATCGACGCCGAGATCGGGCACCACATGCTTTATACGACCAACAAGGACGTGCCGGGCATCATCGGCGCGCTGGGTTCGACCCTGGGCGAATCCGGGGTCAACATCGCGAACTTCACCCTGGGGCGCGAAGCGATCGGCGGCGACGCCATCGCGTTGCTTTATGTCGATCAACCGGTTTCCCGAGCCGTCATCGCCGCGCTGGCGGCGACCGGCAAATTCGACCAGATCCGGCCGCTTGTCTTTGACGTGGCCTGAAACCGTGACTTCTGCGCCACTTGCCACGCGGCCCGTCCCTGATAATCTGGGCCGGTCGATTTTTTAAGAGGTTTCCATGCGTTTTGCCATTCTCGCCGCTTCTGCCATCAGTCTGGCGCCGATTTCCGCGCAGGCCGCCCAATGTGGCGGCGATTTCGGCGCATTCGTCAAAGGCCTTAAACGCGAGGCCGTGGCCCAAGGCCATTCCCGCAGCATCGCCAACCGCTTCTTCAAGTCGGTTGCGCATGATCCGTCCGTCATACGGCGCGACCGGGCGCAGGGTATTTTCAAATCCACCTTTACCGAGTTTTCGCGCAAGGTCATCAGCCAGAACCGCATGGATCACGGGCGCATCAATGCCCGAAAGTACCAGGCCGTTTTTGACCGGGCGCAGCGCGAATACGGCGTGGACCCGTCGGTCATTCTGGCCTTCTGGGCGCTGGAAACCGATTACGGTGCGTTTCAGGGGGACTTCAATACGCTGAATTCGCTGGTGACGCTGGCCCATGATTGTCGCCGACCCGAATTGTTCCGCCCGCAGATATTCGCGGCGCTTTCGCTTTACGAGCAGGGGAATTTCGATCCGGCGACGACCACGGGTGCCTGGGCGGGCGAAATCGGCATGGTTCAGATGCTGCCCGATGATATCCTGCATCGAGGTGTGGATGGTGACGGCGACGGGCACGTGCGCCTGAAGACCAGCGCGCCGGACGCGATCATGACCGGTGCGCGTATGCTGCGCGATCTGGGCTGGCGGGCGAACCAGCCCTGGCTGATCGAGGTCAGCATTCCGAAAAACCTCGACTGGCGGAATACCGGGCTGGATACGGAGCGCAAGGTCTCTGAGTGGGCTCGCAAGGGCGTGAAAGCGCGCGACGGCCGGTTGCCGGGCGGCAATCTGAGGGCCTCGATCCTGCTGCCGCAGGGGCGGTACGGGCCCGCTTTTCTGGCGATGCCCAATTACCGGGTGTATTTCGAGTGGAACCAGTCCTTTGTCTATGTCACCACCGCCGCCTATTTTGCAACGCGGCTGAGCGGCGCACCGGTATTCACGGCAGGCGATCCCGATCCGGTTCTGAGCGATGCCGAGATGAAATCGCTGCAACGCAAATTGCAGGCCCGGGGGTACGATGTCGGCAAGATCGACGGCATCCTTGGCAAACGCACGCGTCAGGCGGTTCAGGCGGAACAGGTGCGCCTTGGGCTGCCCGCCGATGCGTGGCCGACAAGGAAATTGCTGAACCGGCTGTGATGGTGACGGCACGGCGGGATTCGGGGTGACGCCGGCCGATGCCACTGGGGAATTTCAGCGCCTGCGCTGTCGGCGCTTTCCCGGATATTAAGACGCAAATCCGGCGCCCCCTGCGGTCTGCCGATCATCCATTTCCCGCCGCCAGATCGCCCTGCGAAAAATCGAAGTGTGGCGCGAAAACGTGATCCGCTCGTCTAGCCGGCTAGACGAGCGGATTTCGCCGCAACGCGTTGGAATATATCGACAAATATGAGAAATCCGGAAAGCGCATGGCCCTGGAACCGGGTTGGTTCGGTATGTGGGGGTTGCGAAATCAGGCCGACGGGGCGGTTGACCGAACGCGTTGCAGATTGCCACCCTATCTGGTCCTGATCCGCTCCGCGATCTGCGCCGCCCAATCGCCGATGATCGGAATGAAATCGATCGAAGCCAGCGAATATATCAAGAGCGATACCACCAGCGTCGCGCCCAGAACGCTGCCCAGCCCAAAGGCGATACCGCGCAGAAACTGAAGGCCGAACAGCCGCATCGGCCCCATCCGCAGACGCCGGTCCACCGAACGAACCGCGTCGTGCAGCATGGAAATGTCTTTCGCCAGCCGTTCGTTCTGCGTTTCGACAGGTTCGTCCGCCATCGCCCTTGTCACCTGTTCGCCTCATTTCGTTGCCAGCAAGTCTAGCGATTTAAGCCTTCTTGGAAACAGTTCTGGCCGCTGGTCGCCATTGGCACCGAAATCTGCCGAAACGTGGCGAAATTACCGCATGTTTACAGCACGTTAACGGAATTTCACTGGCCTGAAGCCCACAAGGGGCCTATGGTGCCAACGTCTGGGGATTCGTCTTTTCGGATTGCGGATGGGTCCGCACTGAAAACAATCGTGGCGAATGAACGGGGGCCTGATGGCCTGCCAAGCGGCAGGCGAGCGGGGCCCGGTAGATGATGTCTTTACTGGCTTTAACCGGATTGGCAGGCTTTGAGTTTGGCGGTCTTGGCGATGGCGACGACGACGACGCGGCGATCCACGCCGACGACGTTGGCGAATTTTCCAGCGAAACCGATCTTCTGGACATGGATGCAACCGGCACGGATGCCGAGGTGCTTGATTTCGTTCGCGGCGATCTGGTCGAGGGTTTTGACCCCGCCACCGATACGCTGGAGCTTGAATATTCCGCCGCCCTCGGCCCACCCGAAGTGACGGTAACCGATTTCTCCGACGGCACCGGTGCTGCGGTCGCGCTGAATGGTGTTGTCGTGGCGGCGGTTCAGGGTGCCCAGGGTCTGGACCCCGCAGAGGTAGCCCTGACGCCCGTGTAAGGCCTGTGTGACGATTGCCCGATTTTGGAAAGGACTGATCCATGGAACTGCTCATTTTTGCCGGCTTGCTGCTGTCGGGATTTGCGATCGATACCATCAGCAACGCCTTCATCGACAGCGGATCAGATGCCGACGCCCAAGCGTATGCCGACCCCGAAGATCCGTCCTTGGGCGGCAATGGCGTCGACCTCGTTTCCGGAGTCTCCGAACAAGGCGACCTGCTTCAATCCGATGCTGTCCGGACCGGCACGCCGGGCAGTGACCGCCTGAGCGGGACGGGTGGCGACGATCTGATCGATGGTCGTGCCGGCGGCGACACGCTGCTGGGCAGAAGCGGCGACGACGAAATCCATGGCCGGTCCGGCTGGGACAGGTTGCTTGGCCACGCCGGTGCCGACGAACTGGACGGCGGCTGGGGCAATGACCGGATCAATGGCGGACACGGGAATGATATTCTGCGCGGGAACGGGGGCGACGACAAGATATTCGGCAAGCAGGGCGCCGACCATATCACGGGCGGAATCGGCGACGACCGGATTTGGGGCGGAACCGGAAACGACGTAATCTCGGGCAACGGTGGCGACAATTCTCTGTTTGGCGGAATGGGCAATGATACCATTGATTCAGCCGCAGGCGATGATCTCTTGAACGGCGGGCGCGGCAGCGATGTATTGCGCGCAGGCAACGGCGACGACACCGTGATCGGCGGCGCCGGCCAGGACCATCTATTCGGCGACAAGGGCCGGGACCTGTTGTTTGGCGACGGCGGATCACACGGCACCGGCACCGTGGACGGCCACGATCTGCTGGACGGCGGCGGCGGGCGGGACATTCTGGTCGGCCAGAACGGGCAGGACGTGTTGGCGGGCGGCGACGGCGATGACCACCTGTATGGCGGCGGCAACACCGAATTGGCCAAGTTCCTGTTGGGAGAGGCGGCGTCTGTCGGTTTTGACGATCTGACAGATGGCGAAATCGACACGATCGACGGCGGCGATGGCGATGACGTGTTTTTTCTGGACCGATATGATCGGGCCACTGGCGGACTGGGTGCCGACACTTTCCACATTCATGTTTCCACCGACCAGACCGGCACCGCGATCATACGGGATTTCGATCAGGCCGAGGATCTGATGACCATCAAGTTCAAATCGCCAGACTACCCGGTGGACCCGACGGTGACGATTTCCGATTTCGCGGATCAAAGCGGGGCGGACCTCTTTGTTGACGGCGAACTGGTGGCCAAAGTGTTCGGCGCACAGGGGCTGAACGCATCGTCGGTTTCGCTCGAACGATTTGTCGACCCGATCGCCTGAAGCCCGTACCGGAACATGAGATGCCGATCACGGGCGGTTGAAGCCCGACCCGCGCTCGCCCTGATCTCCCGGCAATGCCGAATGCCCGCATGGCCCACAGAATCGATCTCGATCCGCACGCGACAGGTTGGCGTTTCAGGGGTTTCCGGGAAGGTCTCGTACCGGCGCTGACTGGCAACTCAGGCGGTTGGCGGGTGGGTGAAAGTGAGGACCCACCGCCCCTTCCGCGATTCCGTCGACGCCTTCATCGACCCCGGCCAAGCGGTCGAGACCAAGGGTTTCGTCGGCGAGAGGTTGGTTTTGCTACCGGCACGCCACGGGATAGGTGATCCGGAAGGGCGAGTCGGGCCAATCCAAGGTGGTATCAAAGCAGGTGACGCGCCCCCGCCCGCCGGTCCACCAGCCACCGGGATCGACCGCGTCGTACCGGCCCCGGGCGTTCCTCTTTCGCAGCTCGAAATGCAGGTGCAGGATGCCGCTGGCCAACAGTCCCGAACGCCCCAGACCGCCAATCGGCTGGCCCCGCGCGACGGTATCACCCGCCCGGACCGACCGCGAATTGAGGTGTTTGTAGAGCGTCCGCATCACCGTACCATCGGCGCCGGGCGGATGGTCGATGATCACCGTGTTGCCATACATCGGCTCGCGAAGCGACAGCACCACGCGCCCCGCCGCTGCCGCCAGAACCGGCGTTCCCTTCGCGGCGGTGATGTCGATGCCCAGATGCTCGTCCCGTTCCTGCCCGCCGCCCCCCGGCAGGCGGCGGTAATGCTGATTGATCGACGGCGCATTGGCCGGCAGGATTTCCGCAATGGTGATCTGGTCTGGATACATATTCCCGACCGAAGCGCCGTATTTCTGATCGATCGTGTAACACCCGGCCACCAACAGGCAGACGGCAAGGCCGGCGCATCGGGCTGCAAAGCTGAAATCGGGCATTCGCGGTCCGCCGAATGAAGTTGGGTGTCTCGTGCGGCATGTTGCACACCCCGGTGGCCCTGACAACGTTTCCGGGCAAGTCTGGGCAAATCAGACGCCGGCCATTACGCTGGGGCCACATTTTCAGCCCCGCAAGGATTTGGCCCATGCCGCTCTCCGCCCTTTGGTACCCGCAAGATTGCTGCCTGATCGCCAATGAATGGCACAAGCCGCCGGGCGGCGGGTCGTTGCCGGTTCAGGACCCGTCGAGCGGGCAGGAAATCGGGCGGATCGCGCGCGGAGACGCGCAGGACATCGACGCGGCGGTCCAAAGCGCAGGCGCGGCCCGGCGCGGCCCTTGGGGGCGCATGCCCGCCTTTGAGCGCGGGCGAATTCTGGTGGAGATGAGCCGGATCGTGCTGGCCCGCGCCGAAGCACTGGCCGTGATCGAGGCCACGGATGTCGGCAAACCGCTGACACAGGCGCGCGCGGACGTGACGGCCCTGGCGCGGTATCTGGAGTTTTATGGCGGTGCCGCCGACAAGGTTCATGGCACGACGATTCCGTATCTGGAGGGTTACACGGTCTATACCCTGCGCGAACCGCACGGGGTTACCGGCCATATCATCCCGTGGAATTACCCGATGCAGATCATCGGACGCTCGGTCGGTGCGGCGCTGGCGATGGGCAATGCGGTGGTGGTGAAACCTGCCGAACAGGCCTCGTTGACGTCGCTCGCCTTTGCCGCCATTGCGGTCGAGGCCGGGCTGCCTGCGGGTGCTGTAAACGTCGTGCCGGGGCTGGGCGACGAAGCGGGCGCCGCACTGGCGTGTCATTCCGGCGTGCAGCACCTTTCGTTCACGGGTTCGGTGCCGGTAGGCTCGTCGGTCCAGCAGGCGGCGGCCAGGAACGTGGTGCCCGTCACGCTGGAACTTGGCGGAAAATCCCCGCAGATCGTGTTCAACGATGCCGATCTTGATGCGGCGTTGCCTTTTCTTGTCGGCGCGGGAATTCAGAACGCCGGTCAGACCTGTTCGGCATCGTCGCGATTGCTGGTCGAACGCGGCATTCATGACCGGTTGCTGGAGCATCTGGCCGGGCGATACCGCGCATTGAGGGCCGGACCGGCGCGGCACGATCTGGACCTCGGCCCGCTGATATCGGCCCGCCAGGCAAAGATCGTTGCCGGGTATGTCGCGCATGGCCGCGATCTGGAAACCATCGCGAAAGGCCAGGTGGTTGCCCACGCGCCGACGGGTGGTCATTATCAGGCGCCCGTTCTGTTTGCCGGTGCCCCTACCGATCATATTCTGGCGCAGGACGAGATATTCGGCCCCGTGCAGGTGGTCATTCCGTTTGACGGCGAGGAAGAGGCGCTCGCCATCGCCAATGCCACCGAATACGGTCTGGTCGCCGCGATCTGGACCCGGGACGGCGCGCGGCAAATGCGCATGGCGCGGGAATTGCACGCGGGCCAGGTCTTCATCAACAATTACGGTGCCGGAGGCGGCGTCGAACTGCCGTTCGGCGGAGTCGGAAAATCGGGGCACGGGCGGGAAAAGGGGTTTGAGGCGCTGTTTGGATTTTCGACGCTGAAGACTGTGGCCGCGCGACACGGCTGAACCGGTTTTTCGTTGTATCGCGTGCCGCCTGCGTTCCGCGCGGAGTTTCGACCCCGTGACAACACCGTCAGGTCGTTTCCGCCGCGGCTGTCGCGATATTGCACGCGGTCCCAATCCCCCATCGGGCAAAGTGTTTTCCGGCAATTCGATTCAAGCCGTTTGTCGATATTTCGTTTGAATCCAGTCGCTTGACCTGAAATATGTCCGGAAATCCGGTTTATCGGTTTTCCGGTATTCTGGTTCACCGGTTTTCCGGTAGTCTGGTTTTCCGGTATTCCGGTGGGCCGGTATACTGGTATTCTGGTATTCTGGTTCACCGGTTTTCTGGTGGACCGGTATACTGGCAGACTGGTGGACCGACATTCCGGTGAACCGGCATTCTGGAGGGCCGGCACGATGATCGACCGGCATTCCGGCGGATTGGTATTCCGGCGAACCGGTTAATTGGCAATCTGGCTATCGTGTGGGCCAGCAGGCCGGTGGTCTCGACATCGGTCGGACCGGATAAATGGTCGACCGGCATTCCGGCGGACCGGAGGACAGGACGCCGGAATGCCCTGCGCGCTCGTCCGCCAGCGTGATCATGCCGATTTGGGAACTATCCGTTGGCGGCGCGGCTTTCCGCCGAACCGCCATTGCCGCGACCTCAGATCTGCGGCTTCGGGTTATCGGCGCTGCATCGTCAGCGCATTGCAATCACGCTTCAGCCGATCCAGCGACCGGCTCAAGCGCCACAACCAGACCGGAAATAACGGCACTGCCCCGGTCGGAACAGGTTGCAACAACCTGCCAATTGCGCGGCAGGCTTGAACCGCCAGGCGGCCGTCCACCCGGCGCCGAAAACCGCGTTCGACCGTGGAAACGTCAAACGATTCAGTCGCGCGGCGGTACTGCATGAAAGGGCTGATATATCCCCAGCGTCCCGCCGCCGGGCAGTTCCAGCGCGGCCAGCTTCCCCCAACCCTCGTCCGAGATTTCTCCGACCTCGGCACCGGCTCGCCCAAGACGCGCTCGTTCCGCCGCGATGTCGTCGCACATCAGGTACAGTTCATGACGAGGGTCGGCGTCGGTCGGATGCAGCGCCGCCTCGGTCGGGGGCAGCGCGAAAATCAACCAGCCACCCCCGGCATCGACCGCCGGAAACCCCAGCGTATCGCGAAAGAATGCGCGGTCCGCCTCGGCATCTTTTGAATAAAGCACTGCATGCGCACCGGTGATCATTCTGGCAGCTCCCTTGGCTGGCAACGAAATTCTGCGTGCATTCGCCGGTGACGGCAAGGTGCCCGATCACCGGTATACACCATGATTATGGCTTGAGTTCGCCGGAAAATCCAGCAATCTGCACATCCGAGCCGGGACGGATAAACCGATGGTACTGGTCATACGCAACAGGGACGCGCGGCACCTTTGGCTGCATTCCACGGGCCTGCTGCGCGCGCCGACCGGGCGGCTTGACCTGCTCGGCCTCATCCGGCGGCTGGGGTTCGTGCAGATCGATACCATCCGCAATGTGACCCGCGCCCACCACCATATTCTGTGGAGCCGCAATCAGAATTACCGCGAACCGATGCTGTGGCGGGCCCTGGGGCGCGACCGCGCGTTGTTTGAACATTTCACCCATGATGCTTCGCTGTTGCCGATTGAATATTACCCGATGTGGCAGCGGCAATTTCAACGGATGGCGCATATGGTCGCGCAGAACGCGTGGTACCATTCGGGGATTACCGACACCCAGCTTGCCGCCATTCGCGACCGGATTCGTGCCGATGGCCCGCTTGCGACCCATGCCTTTGACACCAAGGTTGACGGGCAGAAAGCCATGTGGTCCCGCCCGCCCCACAAAAAGGCCCTGGACGCGATGTGGTATGCCGGCGAACTCTGCACGTCGCATCGCGAAAATTTCATCAAGTTCTACGATTTTGCAGATCGCGTGATCCCCGTGCAGCACCGCAACGCCGGGGTTTCGGATGCCGCGCAGATCGATTGGCTTTGCGGCGGGGCCCTGGACCGGCTCGGCTTTGCGACCCCTGGCGAGATCCGGCGTTTCTGGGACGCTACCAATGTGCCCGAAACCCGGCGCTGGATCGACAGCAACACCGCGTCCCTTGAAACCGTGGAGGTCGAAATGCAAGATGGCGGCCGCTACCTGGCGCTGGCGCCTGCGGATATCCGCGAACGGATCACCGCGCTGCAATCGCCCTGTCCGCGCCTGCGCCTGCTTAACCCGTTCGATCCGGCAATCCGCGATCGGAAACGCCTGTCGCGCCTGTTCGGATTCGAATACCGGAACGAAATGTTTGTCCCCAAAGCGAAACGCCGGTGGGGCTATTACGTCTATCCGTTGCTGGAACGGGATCGGTTTGTCGGGCGGATCGAACTTCGCGGAAATCGCGAAACCGGTCGTCTGACCGTTGCCGGTTTCTGGCAGGAACCGGGAACACGGTGGGGTGCGGCGCGAAAACAGCGGCTCGGCGCCGAATTGGTGCGGTTCGGGCGACTTGCCGGCCTTGCCGAAGTTGAATGGCCCAAATCCTCCACGGGTACGACCTGACTTGCGCCGGGGCGACAATCCTTTCAAACTCGTCATCAAAGCGACGGAGGCGAAATGCGACTGGCGAAAAAGACGGCCCTGATTACCGGCGGCGGATCGGGATTTGGCGCGGGAATGGCGCGAAAATTTGCAGCCGAAGGTGCACGGGTCATGGTTGCCGACATCAATGCCGAAGCCGCGCACGAAATCGCGGCGGAAATCGGCGGCTGCGCCCGGACGGTGGATGTTTCCGACGCCGCGTCGGTTGAGTCGATGGCGCAAGCCGCGCTCGCCGAATTCGGGGGGCTCGATATTCTGGTCAACAATGCCGGGGTCACCCACCCACCCGCACCGCTGGAAACCATTTCGCAGGCCGATTTTGACCGGGTGATCGATGTCAACATCCGCTCGATCTATCTGACCGCGCGGCATCTGGTCGGACCTATGAAGGCCAATCGGCACGGCGTCATTCTGAACATCGCCTCGACCGCGGGGGTTTCGCCGCGACCGCATCTGAACTGGTACAATGCCTCAAAGGGCTGGGTCATCACCGCAACCCGGACGATGGCGATCGAACTTGCGCCGTTCGGTCTGCGGGTCAACGCGCTGAATCCGGTCGCCGGGGAAACCCCGTTGCTCAAATCCTTTCTGGGCGATGACACGCCCGAAACGCGCGCAAAGTTTCTGGCGACAATCCCGCTTGGCCGGTTTTCAACCCCTCAGGACATGGGCAATGCCGCCGCTTTCCTGTGTTCGGACGAGGCAGCGATGATCACCGGGGTCACGATGGAAGTGGACGGAGGGCGCTGCATATGAGGCTGTCGGCCCAATGAAACCCGGCCCGCAAAACCTGATCACGGACGTTGCCGGACTGTGGGTCGGCAACGCCCGGGACGACCGACTGAAATCGGGGGTCACGGTGCTGACCGCTGATCGACCGTTTACCACCGGGGTGCATGTGATGGGTGGCGCGCCCGGCACCCGCGAGACCGATCTGCTGGCGCCCGACCGGCTGGTGCAGCAGGTGGACGCGCTGGTTCTGTCGGGTGGATCGGCCTTCGGGCTTGATGCGGCCTCGGGTGTGGCCGATGGCCTGCGCGATGCCGGGCGCGGGTTTGCGGTCGGTCCGGTCCGGGTGCCAATCGTACCCGCCGCGATCCTGTTTGACCTGCTGAACGGCGGTGAAAAATCTTGGGAAACAAACCCTTATCCGGCATTGGGGCGGGCAGCGCTGGCGGCGGCTGGGCCGGAATTCGCGCTGGGCTCGACCGGGGCCGGTACCGGGGCCACCACGGCGGATTTGAAAGGCGGGCTGGGATCGGCATCGTTCATGCTGGCAAACGGCCTGACGGTCGGGGCGCTGGTGGCGGCCAATCCGCTGGGCAGCGTTGTCGTGAACGGCCAGCCCCGGTTCTGGGCGGCACCGCATGAATGGCACGACGAATTCGGCGGCCTTGGATCGGGCAGTGATTTCAATCCCGGTCTTGAACCGGTGATGCCTGCACCCAGGGCCGGGCAGAACACCACCATCGCCATCGTCGCCACCGATGCCGCGCTGACGCAGGCGCAGTCGACACGTTTGGCGATTGCCGCGCATGACGGGATGGCGCGGGCGATCCTGCCAAGCCACACGCCGTTTGATGGCGATCTGGTTTTCGCTGCCGCGACCGGTGAAAAGCCGTTGCACGACCCGGCGTCCGATCTTCTGTCACTGGGGCACGCGGCGGCCCAATGCCTCGCCCGGGCCATCGCCCGGGCCGTTTTCCGGGCAAGCCCGGCGCCGGGGGACATATTACCGACTTGGGGGCAAAAACATGGTCAATCCGGCTGATTGCCGGGAATTGTTTCCAGATTGGAAACAACAGCAACTTTGGTGAAAATATTAAGGGTTCATTTACCAACGCGACCTACCCCTGAAGCAGAAATCAGCTATCCAAACGGTAACGCCAGATGAATATTCAGGCCCGCGACACCCAGTATGTTCCACTTTCAGCAGACCAGCCCTGGGGTCAGAGCGCTTCCCTGACCGAACGCGACCGGTTCCGGGTGCGCCATCTGGTGATCTATCCCGGACGGGCGCTCAACCTGCAAAGCCATTTCCACCGGGCCGAACATTGGGTGATCGTCTCCGGTTCGGGCCGGGTCACCATTGGCGGCGACACGCGTGATCTGTTTGAAAACCAGTCCGTCGATGTCCCGATCGGCACGCAACACCGGCTGGAAAATCACGGCAAGGTCGATCTGCACCTGATCGAGGTGTCCACCGGCGCCTATCTGGGCGAGGACGATGTCGTCAGCTACGGCTGATCCGTCACGCCAGCAACCTGTCGACAAGCGCCGATTCCGGGTCCGCCAGCGCATCGATCACGTCAAAATGGTGCCGGCCGGGTTCGATCACGACGTCCGCATTCGGCCAATTCGCCGCCAAGAACCGCGCCTGTTCGATGAACGCGGGCCGCTCGTCGCTGCCGACCCATGCGGTCACCGGCACCGGCAAAGCATCGCGCTGCAACGCCGGGCTTTCCGCGTTTGCCTCGCCCGCACCCAGCCCAAAATCCGCATTCATCGCAGTTTTCATCAGCGGTCGCAGATCGTGCAGGCCGGAAATCGAGACCACATTGACGATACGCTCTGCGAAAAACCGTTGCTGTTTCAAGTCCCTGCACAACATTCGCGTCACCAGATGCCCGCCCGCGGAATGCCCGGTCAGGCGGATCGGCCCGTCAATGCGCCGGGCGGCCAGATCAATCGCGGCGGCGATTTGCCGGGTGATGTCGGAAATCCGCACCTCGGGACACAGAACATAACTGGGCATTGCGACGGCGTATCCCCGCGCCAGTGCGCCCGCCGCCAGATGCGACCAGCTTGATTTGTCAAAAGCACGCCAATAACCACCATGCACGAACACGACCAGTCCGCGCGGTGCAGCATCGGGCAGGAACAGATCGAGCCTTTCCCGGCCGTGTTCGCCATAGGCAATGTCGGGTTCTATTTTGCCCCGATTTGCGCTCCGGTCGCGAAACGCCGCCGCCGCCGCCGCCCATTTCGGCGGATATTCCCCTGCGCCATCGATGTATTTGCCGTTCGCATACGCGTCGTCGAGTTCCTGATGCGTCATGGCCGCCTCCTGCATTTCACTATCCGCCGCTGCCCTTGCGAAGAAAAGAGAATTGTGAAAAACCGCACCGGAATCCAGCAAACATCGGGGGCGAGAGATGTCAGAAAATACCAACCTTGCGGCCATGTTGAACGATCCCTCGCTGTTGCGCGCACAGGGTTTCGTGGCCGGCGAATGGGTGGATTCCGATGGCGGCGAAACCTTTGCCGTCACCAACCCCGCACGCGGCGACACCATCACCGAAGTCGCCGATCTGGGCGTTGCCGAGACCCGCCGCGCAATTGCGGCAGCGCAGATTGCGCAAAGACACTGGGCACGGCTGACCGGCAAGGAACGTGCGGCCATCCTGCGGGCATGGCACGATCTGATGGTTGCGAATGCAGACGATCTGGGCGCCATTCTGACCGCGGAAATGGGAAAGCCGCTGGCCGAGGCGAAGGGCGAAATCCTCTATGGTGCCAGCTTCGTCGAATGGTTTGCCGAAGAGGCCAAGCGGGTCTACGGCGAGACCATTCCCGGCCACCAGCCCGACAAGCGCATCACCGTGATCAAACAGCCCGTGGGGGTCGTCGCGTCGATCACGCCGTGGAATTTCCCCAACGCCATGATCGCCCGCAAGGTTGCCCCGGCGCTGGCGGTGGGCTGCGCTTTTGTCGCTCGCCCGGCGTCCGAAACCCCGCTTTCGGCGCTGGCAATGGCGGTTCTCGCGGAACGCGCGGGCGTACCCAAGGGCATATTCAGCGTGATCCCTTCGACCAAATCCTCGGCCATTGGCCGCGAATTCTGCGAAAATCCGATCGTGCGCAAGCTGACCTTCACCGGATCGACCGAGGTCGGGCGAATCCTGATGCGTCAGGCCGCCGATCAAATCATGAAGACCAGCATGGAACTGGGCGGCAACGCGCCGTTCATCGTTTTTGACGACGCCGATCTCGACAAGGCAGTCGAGGGGGCGATGATCTCGAAATACCGCAATAACGGGCAGACTTGCGTTTGCGCCAACCGGATTTACGTGCAGGACGGGGTGTATGACGCGTTTGCCGGGAAACTGGCGGCGGCGGTCGGGAAAATGAAGGTCGGCGACGGGTTCGCGCCCGGCGTCACCACCGGGCCACTGATCACCGGGGATGCGGTCGAAAAGGTCGAACACCATATTGCCGACGCCCTTGCCAAGGGTGCCAAGGTGCAGGTCGGCGGACACCGGCACAGCCTTGGCGGCACGTTTTTCGAGCCGACCATCCTGACCGGCGTCACGTCGGACATGCTGGTCACCAACGACGAAACCTTCGGCCCGGTGGCACCGCTTTTCCGGTTCCGCGACGAGGATGACGTGATCAGGCAGGCCAACGACACGATTTTCGGGCTGGCGTCCTATTTCTATGCCAACGACCTTGGCCGGGTGTACCGCGTGGCCGAGGCGCTGGAATACGGCATGGTTGGCGTGAATACCGGTCTGATCTCGACCGAGGTCGCGCCGTTTGGCGGGGTCAAGCAATCGGGTCAGGGCCGCGAAGGATCCAGCCACGGGACCGACGATTACGTCGAAATGAAATATATCTGCACCAGTATCGGGTGAGATGTCTTTGCGTTGGCGATTTTTCCACCGGTCAATTTGCGGACAAGGCCGGGCGAGCGCCTGCCCTCAGGGTGTGGCGCTCCGAGTGCAGTGTTTTCCACTATATCAGGTGATTTACGAAAAAACCTCGGGTCGGGCACTTGGTTGTAAAGCGCCGGCCCGGTGGGCGGGCAGGCGCTTGCCCGGCGCCTGCGGCGCTGTTCGGGCGAGGTTTGGCCGATAATCGACCGTGAAAAATGACGATCGTCCGCCAAGGATTGACGCGCGGCATCCGTCCTACGCACATTATGTTGATGGAAACGGGCGATGATATTCTGGTCCGGCGCGCAAACGGGGGCGACGCCAATGCGTTTTCGGCGCTGGTCGCCCGCCATTACGACCTGATCTATCGTCTTGCCTTCCGAATGTTGGGGCGGCGCGAAGAAGCACAGGATCTGGCCCAGGATATCTGTGCGGCTCTGCCTGCCAAACTGACCGGATTTCGCGGCGATGCACGGTTCACGACCTGGCTTTATCGCCTCACCGCCAATGCCGCGATCGACCAGATCAGAAAGCGCCAAACCCGGCGCAAAGCCGCGCAGGGCTGGGGCGAGGCTGAAAGCCTTCTGCGGGCGCAAGACGCGGAAACGAAAACAGAAATCGACTGGCTGCATCAGGCGATGAACCGGCTGTCAAACGATCTGCGCCAGACGGTGGCACTGGTTCTGGGCGAAGAGATGACCCACGCCGCCGCCGCACGTGCGCTGGGGATCAGCGAAGGGACGGTAAGCTGGCGCATGAGCGAGGTCAAAAAATCTCTGCGCCGGATGGCCGAAGAGGAGGCGCAATTGTGACCGATGATCTGAAACGTCTGAAACACGCGCTGGATGCTGCCACGCCCGCGCCCGATGCTGTTGCGAAAGCGGCCGCACTGGACATTGCCGCAAGAAATTTCACCACCCTCCAAGAATCCACGCACCGCACCCGTCAGAAAAACAACCGCCCGGAAAAACCGGCCGGATTTCTGACAGGAGTTGTAAACATGTTTGCCCGTACCGGACTGCGCCCCGCCCTTTACGCCACCTCGAGCCTTGCCGTGGTCGGCCTGGGCATTCTGATCGTCCTTCCAATGGACGGATTTTCCCCTGTGCCCGATCTGGCGGTTCGGACTGGCACGATCGGCAAAACCCGCGAGCAGGTCAAACCCGACACCGAAGCAATGTCCGAACCGGTTTTGGAGCTGATGGTACAAGAGCCGGACATGGCTTACGACATGACCCGGCAAGCTCCGGCCCCCGCGCCGTCAACAATGGCCCGCGCCAAATCCGCCGAGGCCCCGGTTGCCGCACTGATCGCCGATGGCTATGACGACGGGCTGGTTCCGCAACAGGATCGCGAGCGGTTTCCGGACGTAACGCCGAACGCGTTGAAAATCACCAGCGACAACCCGGTTTCGACCTTTTCGATCGACGTCGATACCGCGTCTTACAGCTATGTCCGTTCGTCAATCATGAACGGCGCGTTGCCCGACCCAGATGCCGTCCGGATCGAGGAAATGATCAATTATTTCCCCTATGATTACCAACAGCCCGGCGGCGACATTCCGTTTTCCACCTCGGTTTCGGTCTTTCCGACCCCGTGGAACGCGGGCACGAAACTGGTCCATATTGGTATTCAGGGTGAAAAACCGCTGGTCGAAAATCGCCCGCCGCTTGATCTGGTGTTTCTGATCGACACGTCGGGTTCGATGCAGGACGCGAACAAACTGCCGCTCTTGAAGCAGAGCTTCCGGCTGCTGCTGTCGCGCCTTTCCGCTCAGGACCGGATTTCGATGGTGACCTATGCGGGGTCTTCCGGCGTGGTGCTGGAACCGACAAGTGCCGGCGAAACCGGCACCATTCTAACCGCGCTCGACCGGCTGGATGCCGGGGGTTCGACCGCCGGTCATGCGGGGCTGCAACTGGCCTATGCGCAGGCCGAAAAGATGCACGCCGACGGCCGGATCGGGCGCGTCCTGCTGGCAACCGACGGCGATTTCAACGTCGGCATTTCCGACCCCGAAGCGCTTGAATCCTATATCGCCAAGAAACGTGAAAGCGGCACGTATCTTTCGGTTCTGGGTTTTGGGCGCGGCAATTACAACGACGCGCTGATGCAAAGCCTTGCGCAGAACGGCAATGGCACCGCCGCCTATATCGACACCCTGAGCGAGGCGCAGAAAGTGCTGGTCGATCAGGTATCGGGCGCATTGTTCCCCATTGCCGATGATGTGAAAATTCAGGTCGAATTCAACCCGGCCATGATCGCCGAGTACCGCCTGATCGGTTACGAAACCCGGGTGCTGGCACGCGAGGACTTCAACAACGACAGGGTGGATGCCGGTGACATCGGCGCTGGCCATACGGTGACCGCGCTCTACGAAGTGACGCCGGTCGGCTCGTCCGCCATCATCAACGATCCGCTCCGCTACCAGCAGGCCGAAACGACAACGGGTTCCGGTGAATTCGGCTTTCTCAAACTGCGTTACAAACAACCGGGCGAGTCTGTCAGCAGGCTGATTTCAACCCCGATCAGCAGCGCCGAAATCGCGCCAACCTCTGACGCGCTGTTCGCCGGTGCCATGGCCGGGTTCGGGCAGCTCCTGCGCGACGGGAAATACCTTGGCGACTGGAAATACGCCGATGCCATCGCGCTGGCGAATTCGGCGAAAGGCGCCGATGAATTCGGTTACCGCGCCGAAGCGATTACCCTGATGCGGCTTGCCGACACCCTGTCGCGCTGAACGGCACCCGATCTCCAATTGGCGCAAATATCCGCGCCGCAGGCACCGGCGCACCGCGCCGAAAACAAAAAGGCCCGGAATCCATCCGGGCCTTTATTCAACGATATCAGTAGTTTCAGGCAGCCTTGGCGACCGCTTTTTTCGCCGGTTTCACGCTGATCGTGTCGGACGACGAAATCTCGATCCGGCGCGGTTTCAGCGCTTCGGGCATTTCGCGCACCAGTTCGACGTTCAGCATCCCGTTTTCAACCGAAGCACCGGTCACCAGCACGTGGTCGGCCAATTGAAAACGTTTCTCGAACGAACGTTGCGCGATTCCGCGATGCAGAAAGCTTTTGCCTTCGTCCTTGGCCTCGTCGCCCTTGCGCGCGGATACCAGCAACTGGTTGTCGCGGGTTTCGACCTTGAGATCGGATTCCGCAAATCCTGCCACCGCGATCGAGATGCGGTAGGCGTCATCAGCGGTTTTTTCGATATTGAACGGCGGATAGGTGTTCTGGGGCACGTCGCCGGTAAAGGCCCGGTCGATCAGATCGGCAAAATGGTCAAAGCCGACGGTGGAACGGTAAAGGGGTGAAAAATCAAAATTTCGCATGTCTGCATCCTCCTAGATGAGCGATACCTGGTTACGGCCTTCCATCATGGACAGGCCTTCAGATTGGCGCCGGACCCGATTTTGGCGTCCGACATCCCAGATATGGGAATGGGCAATCTGCGCTTCAAGTGGTCAGGGTTTGACGATATCCGACCGTTTTTTTGCGCCGCCAGCCGCCGATGTCGACACGATCCGGCTGAACACGCCGTCATTGTTGGCAAGACGGCTGATCAATTCCTGCAGCGGGCCGCCAAGCGACGCGCCAAGGGCGACATCACGCTCTTTCCATTCCGCCTTGGCGGATATGACCGAGGCAATGCGCGGCACCCCGTTTTCGATCACGAATATCGGTGAACCCGAGGCGCCAAAGCTGACATGGCACGACAGTACCAGAACCGACGGATCCCGGCCCAGCACGTGGCAGGTTTCCTGCAGGCTTGGCGCGCCGGCGCGTTCTTTCGCGTAGCTGACAACCTGAACCTCCTGTCCGATCCCCGGGCGGCGCGCGCGCTGGAAGGGCACGATCCGGCTGTTCTTGATCGGGTGGTCAAGTTCGATAAGCGCGATATCCGCGGCGACGCGATCCAGCCGCCGATTGCTCTGATATCTGTAATCGCGGTGGATGACGACGCGGCTTGCGGATCGCTGTGCCGCCGCGCGGCCATTGCGCCATCCGGCCAGAAATTCAACATCCTCGATCCGAATGCGTTCGCCGGTGCGTTTGTCGAACATGCAATGCGCCGCCGTCAGCACCAGATCGGGCGCGATCAGGGTGCCGGTGCAAAATCCCGTGCCGATCAGGTTCACGCGGCCGACGGCCTCCCAGGCGCGGGACTGATCTGCGGTCGTAAGCCCGACCAGTTGCGTCGTATCCTTGGCCGGGGCGCGTTCGGCAGTGAGCCAAAGCACCAGCAGCAGCAGAAAAAACTTGCGCATCCTCAATCCTCAAGTCTGCGCCCCCTTGAGAAAAGGAATGGAAATGCGATGCGGCGAAACTAAGGCTGATTTGTGGGGAATTGTCCCGGCTTCACGGCATTGCTGCGGCGCTTGGCGGCGATCCGCCGATAACCGCCAATTTGGGCGGTCTGGGGCCGCCCGTGGCCCAATCCAGCAGCTCGACAACATGGACCACCGGCGTGTTGCTGCCCGTCGCAAGCTGCACCATGCAGCCGATATTGCCGGTCGCGATCACATCGGCGCCGGTCGCGGCCAGTGCTTTCTGTTTCCGGGTTTTCAGTTCGCCGGCGATTTCCGGCTGCAACAGGTTGTATGTTCCCGCCGAGCCGCAGCAAAGGTGGCTGTCCACGGGTTCCTGCACGGCAAAACCGGCGTCGCGCAGCAGTTGCTTTGGTTGCGCCGTGATTTTCTGCCCGTGTTGCAGCGAGCATGCCGCGTGATAGGCCACGCGCAACCCCGAAGCGGCGCATTCCGGCAATTCGAGGTCTGCGACGACTTCGCTGACATCCTTTGCCAAATCCGCGATTCGCCTGGCGTCATCGGCAAGTGGATCGTCGCGGAACATGTGGCCATAATCCTTGACCGTGGTACCACAACCCGACGCGTTGATCACGACCGCGTCCAGACCCTCGCCCATGATCTCGGCCATCCACGCCCGGACATTCCGGGCGGCGGCGGCGTGGCTGTTGCCGGTCCTGCCCATGTGATGCGCCAGCGCCCCGCAGCATCCGCCACCCGGTGCAATCACCACCTCGCATCCCAGCCGGGTCAGCAGGCGGATCGTCGCGTCGTTGATATCTGTGTCCAGAACCTGCTGGGCGCAACCTTGCATCAACGCGACCCGCGCCCGGCGCGTTCCGGTGGCGGGAAATACCTGTGCGCGGTCGCGCGGGCTGACGGCGGGCAGCGCCGTCGGAGCAAGATCGATCATCGTGCGCAGCCGCGCCGGCAGCAAAACCCGGAACCACCGCCCGATCCGCGCTGCCCGCAATGCCAGCCGGAACCGCCGCGGGTAGGGCAGAACGCTCACCAGAATCGCGCGCAACAGACGGTCGGGCAGCGGGCGGGTATAGGTGTCTTCGATATGCGCCCGTGCCATATCGACAAGATGCATGTAGTCGACCCCCGACGGACAGGTGGTCGTGCAGGCAAGGCACGAAAGGCATCGGTCGATATGGGTGACGGTCTTTTCGTCGGCGGCCCGGTCGCTCTCCAGCATGTCCTTGATCAGATAAATGCGCCCGCGCGGGCTGTCCAGTTCGTCGCCAAGCACCTGATAGCTGGGACAGGTTGCCGTGCAGAACCCGCAATGCACACAGGATCGCAGGATGTCATTGGCCTGTGCGATGTCCGGATTTTCAAGTTGCTCGGGGGTGAAATTCGTCTGCATGGCGACTAGCCCATCAATCCGGGATTGAGGATGTTGCGCGGGTCGAACTTGTCCCGCAATCCGCGTGAAATTCGGTCGAGCATCGGTGATCGCGCGGCGAAAACACCCGTTCCCGGCATCGTGGTACCGCCCGCGCGTTCCAGCCGGGCGTGGCCAGGAATGCCCACCAGCAACGAACGAAGGTCGGTGCCGGGCCTCAGGCGGACCCAGATCAACCCGCCGCCCCAGTCAAACAGCAATTCCGCCTTCTCGCCTGCCAGCCTTTCCGCAGCCCGCGGCGCGTCCGAGGGTTTCAGTGACACGCGCCAGACATCGCCATCCTTGCCGGCAAACCCCGCGACATCGCGCACCCACTGCCAGTCAGCAGCAGTCCTTTCCGGCGCGGCTTCGATGTTGATTTCGCCAAATTCCCGCAGCCGGTCCCGCAATTTCTCTGCGCGATACGCGACCGATTTGGCAAACCCCTCCACCCGGATCATGGTCAGCGGTTCGCCATGGAACCCGCCGGGCACATGCGCGGCGCCCGACACTTCGAAAGGCGAAGCCAGCGCCTGCGACATCGCGCCGATCGCGGCAGGAACGCCAAGTCCCGAGACCAGCAGCACCGCGCAGGCCTCGGACGTCGGCAGAACCTTGAGCGACACCTCGCTCAAAACGCCCAGCGTGCCAAAGCTGCCCGCCATCAGTTTGACCAGATCGTAGCCGGTCACGTTCTTCATGACCCGGCCACCGTTCTTGACGACCTTGCCACACCCGTCGACAAACCGGACGCCCAGCAGAAAATCACGGCAGGCACCGACCTGAACCCGCCGCGGCCCGCTGACATTGGCGGCCACCATCCCCCCGATCGTCGGCACGCCGCCGGTTCCCAGCAGCGTGCGGTGGTCCATCGGCTCGAAAGCCAGCCGCTGGCCATGTTGCGCCAGCAAGGCCTCGACTTCCGCCAGGGGCGTCCCCGCCCCGGCAACCAGGGTCAGCGCCCCCGGCTCATAAAGCCGAACGCCGGTCAACCCGCGTGTGCCAAGCACCGCCTTTGCCGCCGTGACACCGATCGGGCGCGTGCCACCGCCCTGAATGCGAAGCGGGTCGCGCGCATTGGCGATGATTTCGCTCAATTCCTGTTCGTTCGCGGGGTTCATCTTCATGGTTCCCAAAATACTCCGGGGACGGCCCGGCGGGCCGGGGGCAACGCCCCTACCCGGTCCTTTGTTCGCGATGCGCGGCGGATTGCGCCAGCGGAAAGACCTTGGCCGGGTTCAGCCGCCAATCGGGATCAAACACATCCTTGACCGACATCTGCGCGGCCATGTCGACGGCATCATACTGAACGCTCATCAAGTCGCGTTTTTCCACGCCGATGCCGTGTTCGCCGGTCAGACAACCGCCGACCTCGACGCACAGCTTCAGGATATCGGCGCCCATCGCCTCGCACAGTTCCAGATCACCGGGTTTGTTCGCGTCAAACAGGATCAGCGGGTGCATATTGCCGTCGCCCGCGTGAAAGACGTTGGCAACCTCAAGCCCATAGTGCCGCGACAAGTCACCGATCCGGCCCAGCACCAGCGGCAGTTCGCTGACCGGAATGGTGCCGTCCAGGCACATGTAGTCGCTGATCCGGCCCATGGCGCCGAACGCAGCCTTGCGCCCGGCCCAGATGCGCGCGCTTTCCGTTTCGTCGGCACTTTCGCGCAGTTCCCGCGGATTGTGCGTGCGGGCAATGTCAATGATCCGGCCAAGCTGTGCGTCGATTTCCGCATCCGAACCCTCGACCTCGACGATCAGCATCGCCTCGACGTCCGGGTAACCCGCGTCCACGAATGCCTCGGTCGCGCGGATGCATGGCCGGTCCATGAACTCGATGGCAACCGGCAGAATGCCCGCCCGAATGATATCTGACACACAGGCACCGGCGGTGGTGCTGTCGTCAAATCCGATCAGAACCGGGCGCGCGCCTTCGGGCTTGGGCAGGATGCGCAGGGTCGCTTCGGTCACGACCCCCAACTGCCCCTCGGAACCACAGATCAACCCCAAAAGATCCAGACCCGGTGCGTCGAGATACGGCCCGCCGATTTCCACGACGCTGCCGTCCATCAACACCATCGTCACCCCCAGCAGGTTATTCGTGGTCACTCCGTATTTCAGACAATGCGCCCCGCCGGAATTCATGGCGATATTGCCCGCGATGGCGCAGGCAAGCTGGCTGGACGGGTCAGGTGCATAGAAGAACCCCAATGCCTCGACCGCGCCCGACACGCTCAGGTTGGTGCGGCCCGAACCAACCCTGATGAACCGGTTGACGACGTCGGTTTCCAGGACTTGATCCAATCGCGCCACGCCCAGAACCACGCAATCCGCCGTCGGCAATGCGCCGCCCGCCAGCGAGGTGCCCGCACCGCGGGGCACCACTGGAACGCCGTTGGCATGACAGATCGACAGCACCGCCGATACCTGTTCGGTTGACGACGGCAGCACCACCGCCATCGGCGGGCACCGATAGGCCGTCAGCGCGTCACATTCATAGGCGATGGTTTCGGCATCCGCGTGAATGACCGCGCCCGGCGCCAATACGGCCGCAAGCTGGGCGACGATCTGTCCCTTGCGGGCCAGAATTTCAGCATCGGGAACCGGCATATCCATCGGTAATCGCCCTGGTAAGATGGGAGTGACCAACAGGCTAGCATTGTTGGAACGGATGTCCAGAATGATGGCGGCATTTGCACCGATCCGTTGAATTGCCATGAGTCGTCTCATTCCGCCATTCCGGGTGACCGAACCACATCACGTGGCGGGTATCGGTCGCGCATCCGGCGCTCAAGACACGCGAATGGCACAGGATCAAGGGCGCAGGCCCGCCGCGCATCGCAAGGCCGGCCCCTGGCACAGCGATTGGCTGGGAAAGGCGCAACCTACCGGGGTCACGCAGGTATTGCCGGGATAATATGGCCGCAACTTGCGCCCGTTCACCGCGCCACGACCCATAATTGCGTGGCTCTGCCGGTATCGGTGAAAAAGTCCTCCGGGAAGGCTGAACGGCTCAATGGAGACAGGTCGGCAATCGGGGACGTTGGCATCGGCACGCCACCAATGCCCCCGGTTTGATACCAGTCCCGGGTTGGTCGGATCACAGGCTTCGCACCTTGGGCTGACGCCTGCGTGCTGCGGCAGGAACCGCGCATCGTCGCGGACGCGCCGCAAGTCCTATTGCCAGGGCACCGGCTGGACCGCGTACCCGATATAGAGGGGGTGTCTGGGATGTCCCGCCTTGGTCAGGCCGAGATGCAGCAATTCGCGACCGGTGGCCTGCATCAGCGCCGCCACGACGCCCCCTCGCCCCAGATGCGCGCCATGCGTGCCCCATGCGCAAATGACGGAGTCCGCCCAATCGCACCCGTCAAGGATCGCGCGATCATTTTCCGGCCCGACCGGATCATCTGCGCCGCGCATGTCGCGGGGGTCTGTCGCCCGCCATGCGAAGATATTGCACACCTGAAACGCCCCGAAACCCAATGCCCGTGCCCGGCGCTCGCAACGTTCGACGGTCGGGTCGTTCTGCCTTTCGGTCGCGGTCGAAGGGTTCAGCATGACGAACAGAACCTTGACGCCGGATGGATTCCAGACACGGGTCAACGCATATCGATAGCGCTCGCAATCCGAATAGACCGCGACACTGGCGGCGTCGCCCTTGAGGTGGGTGCGCCGGATCACGTCGGTGCCACGAAAACGCGGCTCGGATGCAGTTCGCCGCCCCGATATATGCCAACCGCCACGGCCCTGCCGTCCAGCGCGGCCCAACCCGTGTCGCCATATTCGACCGCCGCGCCCAGAACCATACCGGGCTGGCCGTTTCGCAACTTTGCAGCCGCCTCGGGCGTGCAGCGCAACGCCGGCAGATCGACCAGCCCGGTTTCGAGTGGCAAAAGATAGCGGTCGAGCGTTGGCGATTTCGCTTCCGTTTCCAGAATATCGGGCGCGATGCCATCGTCTGCCGCGAACGGCCCCGACCAGATGCGGCGCAGAGTCTCGACATGGCCGAAACATCCCAGCGCCACCCCAAGGTCACGGGCAATCGCCCGCACGTAACCGCCCTTGCCGCAAACCATTTCCAGTACCGCATGATCCGGGTCGGGCCGCGCGAGGACATCCAGCGATTCCACCCACAGATCGCGTGGCGCAAGTTCCGGCTCCACGCCCGCGCGCGCCAGCCTGTAGGCCCGCTGGCCGTCGACCTTGACGGCGGAAACCTGCGGCGGAACCTGCCGGATCGCGCCCCTGAACATATCCAGCGCCGCCTTTATTTCGGCATCACCCGGGCGCTGATCCGATTGGCTGACGACGGTGCCCGCGGCGTCGTCCGTGTTGGTTGCCTGTCCAAATCGAACGGTGAACCGATACGCTTTCAGCGCGTCTGTCACGAACGGTATGGTCTTGGTCGCTTCGCCAAACGCAATCGCCAGAACCCCGGTCGCGTCGGGGTCGAGCGTTCCGGCATGTCCGGCTTTCCTGGCATCAAACGCCCAGCGCGCCTTGTTGACGACCGCGTTCGAGGTCATTCCCGCCGGCTTGTCCACCACCAGCCAACCCGACAGGGCGCGCCCCTTTTTCCGGCTGCGGGCCATGGTATCAGCGCCCCGTATTGCGGGTTCCGCGCGGATCAGACATCCGGATCGTCCGCATCCAGATCCCGCCTGACACCGGATAGTTGCAACAGACGGCGGGTTTCGTCCATCTGATCGAATGTCGTGTCCTGAACGAACCGCAGCTCTGGTGAAAACTTGAGCTGAACGCTGCGATTCAGACCGCGCCGCAAATCCGCCCGGTTGCGGTTCAGCGCCGCGATCGCCAGATCGCTGTCCTGCCCGCCCAATGGCAGCACATGCACCGTCGCGACCTTGAGGTCGGGACTGGTCCGGACCTCGCCGACGGTAATCGACATATGCGCGATATCCGGGTCGTAGACTTCGCCGCGTGCCAGCATTTCCGCCAGCGATCGGCGGATCAGTTCACCCACCCGCAACTGGCGCTGGGACGGGGCGGAATTTGATTTTGGCTGGTGTTTTCTCATCGCCGCCGACTTAGGCGAGTTCGCTTGCTGTTGCAACCGGTGCCGCGCTCTGACAATGGTCGAAGCCAGAGCATTGGATTCCAGAAGATCAGAGGATTGTCATGGCCGACCTTCCGGCGATTTCCATCGTGGGCGCATCGGGACGAATGGGCCGAATGCTGATCGCCGAAGCGCTGGCCAGCGACCGCGTCCGTCTTGTTGGCGCGACCGAGCAACCCGGGCATGACTGGATCGGCCAGGATCTGGGCGCGTGTCTGAACCGCGCCAAAATCGGGATCGTGGTTTCCGACGACCCGTTGGAAGTCTTCGCCAAATCCAGGGCCGTGCTCGATTTTACCGCGCCGGCGGCGACGATCGGTCACGCTGCGCTTGCTGCACAGGCACGGCTGGTGCATGTCATTGGAACGACAGGGTTTCATTCGGATGATCTTGCGAAATTATCCGCCGCTGCGCGACATGCGGTGATCGTGCGGGCCGGGAATATGAGCCTGGGCGTCAATCTGCTGATGCAACTGACGCGCAAGGTCGCCGCCGCGCTGGATTCCGATTTTGACATCGAAATCGTCGAATCGCATCACCGCCACAAAGTCGACGCGCCGTCGGGAACAGCGTTGATGCTGGGCGAAGCCGCGGCCAAAGGACGGGGCGTTGGTCTGGACGATATCGCGGAACGTGGCCGCGATGGCATGACCGGTGCCCGCAAAACCGGCGCAATCGGCTTTTCCGCGATCCGTGGGGGTGATGTCGTGGGCGAGCACGATGTGATATTTGCCGCGGACGGGGAACGAATTGTCCTGCGGCACATGGCGACCGACCGGGCCATTTTCGCCCGTGGCGCGCTGAAGGCGGCGCTGTGGGGTCTGGGCAAAAAACCCGGTGAATATGACATGCTTGACGTGCTGGGCCTGTAACACCACCGGCCCCAATAACCGGGCCACATCGCGCGGCGGGTACCGGCCACGCATCCGGCGATCAATACCTGCCGATTTCGCGAAATAAAGGGCACCAGCCCGCCGCGCATCATCGGGCCGCCCATTGGCACCGCGATTTGCTGAGAAAGGCGCAACCTGCTGAGATCATGCAAGTTTTCCGGGAGTAGTGTGGCCGTCACTTGCACAGGATCTCCGCACCATGGCCCGCGATTGCGCGGCTCGGCGGTCAGCGGGCAAAAGGTCCGCCAGTGGATCGAACGCAACTATTGAGTCTCCCGGCAAACGCCACAGATTTTGCCCAAACAACTCAAATGTCGTGATCTTTGGATCCATAAAGCAAAACTCCGGTGGTTCGAACCGCAGGATTCAAACCACCTAGAAACCTGAACCGTTAAATAGAGAAGTGTCAGTCCTTGGGCCCGTTGACATGAAACGCCCAAATCCTTGCCAAGGATTTGGCCCAGGCTTTTGGAAAAGCCTGCGAGCACCTGCATTGAATTGGCTTTGGTTCCCCGGACCGGC
>CAZRLO010000023.1:0-30370 GCA_964600965.1 uncultured Rhodobacter sp.
GTGGCGCGCGAACTGGGCGTCGCCGCGGGCGACCGGATCAAGATCATATCGCCCGACGGGGTGAAAACCGCGTTTGGCACCGCCCCCCGGATCAAGAGCTACGAGGTCGTCTATATCTTTCGCGTCGGGCGGTACGACATCGACCGCACACGGGTCTATATGCCTCTGGCCGAGGCTCAGAGATATTTCAACCGCGAGGGCACGGCGGACGAGATCGAAATTCTGGTCGAAAACCCCGATCGGGTCGACGATTACGTCGTGCCCATTCTAGAGGCATCGGACTATCGCGCCGTGGTCTGGACGTGGTGGGATGCGTCGGGCGCGTTCCTGCAGGCACTGGAAACCGAGGACAACGTGATGTTCATCATCCTTTCGATTTTGGTGCTGATCGCGGCCATGAACATCGTGTCGGGCCTGATCATGCTGGTCAAGAACAAGGGCAGCGATATCGGCATTCTGCGCACGATGGGGCTGAGCGAAGGCTCGGTGTTGCGGGTGTTTTTCATCGTCGGGGCCGCGGTCGGGGTGATCGGCACGGTTCTGGGGGTCATCGCGGGGTGCCTGTTCGCGATCTACATCGATCCGATCTTTACCTTCGTGAACTGGGCGATGGGCGGTGGGGTCTGGGACCCGTCGGTGCGGTATCTTTCGCAATTGCCGGCGCGGCTGGAGCTTGGCGATGTCGCCAGCGCGGTGTTGCTGTCTTTGGGCCTGTCGTTTTCCGCCACCATCTTTCCGGCGCGCCGCGCCGCGCGCATGAACCCGGTGGAGGCGCTGCGTTATGAATGAACCGGCGCTGGAACTGACCGCCGTTTCGAAAACCTATCGCACCGGCACGGACGGGCAGTTGCAGGTGCTGCGCGGGGTCAATCTGGTGCTGAATGCCGGGGAAACGGTGGCGTTGGTTGCGCCTTCGGGCGCGGGCAAATCGACGCTTCTGCACGTGGCCGGGTTATTGGACCGGCCGGACAAGGGCGAAATCCGCTTGGCGGGCCGGGCGTATACGGGGTTGCGCGATTCCGCCCGAACGGCGGCGCGGCGGCGTGAAATCGGTTTCGTCTATCAGTTTCACCATCTTCTGCCAGAGTTTTCGGCCCTGGAAAACGTGCTTCTGCCGCAACTTGCCAATGGCATTTCGCGGCGCAAGGCGATTGTCTGGGCCACGGAATTGCTGGACAAGGTCGGTCTGACGGCCCGCCAGCACCACCGCCCGGCCGAATTGTCGGGCGGCGAGGCACAGCGCGTCGCCCTGTGTCGCGCGCTGGCAAATCGCCCGAAGGTGCTGCTGGCGGACGAACCGACCGGCAACCTTGACCCCGAAACCGCCACGATCGTGTTTGACCTGCTGGTCGACCTGATGCGGCAGACCGGACTTGCGGCGCTGATTGCCACGCATAATCCCGAACTGGCGCGCAGGATGGACCGGGTCGCGCGGCTGGAAAACGGCCATATTCACCCCGTGGATTGAACCACCTGCCGAATTAGCCAACGCCCGGTTTCGGGCCGGATGGCGCGCCGCGTTCACTTGGGCCGAGCAATCGGGTAACAGGCCCGCGCCGTCCCGATCAGCCCCCCCGCCATGCCGGATCGGCAGGCGTCGCCATCGTAGCGCCGCCCGAATGACTACGGCAGGTTGGTGGTGCGTGCGCGTGGCAGGAAAGACGGCCGACCAGCGCTAGGAAACCAAGATGCGGGGCAATAGGCGACGTTCCTGCGCGCGTACGACATGCTGGCCATGACGACGGAGCATTCCCGGATCGTCTGGCCACGGCTTGGGTCCACGTCTCAAAAATCCCTGATCGCCAAGCAGCCTCGGCGACAACCGACGCGCGGTCGCCAGCTTTGGCGACGGCAATCGCGCCCCTGTCCTTGCATGACTAAAACATTTTAGCCACGCAAGAGAACATCGCTCAACTTTCTGTTTTTCCTAACAAATTTGCGAATGATGCCAAAATCGAAAACGACCTGTCCTGATTTGCAGCACCCGCCCAATGCCGTTGGCCGGATTTCCGATCTCGCAATCCCGGGCCGTCTTGTGCCAGTGCCGCATTTTGGGCCGACCGATCCAGCGTAAAGCAGTTTGCTTTTTTCCTGCAACACCCGGCAGTACCTGAAAATCCTGCTGGCCAAATACGCCAGCGCGCGTTTTGCGAAGTCCCGGTGCGTCAGATCAAACGCAAAACGTTTTGGGCGTTGCGGTCATCGCCCGCGTGCCCCGGCGTTGACTGAACGCGATTACTCCGTCGTGCAGGCCCAGACCGCATCGTCGCCAAAGGCCGGATACCGGGCCTGGCTGCCTTCGGCGATGCCGAGTTTTTCCGCCAGACCGCCATTGATTTCCAGAACGACGGTGATGCCCGGCCCGCCTTCGATCACCGCCAGACTGCGCGGCTCGGCCATCGAGTGGATCCGCCTGACGACCCCACTTGCGTCCAGAAACAGCATATCCAGCGGTATCAGGGTGTTTTTCATCCAGAACCGTGCCCGGTGCGGGCGCGGATAAACGAACACCATGCCTGCGAATTGCGGCAGGCTTTCGCGGAACATCAGGCCTTGCGCGCGGGTTTCATCGGTGTCGGCAATTTCTACCTGAAACTGCGTCTGACCCCAATCGCCGCGCAATCGGATGATGTCGGGGGCGCAGGCGGCATTGGCGGCAATGCCCACAGCGACCAGCCAGAATGTGACTGCGATCAACCGCACGGATCAGTCTTTCTCGTCAATCGCCTGATCCCATACGCGCACGTCCCACGCCATGTGGCCGCGCGGCCCTTCGGCCGTGCGAACACCGACCGCCTCGCCGGGTTGCAGTTCGGCCAGTCCACAGGAATGCAGCACCTCCATATGCACGAAAATATCCTCGGAACTGCCGAAAATATTCACGAACCCAAATCCTTTGCCTCGGTCGAACCATTTGACCCGCGCCGGTTGCAACTCGGGACGGGGGTTTGTGATCACACCCTCTCCCAGAATTGCCCGGATCGATTCCAGTCCGGCCTCGGTCGCCGGCAATTCGATTTTGATGATTTCTGTCGCCTGACAACCGCGCTCGGTCTCTTGCACCCGGACTTCTATCCGCGAAGCACCGGCGATGGAGTTTCGCCCGTAACTTCGCAGAACATTCGCATGCAGCAAGATATCCGTTTTGCATTCATCAGCGACAATGAAGCCAAAGCCTTTTGCGGCGTCAAACCACTTGACCTGGCCCGTTACCGTGCCGTTTTTTCCCACCTTTTCAAAGCTACCCTCGAGTTGACCCTACGTAAGTCAAGCGTAGCATTAAAGTTCCGATGCCGCCAGCGTTTACATGCCGTTGCCAACGAATAATGAAAACGAGCGCCAATAATGCAATCATAAGAGTGCATTGCAATTCACGCTGCGTGAAATTCAGGGGCTCAACCGCACAACATTCCACGCATCGCCGGGCCTTTCCCGGCGCCACTGAAACCGGTCGTGCAGGCGAAAATCGCCGTCTGACCAGAACTCTATCTCCAGCGGAACCAGCCGATAGCCCCCCCAAAAGGGCGGTCGTGGCGGGTTGGTGCCATGCTGCGCCGTGACGCGCGCCACCTCAGCCAGCAGGGCCGCACGGGATTTCAGGGGCCGGGACTGCCTGGACGCCCATGCCCCCAGCCGGCTTTGCAACGACCGCGAGGCGAAATAGGCGTCCGCCGCCGCTCCGTCCAGGCGCGATATTTCCCCGCGCGCCCGGACCTGACGGCGCAGCGATTTCCAGTGCAGCACCATCGCGCCCTTGCCCGACGCCTCGATCTCCTGCGCCTTGGCGCTGCCGTAATTGGTAAAAAAGACGAAACCGCCGCTTTCGATGGCCTTCAGCAGCACCATCCGCA
This sequence comes from uncultured Rhodobacter sp., assembly GCA_964600965.1. Classification (GTDB taxonomy): domain Bacteria; phylum Pseudomonadota; class Alphaproteobacteria; order Rhodobacterales; family Rhodobacteraceae; genus UBA5972. Next base: position 3,852 of record CAZRLO010000023.1, read on the forward strand.
CATTGGGCAAACCATCCCGATCCGCCGTCGCCAACGCCATGGCATTCGCATCGTTGGGTTCACCGGCCTCGGCCTCGGCCAACCACCGTCGCGCGATACCAAACGGATCGTCGCCCGAAAAGATGCCCGATCGTTTCGCGTTCATTGCACTGGTTCCCTGTTGCATGGCCGACATTATCGCCACCAATTATTTTGGCCAGCGAAATTCCCCGCATCGCCAGACTTGATGGTCTGCGGGGTTTCCCATAAACGATTGTAACCGGGCTTTTTGTGGGGGTGCGTAAATGTCGGGCAGTTTGATGGCGGGTAAACGTGGTCTGGTGATGGGCGTGGCCAACGAACGCTCGATGGCCTGGGGGATCGCGCAGGCCTGTGCCGAACAGGGCGCGGAGATGGCATTTTCCTATCAGGGCGAGGCGCTGGGAAAACGCGTGCGCCCGCTGGCGGAAAAGCTGGGTGTGTCGCAGGTGCTGGAGTGCGACGTGACCGACCAGCGCTCGCTGGACGCCTTGTTCGCCGCGCTGCAATCGGAATGGGGGCATCTTGATTTCGTCGTTCACGCCATCGGCTATTCTGACAAGAACGAACTGCGTGGACGTTACGTCGACACCACATCCGAGAATTTTCGCCTGTCGATGGATGTGTCGGTCTACTCGTTTACGGCCGTGGCGCAGCGCGCGGAAAAGTTAATGAATTCAGGTGGATCCATGCTGACCCTCACCTATTATGGCGCCGAAAAGGTGATGCCGCATTACAACGTGATGGGGGTCGCCAAGGCCGCGCTGGAAGCAAGCGTTCGCTACATGGCCGAGGATCTGGGCAAGCAGGGTATCCGCGTCAACGCGATTTCGGCGGGCACGGTCAAGACGCTGGCGGCCAGCGGCATCGGCGATTTCCGCTATATCATGAAGTGGAACGAACTGAATTCGCCGCTGCGGCGCAATGTCACGATCGAGGATGTCGGCAAATCGGCGCTTTATCTGCTGTCCGACCTGGCCTCGGGTGTGACCGGCGAAAACCTGCATGTCGATGCCGGATACCACGTCGTCGGCATGAAAGCCGTGGATGCGCCCGATATCGACACCGTCACCGGGAGAAAAGGATGACCGACGCAGCCCCGAACCGCCTGCCCCACGAAAAGGGCTTTCACGTAAGCTGGGACCAGATTCACCGCGACAGCCGGGCGCTGGCGTGGCGGCTGGATGGTCACGGCCCGAACGATGGCGCTTGGCGGGCGGTGGTTGCGATCACGCGGGGCGGCATGGCCCCGGCCATGGTCGTGGCCCGCGAACTGGATATCCGCACGGTCGACACGATTTCGGTGAAATCTTACGATCACCAGTCCCAGTCGGCGGCCCGGGTGCTGAAAACCCCCGATATGGCGCTTCTGGGCGATGGTACCGGGGTGCTGATCATCGACGATCTGGTCGATAGCGGGCGCACGCTGGAACTGGTGCGCGACCACCTGCCAAAGGCCCATTTCGCTACCGTTTACGCCAAACCCAAGGGTCGCCCGATGGTGGACACCTTTATCACCGAGGTCAGCCAGGACACCTGGATATTCTTCCCCTGGGACATGGCACTGCAATATGTCGAGCCCTATCGCGGCAAGGATTGACCCAACCTCACCCGGTTTCTTTTTGGCAAAAATACTCGAAATCCCGAACCCGGCGATAGACGCGCCATGAAACGGTTTTCCCAGGATCCGACCGACCCCGCCTTTGTGCAAAACCCGTATGCATTTTACGAAAAGACCCGTAGCGCGGGCCCGGTCTTTTTCTGGGAAGAATACGCGATGCCCTGTGTCACCGGCTTTACCGAAGTCGATGCGCTGCTGCGGGACCGCGGGTTCGGGCGCGAAAACCCGCCGGAGTTTCGCACGCCCCATCCGCCGCATCTCGACGCATTCCATGATTTCGAAAGCCGCTCGATGCTGGAACTGGAACCGCCCGCGCATTCACGGTTGCGTGGTCTGGTCATTCGCGCGTTCACCAGCCGCCGGATCGCGGCGATGGACCGCGAAATCGAGGCCCTTTGCCACCAATTGATCGACGGGTTTCCGGACGGACCGTTTGATCTTCTGAATGCCTATGCCGAAAAAATTCCGGTCATCGTGATCGCGCGCCTCCTGGGGGTGCCCGAAACCATGTCGGGCCGGTTGCTGGACTGGTCACACGCCATGGTCGCAATGTACGAGGCCCGCCGCACCCGCGCCATCGAAGACCGGGCCGTGCGCGCGACCGAGGAATTTTCGGCCTTCATGCGCGGCCACATCGAAAAGCGCCGCGTGGACCCGCGCGACGATCTGATCACCACCCTGATCGCCGTTGTCGACGACGGCGCGCGCCTTTCGACCGACGAGATGATCACCACCCTCATCCTGCTGTTGAATGCCGGGCACGAGGCAACCGTCCATGCGATCGGCAATGCGGTGAAAATGCTGCTGGAAACCGGCCATCCCACCGCGGCCCTGAAGGAACCGGCGCAATGTGACCGCATCATCGAAGAATCGCTGCGCCTTGATCCGCCGCTGCACATGTTCACGCGCTTTGCCTATCACGACGTTGCGATCGCCGGGCACGATATCAAACGCGGGGACGAAATCGGCCTGCTGTTGGCGGCAGCCAACCGCGACCCGGCCCGGTTCGACGCCGCGAACCGCTTTGATCCCGACCGCCCGGATCAGGCCCATACCAGTTTCGGCGCCGGCGTGCATTTCTGCCTTGGCGCGCCGCTGGCGCGGCTGGAAATGAAAGCCGCGCTGCCGATCCTGTTTGCACGCTGCCCGTCAATGCAACTGGCCCGGCAACCGGATTTTGCCGACCGGTATCATTTTCATGGGCTTGCCGGTCTGACGGTCACGACTCGAGCGGCTGCGCGGTCTCCACCAGCTTGACGAAATAACTGGCCCCGATGGGCGAGATTTCATCGTTGAAATCGTATTCCGGGTGGTGGACGGTCGGCCCTTCGCCCTGCCCGATCATCAGATAGGCACCGGGGCGCGCTTCGAGCATATAGGCGAAATCCTCGGACGCCATGATCGGCGGGCAATCGTCCAGAACTTTATCGCCGCCCGAGATGCCCTCGGCCACGGCGAACGCGAAACCGGTTTCGGCAGGGTGGTTGACCGTCGGCGGATAGCCGTATTCGAAATCAAGCGCCACGGTGGCGCCAAAGGACGCTTCGGCGCCCGCGCAGATCGCCTTCAATCGCGCCACCACTACTGCCTGAATTTCCTTTTTCAGCGTGCGGACGGTGCCGCCGACAAAGGCGGTCTGCGGAATGATGTTGTCCACCGTGCCCGCATGCACCTGCGTGACCGAGATCACCAGATTGTCCAGCGCCGGGACATTTCGCGACGAAATCGTCTGGATGGCCTGCACGATCTGCATCGCCACCTGCACCGGATCAATGGTGTTCTCTGGCTCGGCGGCGTGCCCGCCCTGGCCGGTGATGTCGATGCGAAACGTGTCCGCCGCCGCCAGAACCGGCCCCGAATTGCCCAGAAACATCCCCACCGGAAAGCCGGGCGCATTGTGGACCCCATAGACCTGCGCAATCGCGAACTTGTCCATCATGCCTTCGTCGCACATTACCTTGCCGCCAGCGCCGCCCTCTTCGGCGGGTTGAAAGATCAGCGCGACCCGCCCGGAAAAATTCCGGGTCTCGGCCAGATAACGTGCGGCGCCCAACAGCATCGTTGTGTGGCCGTCATGACCGCAGGCATGCATCTTGCCGTCGATCCCGGATTTGTAGGGCCGATCCGGGAGTTCCTGAATTGGCAGCGCGTCCATGTCGGCGCGCAACCCGATGGTCGGGCCGTCGCCCTGCCCGTTCACGATCGCGACGATCCCGGTCTGGGCGATGCCCTCGTGGATTTCGTCGACCCCGAATTCGCGCAGCCGCGCCGCAACGAAAGCCGCGGTCTGATGGCAGTCGAACTGCAATTCGGGATGGGCGTGCAGGTGTTGGCGCCATTCCTTCATGTCGCCGTGAAATTCTGCGATGCGGTTGATAATCGGCATGATGCGTGGACTCCGCTGATGACCTTGATAATCTGGCACGAGCCTTGCCCATTCCGACCGGTTGAACAATGACAAAATCAAAGGACGCCAGCCAGAAACTGTGTCTGGACCCGCGCGGTGGCTTGCCGCGACTTCTGGAAATCATGGCCCGCCTGCGCGATCCGCAAACCGGCTGCCCGTGGGACATCGAGCAGGATTTCGCCTCGATCGCGCCCTATACGATCGAAGAGGCCTACGAGGTCGCCGACGCCATCGAGACCGGCGATATGGCGGCTTTGCGGGCGGAACTGGGCGATCTCCTGTTGCAGGTCGTTTACTATACCCAGATGGGGCGCGAACAGGGGTTGTTTGATTTTGACAGCGTTTCCAATACCATAGCCGACAAGATGGTGCACCGGCACCCCCATGTATTCGGCGCGGAATCCCGCGACAAGACCGCCGAACAGCAAACGCAGGACTGGGAGAAGATCAAGGCGGCCGAACGTGGCGATGGCGGAACGCTGGACGGGGTCGCGCTGGGGTTGCCAGCGCTGTTGCGGGCGGTGAAATTGCAGAAACGTGCAGCACGGGTCGGGTTTGACTGGCCCGATGTCGGCCCCGTCATCGACAAGATCGCCGAGGAAGCCCGGGAATTGACGGTGGCGCGGCAAAGCGGTGTTCAGGGCGATATTGCCGAGGAATTCGGCGATCTGTTGTTCGTGATGGCCAATCTGGGGCGGCATCTCGGGCTGGATGCCGAGGCGTGCCTTCGGGCCGCGAACGCCAAATTCACCCGTCGTTTCGGCGCCGTCGAGGACCGGTTGCGCGCCATCGGCAAGACCGCCGGACAATCCAGCCTCGCGGAAATGGACGGATTCTGGGATGCGGTGAAAGTGGCGGAAAAATTACCCGAGTAGTTTGATCAGGTATTGACCTGCCTGGTTTCCGGGTATCTAAATCACGCTGGAAACGTCCGTCCCGAAGGTGCGCCGATGAAAATACGTCCTGGCCTGTGTTGCGTGGCCATTCTGGCCTTGCTGGCGGCCCCGCTTTGGGCGCAGGCGGTCAACGTCTATTCCTACCGGCAGCCCGATCTGGTCCGACCGCTGTTTGACGCGTTTACCGCGAAAACCGGGATCCGCGTGAATGTCTCGTTCCTGAACCAGGGCATGATCGAGAAGTTAAGGGCCGAGGGCGACCGCTCGCCCGCCGATCTGGTGTTCACGGTCGACATTTCGCGGCTGAACGGGTTGGTCGAGGCGGGGCTGACCCAACCGGTCGCCAGCGATATCCTGAACGCGAACATCCCGGCGGATTTTCGCGATCCGGCCGGGCATTGGTTCGGTCTGACCACCCGCGCACGGGTCATCTATGCCGCCAGGGATCGCGTACGCGACGGCGAGATCACCACCTACGAGGATCTGGCCGATGAAAAATGGCGCGGACGCATCTGCACCCGCCCGGGGACGCATTCCTATAATCTGGCGCTGATATCGGCCTATCTGACCCACCATTCAAAGGCCGAAACCCGTGCATGGCTGATGGCGATCCGCAAAAATCTGGCCCGCAAGCCGCAGGGCAACGACCGCGCGCAGATCAAGGCGGTCTGGTCCGGAGAATGCGACATTGCGCTGGGCAATACGTATTACATGGGCCAGATGATCAGGAACCCGGATCAGAAGGCCTGGGCGGACGCGGTGCGCATCATTTTCCCGGTATTCGAGGGCGGCGGGACCCATGTCAATATCTCGGGCATGGCCATGACCGGGGCCGCGCCAAATCGGGACAATGCCCTGAAACTCATGGAGTTTCTGTCAACTCGACCGGCGCAATCGCTTTATGCCGAGCAGAATTTCGAATACCCGTTGCTGGCGGATGCGCCGGTTTCGGAACTGGTCGCGTCGTGGGGAAGTTTCTCGCCGGATGACCGGAACCTGATGGCCATCGCGCACCTTCGCCAAACCGCGCTGCGGCTGGTGGAAGAGGTGAATTTCGATCAGTAGCGCCCGCCGGATTGGACTTGGGCGCGCCGGAAATGCGATGGACAAAGGTGCCGCTTTTGTCCACCTTCGCTTTTTCGCAACGGTCGCAGGGATGGACGGATGCCACGAAAGATCATCATCGATACCGATCCGGGGCAGGACGACGCGGTTGCCATCCTGCTGGCGCTGGCCTCGCCCGAGTTGGAGGTTCTGGGCATCACGGCGGTTGCAGGCAATGTACCGCTGGCGCTGACCGAATTGAATGCGCGCAAGGTTTGCGAACTGGCAGGGCGGCCCGATATGGCGGTTTTTGCCGGCTGCGACCGACCCCTGTCGCGCGATCCGGTAACCGCGGAAAATGTCCACGGGCGCACCGGGCTTGACGGGCCGGACCTGCCCGACCCGGTCATGCCGTTGCAATCGCTCCACGCCGTTGATTTCATAGTCGATACCTTGCGCGCCGAGCCGACCGGATCGGTGACGCTGTGCCCGCTCGGACCGCTGACCAACATCGCGACCGCGTTCCGGCAAGCGCCGGACATCATTGCCCGCGTGCACGAGATCGTGCTGATGGGCGGGGCCTATTTCGAGGTTGGCAACGTCACGCCCGCGGCTGAATTCAACATTTACGTCGACCCGGAAGCCGCTGATACCGTACTGAAATCCGGCGTTTCGACGATCATGCTGCCCCTGGATGTCACCCACAAAGTGCTGACGACCGCGCCACGCATGGCGGCAATCCGCGCCCTTGGTACGCCGGTGGGCCGGGCGGTGGCCGAACTGACCGGATTTTTCGAACGCTTCGATCGCCGGAAATACGGCACCGATGGTGCCCCGCTGCACGATCCCTGCGTGATCGCGTGGTTGCTGAAACCGGCAATGTTCAGCGGCAAGTTCGTCAATGTCGAGATTGAGACCCGCTCGGATCTGACGCGGGGCATGACCGTCGCCGACTGGTGGGGCGTCACCGACCGCACGCCGAACGCGCTCTTTGTCGGCGATGTCGATGCGGACGGGTTCTTTTCGCTGCTGACAGAGCGCCTGTCACGCCTCTGAGACGGGCCGGGGTTTTCGGCTGATCAGCACGATTCCGGCGCAGACCAGCACCAGCGCGCCGATGATGGTGACGCCGATTTGCTCGCCCAGGATCAGCCAGCCGAAAATCACGCCAAAAACCGGTGCCAGAAAACTGAACGCCGCCATATCGCTGGCCGGATAGATCGACAGCAGCCAGAACCACAGCAGAAAGCCCACCGAAACCACGCCGATCACCATGACCGCGAAAATGCCCAGATGCCAGATTTGCAGGTCGCGAATCAGCGGGCCGAACAGCAGCGACAGCGGGATCAGAATGACCGACGATACCGCAAGCTGGTACAGAAGCTGCATTTCCGGCGTGGCCCGGTTCATCCGGCTGAGCCGCGCCGTCAGCCCGATCGCCGCCCAGAACATCGCACCGATCGTGCACAGGATGTCGCCCAGCGCATTGCCGCTGCCGGCACCGCGGTCCGAAAACGCCCAGATGACGCCGGCCATGGCCAGAAGCAGCCCCAGCGCGCGCACGGCGGTGATTCTTTCGCCCGGCACCAGAAAATGCGCCCCCAGTGCCATCCAGATCGGCATCGAGTAAAAGAAGATCGAGGCGCGTGCGACCGTGGTGTAATCCAGTGCCAGAAACAGAAAAACGAACTCGCTGCCAAACAGGATTCCGGTCAGGATGCCCGGCACGAGACTGCCGTCGCGAATTCCCAGCCGCTGCCCGCGCCACAGCGCGAAACCCAGCACGATCACCAACGCAAGTGCCGAGCGCAGACCGGCGCTGAAAACCGGTTGCAAACCGCCATTGACCAGCTTGATCATCACCTGGTTGAGACCCAGCAGCGCCGAAAACATCATCAACGTCGTGCCGCCAAACAGATCGATCCGGTCTTTTCTTTCCATGCAACCCCCGCATTCCCGCCGCCACTGAGGCCGTGATCGCCCCCGTTGTCAAGCGCCACAGGCCCGCGAATCGGGTCTGCGGATTGCAATAGACTTTCCGGCCTCCGGCGGGGATATTTGTGCCGCAAAGAAACGGGCGGATTCCGCGATGACATTGTTACAGACCGCAGCGCTCCTGATCGTGCTGGCAGGGGCATTTGGGACGGTGAACTACTTTTTGCTGCGCCTGCCCCCAAGCATCGGCATTCTGGTGGTGGCGCTTGCGGCCTCGTTGGGGGTGATGGGGGCCGACCGGCTGCTACCCGGTCTGGCGATCACCGGCGACATCCGCGCGATGATCGAGGATATCGACTTTTCCGCCGCACTGCTGGAGGGAATGCTGGGCCTGCTGCTGTTTGCCGGGGCGTTGCATGTCAAGCTGGGCGATCTGCGGCGCGAGGCGCGGCTGGTTGCCCTGATGGCGACAATTGGCGTCGGGCTTTCGACGCTGATCGCGGGTGTCGGTTTTTCGTGGATCACCGGAATGCCGCTTTTGGTCGCGCTGGTATTCGGGGCGCTGATCTCGCCGACCGACCCGGTGGCGGTGCTGGGCGTGCTGCGCCAGGCCAATTTGCGCAAGTCGCTGGAAACCAAGATCGCGGGCGAAAGCCTGTTCAATGACGGCGTCGGCTATGTGGTGTTTCTGATTCTGGTCGGGCTGGCGTTTCCGTCGGGCGACGGGCATGGCGGCGGCTGGAACGAAGCCCTGCGCCTGTTTCTGCAAGAGGCCGTGGGTGGCGCGGTTCTGGGCGCGGTCCTTGGCTGGCTGACATTTCAGGTGATGAAACGGATCGACGATTATGCGCTGGAGGTGCTTATTTCGCTGGGGCTTGCCTTTGGCGGCTATGAACTGGCGGTCACGCTGCACATGTCCGGCCCGATCATGGCGGTGGTTGCCGGGCTGTTCATCGGCGATGTCGGCATGAAACACGGCATGAGCGAAGAAACCCGAAACTATCTCGACGCGTTCTGGCGGCTGATCGACGAAATCCTGAACGCGATCCTGTTCCTGATGATCGGGATCGAGGTGTTTGCGCTGGCGTTTTCGATGGATGCCGTGCGCGCGGGCCTGTTTGCCATCGCGCTGTCGCTGGTCGCAAGGCTGGCCGCCGTGCTGTTGCCGGTGCTGATCCTGAAACCGTTTCGCGAGTTTTCACGCGGCATCGTGCCGATCATGACCTGGGGCGGCCTGAAGGGCGGCATTTCGGTCGCTCTGGCGCTGAGCCTGCCGGAAAACGAATGGAAACCCCTGATCCTGACCGCGACCTATATCGTGGTGCTGTTCTCGATCATCGTGCAGGGCCTGACCATCGCGCCCCTTGCGGGCCGGGTGGGTCGCGAACCGGAACTGATGTAGCGCGGCATTTTTCGGCTGTAACGCGGACGACCCTTGCGATAAAAGGCAGCGCAGAACGGGGTGGAAACGTGAGTCAGGACAGCATCATCGAGCGCTGCGAGGCCAGGGGCCTCAGGATGACCGGCCAGCGCCGGGTCATTGCGCAGGTCTTGGACACGTCGCACGACCATCCCGATGTCGAGGAAATCTATGCCCGCGCCTCGGCCATCGATGCAGGGATATCGCTGGCGACGGTCTACCGCACGGTCAAGCTGTTTGAAGAAGTCAACATTCTGGAGCGGCTCGAATTCGGTGACGGGCGCGCGCGCTACGAAGATGCGGACCGAGACCACCACGACCACCTTTTCGACCTCAGAACCGGCGAGGTCATCGAATTCGTCGACCCCGACATCGAGGTCCTGCAGGAAAAAATCGCGCGAAAGCTCGGCTATCGGCTCAAGGGTCACCGGATGGAATTGTTCGGCGTGCCGCTTGAGGACAAGAAAACACCCAGAGGAATAACATGAGCGCCATCATCGACATTACCGCCCGCGAAATTCTCGACAGCCGGGGCAATCCCACGGTCGAGGTGGATGTAACGCTGGAAGATGGCACGATGGGCCGTGCCGCCGTGCCCTCGGGCGCCTCGACCGGGGCACATGAGGCAGTGGAGCTGCGCGATGGCGACACGGCGCGCTATGGTGGCAAGGGCGTACTTGAGGCGGTGGCGTCCGTGAATGGCGAAATCGCCGAAAGCCTGCTGGGGGTCGACGCGACCGAACAGGTGGCCATCGATGCGGCGATGATCGATCTGGACGGCACCGAAAACAAGGGGCGGCTCGGAGCCAATGCGATTCTGGGAGTTTCCCTCGCCGTGGCCAAGGCGGCGGCGGATTATTCGGCGCAACCGCTTTTCCGCTATGTCGGCGGCACCTCGGCGCGGGTTCTGCCGGTGCCGATGATGAACATCATCAACGGCGGCGAACATGCCGACAATCCGATCGACATCCAGGAATTCATGATCATGCCGGTGGCCGCCCCCAGCATCGCCGAGGCGGTCCGTATGGGCTCTGAAGTGTTTCATACCTTGAAAAAGGAACTGTCCGCCGCCGGGCTTTCCACCGGGATCGGTGACGAAGGCGGTTTTGCGCCGGCGATCAGTTCGGCGCGCGATGCGCTCGATTTCATCCTGAAAAGCGTGGAAAAAGCCGGGTACAGACCGGGCGAGGACATCTATCTGGCGCTCGATTGCGCCGCCACCGAATATTATCAAGGCGGCAGATACGAAATGACCGGCGAGGGCAAATCGCTGACGTCGGACGAAAACGTCGCCTATCTGGCGGCCTTGGCGGCGGATTATCCGATCCTTTCGATCGAGGACGGCATGGCCGAAGACGACTGGGACGGCTGGGCCGCGCTGACGCGGGCGCTTGGCGACAAGGTGCAGCTCGTGGGGGATGATCTGTTCGTCACCAACCCCGTGCGCCTTGCGACCGGCATCAAAAGGGGCAGCGCCAATTCGATGCTGGTCAAGGTCAATCAGATTGGCACGCTGAGCGAAACCTTGCAGGCGGTCGAAATGGCGCATCGCGCGGGCTTTACCAACGTGATGAGCCACCGCTCGGGCGAGACCGAGGATGCCACCATCGCCGATCTGGCCGTCGCTACCAATTGCGGGCAGATCAAGACCGGCAGCCTGGCACGCTCGGATCGCCTCGCGAAATACAACCAGTTGATCCGGATCGAGGAAATGCTGGGGGCTGCGGGCGAATATGCCGGCGCGTCCATCCTGCGCTGATCGGTTTCTTTTTGGTCCAAATACTCGCGCCGCAGGCTTCGCCCCGCAGGGGCTGAAACGTCTTGGCGCGGTACGCGCCGCCGCCGCTGCGCTCAGGGCAGGCTGATCCGCCCGCCGGCTTGCGGTGCCGCCACGCCGGTTGTTCCCGGCGCCGAAATCGGCAGCCCGCGTTGCACCCTTATCGCCAGGCAGGCAAATGCCTGCGCTTCCAGCATGTCGCCGTCCATACCCGCATCATCGACATCCGATACCGGGAAATTCAGGCAATCGCCAAGTCGTGTCATCAGATGCGCGTTCTTGCGACCGCCGCCGCAGACCAGCAGTTTTTCCGTCGTCAGACCGGCCAGTTGCATTCCCGCCGCGACCGCCTGAACCGTGCATTCCGCGAGCGTCGCCAGCCCGTCAGCGTCGCCCAGAGCGGCGACTTCGCCGGCAAGCCCGGCAAATGTGTTGCGGTCCAGCGATTTGGGCGGCCTGGCGCCAAAGTAGGGATGGGCCAGAAACCCGGCCACGATTTTTGTGTCCGGTTTCCCCAACGCTGCCAGCGCGCCGCCGTAATCGCAGGCCAGCCCGGTGCGTTGGTGCATGAAATCGTCCAGCAATGCGTTGGCAGGGCCGGTATCAAAGGCCAGCAGTGCGCCGGGGGCCTCGGGGCCCGGTCTGGTCGGGTCGACAAAGGTCACGTTGCCGACTCCGCCAAGGTTGAGAAACGCAACGCGCCCCAGATCAAACCGGCGCGCCAGCGCGAAATGGTAAAATGGTGCCAATGGCGCGCCCTGCCCGCCCGCCGCCATGTCCGCGGTACGAAAATCCCACGCAATCGGCAGACCGACCGCGCGCGCCACGGCCGCACCGTCCCCGGCCTGATGGGTTTTGCCGCCGTCGGGATCATGCGCCAGCGTCTGGCCGTGAAACCCGACCAGCGCCGCCCCCCCAAAGCGCGCGACCAGATCCACATGCGCCTTTTCCACGACCGCCGCCGCCAGATCGACCCGCGCTTCGCCGGGCCAGCCGCCCTGTGCGTTGGCAATCAGGGCACGCTCGTGCTGGCTGTAGGGCCGAAAGCCGGTGGCCCCGAATTCGAACACGGCTTCGCCGTCGCTCAGCACCATGGCGGCATCGACTCCGTCCATCGACGTTCCCGACATGCATCCCAGTGCCCAAATCGCGTCAGCTTCGGCCATCGCCCTTCCCTTTCCCGTGCGCATGTTTATAGAGATCGCCACGGAAAGGCCAAGGAACGCCAACATGAAATTCCATCCGAAATCCGAGTTTCTGAACGTGATGCAGGCGAGGGGATTCATGGCCGACTGTACCGATCAGCAGGGGCTTGACGACGCGCTGATGGCGGGCGTGGTTCCGGCCTATATCGGGTTTGATGCGACCGCGCCCAGCTTGCATGTCGGCTCGTTGATCCAGATCATGATGTTCCGCTGGCTCCAGAAAACCGGGCACAAGCCGCTGGTTCTGATGGGTGGCGGCACGACCCGGGTCGGCGATCCCAGCTTTCGCGCCGACGAGCGGCCCCTGCTGACGCCCGGGCAGATCGACGCCAACATCGCCGGTATCCGGCAGGTATTTTCGGCCTATGTCGGCTTTGGCGACGACCCGACCGATGCGGTGATGATCAACAATGCCGATTGGCTTGACGGGTTGAACTACCTCGATTTCCTGCGCGATATCGGGCGGCACTTTTCGGTAAACCGGATGCTGGCCTTTGAAAGCGTGAAGTCCCGGATCGACCGGGAGCAGAGCCTCTCGTTCCTTGAATTCAACTACATGATCCTGCAAGCCTATGATTTCATGGAGCTTCACCACCGCCATGGCTGCCGCTTGCAAATGGGTGGGTCGGATCAATGGGGCAATATCGTCAACGGTATCGACCTCACGCGCCGCGTTCATGACCGCGAGGTTTTCGGGCTGACTTCGCACTTGCTGACCACGGCGGACGGCAAGAAGATGGGCAAGTCGGCTGACGGCGCGGTCTGGCTTAATGCGGATATGCGCAGCCCGTATGAATTCTGGCAGTTCTGGCGCAACACGGCCGATGCCGATGTCGGGCGGTTCCTGAAGCTTTATACCGAAATTGCGGTCGATGAATGCGCGCGGCTGGGCGCGCTGGCGGGGAGCGAGATCAACGAGGCCAAGATCGCGCTGGCCAATGCCGTCACCACACTGGCGCACGGCGCGCACGCCGCGGCCAGCGCAGAGGCAACGGCACGGGACGTGTTTGAAAAAGGCGGCACGGGGGACGATTTGCCGACATTCCCGCTGGAACCGGGCACGCAGATTTCGTTGGCCCAGGCCTTCGTGAAAACCGGGTTGGCAAAATCAGGTAAAGAAGCAAAGCGGCTGATCGACAGCGATGGGGCAAAGCTGAATGACCAATCGGTCAATGATCCGGGGCTGATGATCGACAGTGACACAAGCGCCCTGCCGATCAAGCTGTCCGCCGGGAAAAAGCGCCATGCAATCATCACGCTGAAGGATTGAACGTAGGTCGGACAATTGTCCGACCTACCGGATCCGCCGCGCACCCGGCACCTGCGGCGCGGTCCGGGTGGGGCAAGGTTCAGGGCAAGACGTGCAGTTCCGGCCATTATCCGAAACCCGGTGGGATCAGTTCCCGGTCATCCACGTCCCGTCCGGATAGAACGCATGAAACGCAAAGGCGAACATCACGTCGTGCGGCAGGTCCTGGCCATTGGCATCGCGCACGCGGATGGTGCCGACATCCTTGCCCTTGGAGATGCGCGCCGAATCCAGCGCCGAGGCCTGGCCAGACTTCCACGTGATGGTGACTCCCGCCTCGGTGATTTCCTCGACCTCGCGCAGGCGTTCCATCGGCCAGGCCCGCTCGCCGACCTTGATCACCCGCATCAGGGGCGGCACGCCATTTGGCGGCATCTCGCCGTTGTACAGAAACGGACGGGTCGAACTGTCGTAATTGGTATAGGGATTGCGCCCGTAGGGCCTGTGCGCGTTGGGCTGGTCCATCACCAGTCCGTCGGGATTGCGTGCCTTGAATTCGGCCCAGCTTTCCATCCAGCTTGTCAGTTGCGTAAGCTCATCACCCATATGCGCGCCGACAATGCCCGTACCGATCGCCTGTTGCCACCAGCTTTCGGTCTGGCGATCATACATCACCATGTCGGAATTTCTGAGCTTGCCGGAAACGCCAAAGGTCAAGACCTCGCCGTTCAACTGCCCGTCAAACACCAGTGCCGAATTGCATAACGGGCAGAACGTGATCGTCACGTTACGCCCGTCGATGACGTCGTTGACGATTTCGTGCCAGATCAGATAACGGATCGGATAGGCGCGGGGTGTCTGCCCGTCCAGTTCCAGCGCCATCACCGGTTCGCGGTCCTCCAGATTGCTATCCTGCCCCACGGCAATGAATTCGGGATCGTCGACCGCCGGAATCCCGTCCTTGGGGGGGCCGCCGCTCATGATCTCGTCAAAATCAACGGCGGTGCGGGTGAAATCGGTTTCCGGCCATTCGCGTTCCCAGAAACTCACCTGTGCCACCGCCTGTATCGCCATCGCGCCACAGAAGACGCCCGTCGCCGCCATCAGCCGAAAATGTCGCATGTCGTTCTCCGATTGCCTACCCAGTCGTGGGAGAACATGCCATCGCGCCATTGACCCCGATAGCCCCTGTCACGCGAACTTGAGCCGCCGACAGATCAGCGCGAGCAGGTGGGGGGATTGGGCGGAATTGATGGCGCACCCGACAGGATTCGAACCTGTGGCCTCTGCCTTCGGAGGGCAGCGCTCTATCCAGCTGAGCTACGGGTGCCGATGCGCAAGCCTATAGGCCAAGCGCAAAACGGGTGCAATTGGGAAATCCTTGTCGTGAAGGCACCTAACTTGCTAGGCTAGGGCGGTGCGTCGGCTGAGGCGCATCGCATCTCACGTAGCGGGGCAAAATGATGGATCGCCGAAAAATGTTGTTGCATGCCGCAGTCGGTGCAGGATCCGTGATCCTGGTCGACGGGCTCACCTCTGGGGTTCTGTTCGCGGGCGGTCCGCCGGACCCGATGCCTTCGTCAAAGAAAAAGAAACCACCCAGCTCCGCGGTGGAAAAGGAAAAGGCGCGGCTGAAAAAATGCCGCGAGCTGGTGCGAAAACTGGACAGCGCCATTCGTGATCGCGATCGCCGTGAGCGTGCGCTTGCACAATTGAAGGATAAGCTTCTTCATGCCAAGGCTGCGCAGCACACTGCCGAGCAAGAGTTTAAGCGTGATAAAATCTTACTGGGCTGGGCCAAAGATGAACTGAAAGTCGACCGGCGCCAAGCGGCGAAGGGCAGGTTTGAAACCCCCGCGGAAGGACGGCGCGCCGTCAAAGCGGCCGAAGCAAAACTTCGCAAGGCCAACACGAATTTCGGCCGCGCGCTGACGAAATCGGCAAAGGCGGACGAAAAGGTCGACAGGCTGAAAGAAAAAATCCGCGACACCAGGCAGGCACTCACTGACGCGAAAAAGGCCGAGCGCCGGTTCAGGAACGAAATGAAACGCTGCAAATGCACTAGATGAACATCTCGTGGCACAATTCCAGCGCGTCCACCAGCGCATCGACTTCGGCGCGGGTGTTGTAAAGCGCGAACGAGGCGCGGCAGGTCGCGCTCAGCCCCAGATGCACCATCAGAGGCTGGGCGCAATGGTGCCCGGCGCGCACCGCGATGCCCCGGCGGTCGATGATGGTCGAAATGTCGTGCGGATGCGCCTGCCCGGTCATGGTAAAGGAAAATATCGCGCCCTTTGTTGCCGAATTCCCCTGAACGTTCAGCCAGTTGAGGCCTGACAGCCGCGCTTGGGCATAGTCCCGCAAATCGCGCTCGTGCGCCGCAATCGCGGCCATCCCCAGCCCGGTCACGTATTCGATCGCCGCGCCAAGCCCGATCATCTGAATGATGCCGGGGGTGCCTGCCTCAAATTCATGGGGCGGGTCGTTATAGGTGACGGCGTCGCGCGTCACCTCGCGGATCATGTCGCCGCCGCCGATGAACGGGCGCATTTCGGCCAGCCGGTCGCGCCGCACATAAAGCGCGCCCGAAGCCGAAGGGCCATAAAGTTTGTGTCCGGTGATCGCGTAGAAATCACAGCCGATATCCTGCACGTCGACCGGCAGGTGAACGGCGGCCTGCGAACCATCGACCAGCACGGGCACGCCTTTTGCACGGGCGCCGTCGCATATCGATTTCACGTCAACGACCGTTCCCAGCACATTGGACATATGCGACACCGCAATCAGCCGGGTTCGGGGCGTGATCGCCGCCAGCACCGCCGCCGGGTCCAGATCGCCGTTCGCATCGACCTCGACCCATTTCAGCGCGACCCCCTGACGTTCGCGCAGAAAATGCCACGGCACGATGTTGGCATGATGCTCCAGCACGGACAGGATGATCTCGTCCCCCGCCGCCATCCGCGGTGCGGCCCAGCCATAGGACACGGTGTTGATGCCCTGCGTGGTGCCGGTGTTGAACAGAACCTCGTCCGGATGCTCGGCGTTCAGAAATTTCTGCAGCGTCTCGCGCACCGCTTCGTAGCGTTCGGTCGCGAGGTTCGACAGGAAATGCAGGCCGCGATGGACATTGGCATATTCCTGGGAATAGCCGCGCAACACGGCGTCGAGCACGGCCTGAGGTTTCTGCGCCGAAGCACCGTTGTCCAGATATACCAGCGGTTTCCCGTGGATTTCGCGCGCAAGAATCGGGAAATCGCGGCGAATCTTTTCGACATCATACATGATCAGACTTCCATGGCGCCAACGCCCAGAATGGCCAGCAGGAACAGAAAAACGAAGGATATCGCAAAGCCGGCGGCCAGCGTGCCCGCAAAAACCCGCCACAGGGAAACAAAGCCGTGCAATTCGGCGACGAAATTCACGAACAGCCAGAAAAACAGAAAATAGGTGAGCGAATTCAACAAGTTCGCCAAGGGCATGGCGATCAGCGCCACCGGCAACAACGCCACCTGCAAGACCAGCATGAAAAACTGCAACCACACGGTGATCGCAAAGGCCTGTTCAAACTCGCCGCGTCCGCCGAAAAACTGCCCGACGGCAAAAACCGCGATGGCGGTCAAGACCAGCAGCATCATCTGCACGATCGCCAGCAGCAGCGGGTTGGCCAGCAGCACCTGCACAAGCGGCAAATCCGGGTCGGGCAGCAACTGCGCCAGAATCCACGAAAGGATCACGCCCAGCGCAACCACGATGACCGCAAATTCCCCGCTCCGGTGCAGCGCCGGGGTGTTCGCCGCCAGAATGGCAGCGGCCCGGCGCGGTTCTGCCAGCGTCAGCCGCAGCAGCGCCCTGAGATGTTCCAGCATGGCATTCGCGCCTTCAGATCATTCCTCTGGCGCGAAAATACATCCCCCCCATCAGGGCGACAAGCGAAACCAGTGACAGGCCCATGAAAATCGGCGAAACCCGACGGAACCCGTGTGCCTGCGTGATGGCGACCGAAAGATACCAGACGAATGGCAACAGCCCGAACCAATAGGGCGGCATGGATATCCATGCCGCGCCGAAAATCGGGTAATACATTTCCAGATTGGTGAACAGCACCGAAAACAACGCCGCCGCCACGCTGAACGGCGCGGTCACGAAGGCGGCCCAGAAAACGGCGATTCGGGTTGCCCGCCATGAGCCGAACCCTCCGAACAGGCGGCAGACGGAACCGGCCAGCATCGCGAAAAAATACATGGCCGCCGTGCGTCCGACCAGCGAGACCAGCAGCAACAGGCCGATTTCCACCGATATCAGGCTGATACCGGCCTCGTTCGGGACGATCACGGCCTTCAGGGTCCAGGACAGGAAGAACGCGAGATCCGACAGGATCAGCAGGAACAGCAGATATGCCTCGCCGGGATTGGCCAGAATCAGGCGGCGGGTGGATTTCGACATGTTGAACCACGCCGACAGAACCTTGTGGGTCAGCGTATCCCGGCCGATCCGTCGGCGCGAATTCGGTTTCATTCCATGACGGCCCGCACCGGGCATCGGGGTATAGTCGACGGCGTGCAATTTCAATTCCACCAATGATGGTGCCCCGACCCGAGATGCAGACATTGTCGGTCGAATGGGTAAAAATTGTGACGGAACCGCGAAGAAGTTGCGGCAAATGTTCAGGATCGGGCGCGCTGGGCGGCAATCAGAAAAATCGCCCAGACCCCAACGAAGACCCCGGCACAGATCAGGGACACCGACAGCGACACCCTGTTGCCAAGGGCGAGGTAGCGCACTATTTCCAACACGATAACAAGCGGTTGCATGGTCAGCAGCACCCAGAACAGCGCCAATCGCGCGTCACGCCCGCTGCCGCGCCCACCCAGCGCCCGCGCCAGCAGATACGACAGCGCCGCCAGCGCATACAGAAACAACGGCCCGAAGATCATCGCGGCCACGAATTGCGCGCCAATGAATGTGCTGGGCGATGGCAAGGTATCGGCCTGGGCGATCAGCGCCGGGATTCGGGCGCAAAAGGCGATCAGCGACGCGAACATGACATAAGCCAGCAGCGTCTCTTCGCCGGGGGCCTGCGCCAGTTTGCGACGCGCGGCACGGCGCGGCGCCATATAGGTCGCGGCGATATCACGCAGCAACGCCATCAGGCGCGGTGCCGCTCGATCCAACCTTCGAGCCGCGCTTGAATGTCGGCGCGAATGCCTGCATCGCCGATTTCGCCCAGCGCCTCGGCCAGAAACGCCAGCACCAGCATGTCCTGCGCCAGATTGCGCGGAATGCCCCGCGATGTCAGGTAAAACAGCGCAGTTTCGTCGATCGCCCCCACGGTCGAGCCGTGCGAGCAGGCAACGTCGTCGGCATAAATCTCCAGTTCGGGTTTCGCCAGAAACTGGCTGTCTTCGTCCAGCAGAAGGCCTTGCGATATCTGATAGCCGTCGGTTTTCTGGGCCGTCGGCTCCACCAGAATCTTGCCCTGAAAGACTCCGGTCGCCCCGTTTCTGAGCACTTTCTTGAACACCTGCCGGCTGGCGCAATTCGCCCCCTGATGGGTCACGAAAACCGTATCGTCCTGATGAAAGTCGCCATCCCCGACGCTGGCCCCTGAAACGGTGGCGCTTGCATCGTCGCCGGTCAGGTCGATCACGCATTCATTTCGCGTCAAAATACCATTAACGGTGAGCGTGAAGCTTTTGAATTCGCTGCCCTTTCCAAGACTGGCAAACAGATGCGTGGCGGCTTGGCGCGCGTGGTCGCGACCCTGGGTCCGAATGTGGTGAAAGGCGGCACCGTCGGCGATATCCACCTCGGTCACCGCGTTCAGGCGTGCGGCGGCCGGCCCGTTTTCCAGCAAGGTCAGCGACGCGCCGGGTTCAAGGCGGATCAGGTGCCGCACCATCGCATCGGCATCGGGGTTTTCGCGCACATAATGCAGGCAGATCGGGCGCGGCGCGACACCGGTGACCCGGATCAGCAGCCCCTCTTCCGCCAGCGTGGTGTTCAGTGCCGCCAGCGGACGCGGCACCGGGTTCTGGCCTCGAGCCTCCAACGCGCCGAACATGCCTTGCGCCCAATGCAGATCACGTTTCGCGCCATTGGGCAGGGTCTCGATCTCGATCTCTGCCATCGCCAGCGGGTCCGAAGCGGCGAGGTCCAGCTTGCCGTCGACGAAAACCAGTTTCAGGCGGTCCACCTGATCGAACACGGGTTTCTCGTCGGTCGTCAACAGGGGTGCGCGCGCCGGTTCGGGCGCAATCAGGGCGTCAGGCCGGGTGTATTTCCAATACTCGTCGCGCCGCCCCGGCAGGCCCATGGCGACCAGCCGCGCCTTGGCGGCCTTGCGCACGCCGGTGATCCACTTGCCGCCCGCCGGCAGCGTGATCGTCGCCGGATCGGTCGGTTCCATGCGGCTCCGGGCCGCTTGCAGGGCCATCAGGCGACCTCGGCCAACAGGTCGGCATAGCCGTTTTCCTCGACCTCCAGTGCCAGTTCGGGGCCGCCGGATTTGACGATGCGTCCCTCGGCCATGATATGGACGACATCGGGTCGGATATGGTCCAGCAGGCGCTGGTAGTGGGTGATCACCAGGAACGAGCGGTCCGGGGCGCGCAGTGCGTTCACGCCTTCGGCCACCAGTTTCATTGCATCGACATCCAGGCCGCTGTCGGTCTCGTCCAGAATGCACATGCGGGGTTCCAGCATGGCCATCTGCAGGATTTCGTTACGTTTTTTCTCGCCCCCGGAAAAACCGACATTGACCGGGCGTTTCAGCATTTCGGCGTCGATCTTGAGCGATTTGGCTTTCTCGCGGATGATTTTCAGGAATTCGGCGGCGGTAAGTTCGGCCTCGTTGCGCGCCTTGCGTTGGGAATTCACGGCGGTTCTGAGGAACGTCATGTTGCCGACACCGGGAATTTCGACCGGGTATTGGAACGCCAGAAACAGGCCCATCGCCGCGCGTTCCTCGGGGTCCAGTTCCAGAAGGTCGGCATCGTCCAGCGTGGCGCTGCCGCCGGTCACCGCATACCCATCCTTGCCCGAAAGCACATAGGACAGCGTCGATTTTCCAGACCCGTTCGGTCCCATGATGGCGTGGACCTGCCCCGCGCCGATCGTCAGATCGACCCCGTTCAGGATTTGCTTGTCTTCGTCGTTCAGTTTGACGGCGAGGTTCTTGATGTCGAGCATGTCAGTCCCGTTTGCGATTGGTAACGAATTTGAAGGCAAAGCCCGCGAACAGGCCCATGACGATGGAAAATATGGCGTTGGGCCCCAATGATCCGCCAAGGCCGGTGGACCAGCCGACAAAAAAGACGGCAATGCCGACGGCGATGCCATATTTGTAGTGGGCTGGCAGCGAGGTGAAGAAGCTCATTGGTTTTTCCGGTTAGCTGGTTGGAATGCTGAATCTGAAGCACAGAGGGTAGTGCCCGACCTGGAGGGCGCTGAATGCCTTGAGAACCGCGGTTCGCATCAAAACCCGCCCCGGCGCAATATGCCGCGACGACGCAAAAGCGCCCGCATCGTGCTGAAAGCACGCCTTTGGCGTGACGGGGAGGCCAAGCGCTGCCCAGTGGTGCCGCCGGGCGGTGGGTTTTGCAAATGGCACTCCGACGACCGCGAAACGTGTCATCCCACGCTCCCCTCAAGCGAAATTGCCACCAGCGCCTGCGCCTCCATCGCGAACTCCATTGGCAGCGCCTGAAGCACCTCTTTCGCAAACCCGTTGACAATCAAGGCCAGCGCTGCCTCTTCGTCCATGCCCCTTTGGCGGCAATAGAACAGTTGCTCGTCGTCCACCTTGCTGGTCGTCGCCTCGTGTTCCACCCGCGAGGAATTGTTCCTTACCTCGATATAAGGCACCGTATGCGCCCCGCATTGCCCGCCGATCAGCAGGCTGTCGCATTGCGTGTAATTGCGCGAATCCCTGGCCTTCGGATGCATCGACACCAGCCCGCGATAAGTGTTTTGCGCCTTGCCCGCCGAAATCCCCTTGGAGACAATCCTTGAGCGCGTGCGTTTGCCCAGATGCGTCATCTTGGTGCCGGTATCGGCCTGTTGCATATTGTTGGTGATCGCGATGGAATAGAATTCGCCCTGTGAATCATCGCCGCGCAGGATGCAGGACGGGTATTTCCACGTCACCGCCGAACCGGTTTCCACCTGCGTCCACATCACCTTGGCGCGGTCGCCCCGGCAATCGGCGCGCTTGGTGACGAAATTGTAAATCCCGCCCTTGCCGTTCTCATCCCCCGGATACCAGTTCTGGACCGTGGAATATTTGATCTCGGCGTCCTCCATGATCACCAGTTCGACGACCGCTGCGTGCAATTGATTGGTGTCGCGCTGGGGGGCCGTGCAGCCCTCCAGATAACTGACATGCGCGCCCGCATCGGCAATGATCAGCGTGCGCTCGAACTGGCCGGTATTTTCGGCATTGATGCGGAAATAGGTGGAAAGCTCCATCGGGCAGCGCACGCCGGGTGGTACGTAAACGAACGAACCGTCTGAAAACACGGCGGAATTCAGCGTGGCATAGAAATTGTCGGATTGCGGAACGACCGAGCCGAGGTATTTCCGCACCAATTCCGGGTGCTCGCGGATGGCCTCGGAAATCGGGCAGAAGATCACGCCCGCGCGCGCCAGTTCTTCCTGGAACGTGGTGCCTACCGACACGCTGTCGAAAACCGCGTCGACCGCGACCTTGCGCCCTTCGACGGGCGCGTCGCCCGCGCCTTCGACCCCGGCAAGGATCAATTGTTCCTTGAGCGGAATGCCCAGCTTTTCATAGGTCGCCAGCAGCTTCGGGTCGACCTCGTCCAGCGATTTCGGCTTTGCCTCCATGCTTTTGGGGCGGGCGTAATAATAGATATCCTGAAAGTCGATTTCCGGATAGTCGACCATCGCCCAGTCGGGTTCGCGCATCGCCTGCCAGCGCGCCAGCGCCGCAAGCCGCCAGTCGGTCATCCATTGCGGTTCATTATTCTTGGCCGAAATCAGCCGGACGATGTCCTCGTTCACGCCTTTGGGCGCAAACTCCATCTCGATCTCGGTCTCAAAACCGTATTTGTATTTCTCGCCTACGGATTTGACCGCCGCAACGGTTTCGCGATCCACGCCTTCCTTGGCCTCATACATATCGGTTATTGCAGTCATAAAAATCCCCTGGTTCAGGCAGCGCGGGTGCGGAAATGGCGGTAATGGTCGGCCCAGACGTCGGCAAACCGCAGCAGATCAGCCGCCGCAATGTCCGGGCCGATGGAAATGCGAATGGCGCTGGTCGCCGTCTGTTCGTCCACGCCCAGCGCCGCGAGCACGCCGCTGGCGCGGACTTTGCCACTAGAACAGGCCGAGCCGGCCGAGACCGCGAAACCCGCCAGATCCATGGCCATGACCTGGGTTTCGCCCTTCCAGCCGCGCGCCGCGAAATAGCTGGTATTGGGCAGGCGTTTCGCCGATTTGCCAAAAATATTCAGATCGGGCGCCATGGCGAGCAGGCGATCCTCGAACCGGTCGCGCCGTTGGGCAACCTCGTCCCAAATTCCGGCGTCAAGATCGCGCTGTGCTGCCTCGGCCGCCGCACCAAATCCGGCGATTCCGATCAGGTTTTCGGTTCCGGCACGTCGCCCGGATTCCTGTCCGCCGCCCTTGAGTTGCGCCGCAATATCAAGGCCACGGCGCAGAACCAGCGCCCCCGCGCCCTTTGGACCGCCCAGCTTGTGGGCCGCAATCAGCGCCATATCGGCCTCAAGCGCATCAAATTTGAACGGGATTTTCCCGAAGGCCTGAGTCGCGTCGACCACGGCAAGACCGGGGATCGGGGATTGCAGAATGCCGGTTTCACCGTTGGCGATCTGGATGGTGCAGGCGCCGGGATCATCGGTGAATACCGCGCCCTGTGCATCGGTCGGCAATGCCGGTCGCGCCCAGGAAAGAACCGCCTCGTGTTCAATCCCCGCGCACCGGATGTCACGACCGCCAAGCGCCAGCGCCGCCGCTTCGGTCGCCCCTGACGTGAATACGATGTCCGCATCCGCCGCCCCGATTGCTGCACGCACCTGCGAGCGGGCCTTTTCAAGGATCATTCTGGCCGCCCGCCCCTCGGCGTGCACCGACGACGGATTGCCGGTCGCGTCCATCGCATCCGACATCGCGGCCCGGGCCTCGGCCCGAAGCGGCGCCGTCGCGTTCCAGTCAAGATAAACGCGCCGGCTCATCCCTCGTCCACCATGGTGAACAGGTTCGGCACCGCCGGACATGGTGCCATCTGATTGTCGACGACATCCGAAAGCCGGGTCTGGTGCAGGAAAACATAGACATGCGCCGACAAGGATTCCCAGAACCGGTTTGACACCGACTGTGCCCGGCTGCCCGACTGCGCACCGCTGGCACCCGCGCCCTTTTCGAGCGCGTCCATGGATTCATCGACCGCTGCCAGAATATCGGCCACCCGGATCGAATCCGCCAGTTTCGCCAGCCGGTACCCGCCGCCCGGCCCCCGTACGCTTTCAACGATGCCGGCCCGGCGCAACTTGACGAATAGCTGTTCCAGATATGCGAGCGAGATGTCCTGGCGCCGGGAAATCTCGCCCAGCGACACCAGCACCGGCGATCCGTTTTCAGCGAGATCGGCCAGCGCGATCAACGCATATCGCCCTTTGGTGCTGAGTTTCATGAACGTTCCGCCGATCCCGGAGTTGACGCAAGGCGCAGGAGCCCTTAACCCCTACCCCAGCGAAGGGGCGGTTTCGCCCCAGATTTAGAATTGTTCTAGGTTCTCCGAGGGATTTCGTCAAGTATTTGATCCCCGTGCCGAGCCCCCATGATCCGGAGCCGCAATCCCCCATGCCCGAAGTCATTTTCCCCGGTCCCGATGGACGGCTGGAAGGCCGGTATCACCCGCAAAAACCCAAAGATGCCCCGATTGCCATCATCCTGCACCCGCATCCGCAATTTGGCGGCACGATGAACAACAAGGTGGTCTACAATCTGCATTATGCCTTTCATAACATGGGCTTTACCGTGCTGCGGTTCAATTTTCGCGGCGTCGGGCGCAGCCAGGGCGAATATGATCAGGGGATCGGCGAGTTATCGGACGCGGCCGCGGCGCTCGACTATTTGCAGGCGCTGAACCCGAATGCCAAACATTGCTGGGTCGCCGGATTTTCATTCGGCTCGTGGATCGGGATGCAACTGCTGATGCGACGGCCGGAAATCTCGGGATTCATTTCGGTCGCGCCAAACGCCAACATGTACGACTTCAGTTTTCTGGCACCCTGTCCGAGTTCGGGACTGATCATCAACGGATCTGCCGACCGCGTGGTGCCGCCCACGGACATCGAGGGGTTGGTGGAAAAGCTGCACGAACAAAAGGGCATCACCATCACCCACGAGGTGATCGAAGGCGCCGGGCACTTCTTTGAGCCGCCGCACATGGAACCGATGATCGCCACGGTCGACCACTACGTACGGCGCCGGATGACCGAAACCACCCGCTGAAGCCAGCCAAACTTTTTCAAAAGTTTGGCGCAGAGTTTTACCAAAACTCTGCACCTGCCGCATTGCCGCTTGAAACCGGCGTCCAAACTCTTGAAAGAGTTTGGCCCAAAGTTTTGGAAAACTTTGAACGCCGGCGTTTTATGACGGCGTTCAACGGGATTTCGCGTGTTGCATAATATGGAATTATCGAGGTCGGGCGAAGCGATCCCGTCGCCCGGAAGAGCGGCTTAGCCGATCATCGGCGACAGGGTTCCCTGGGACGTTTCGTAATGTGTTTTCAGCCTTTGGAGCGCGATGCGCAGCACGATTTTACCCGACCGCGCCGACCAGCCCATGCGTTTTTCGGCGGTTTCCATGCCTTCCAGAAAGCAGCAGCATCGCAGCGCGATATCCCCCAGACCCGGACCAAGGTCCCGCAGCGCCCGCGCCACCCGTTCCCGGGCCGCCCGCGGGCCACTGGCGGGTGCATGGCTCTGGGCACCGTGGCTCTGACCGACCGTCAGGAACCGGTCCCAGTTCTGAGTGACCCGCGGCCCCATCTGCGCCATTTCAAAATCTTCGCGCAGGCGTTCACCCGCCTGCACGAGTTCCGGCGTCAGAAAATGCGCGCCGTCCCGTCCTTTGCGCCGCCCCAGCGCCGTCAGGGGGCTTTCGGCCAGATTATAGCGCAACCGGCGGGAATTTTCGCCAACGCGCGCGGGATCATCGCGGGTCTGCCAATCCTTGTGCTGCTCTTGAAAGGGTGATGTCGCCTCATGCAGACTGTCCTGCCTTGGCGTGTTCCGGCTTTCGGCCAGCAGTCGTTTCAGAGCACTGCGACCGGCGCAGGTGATCTGATAACGGGCGATCTTGCCCTTGCGATAGCAGGCAATCCAGTCGTTGAGCGCAAAGGCCTGCACCACCGCGCGGTCGACCACCGCGATTCGCACCGGTTTTCCCGGCGTGGCTTCGCGCATGACCGCCGCGCGTATCATCGCCTGCGAAACGATCAGAAAGGCGCCGGATTCGCACAATCGGCGCAGAATTCGTCGCGCCTCGCTTTCGATATCATGGTCGTTGGCGATGGGTTCGATTGCGGAATTCTGGTTCATCAGGCTGGCACTTTCGGAGTTTAATTGAAATATTGCGGACCGCCCTGAGCCCAGCGCGGTCAGGGCTTCATCGACCAACGGATCATCGCGCCTGGATTCGAGCCGCCGCACATGCCGCAAGACGGTCGAGGCATGACAACCCGTCGCCCGCGCAACGGCACGCATCGGCAGACCACGATGCGTATGCTCAAGATAGGCCCGCGCGTCGCCCGGCACCCAGGCCGGGAAATCGGAGACCGAAGTCGCGCCGCCCGGGAATCCAGGCACATGTTTCATGAGTTCGCCCACTGCCGTCCATGGAGATTTTCTACCTAGGATTGATTGTTTATGATTTAGAAGTTTTAAGAATGCATTACA
>CAZRLO010000024.1:0-30328 GCA_964600965.1 uncultured Rhodobacter sp.
CCCTGGGGGCGGCCACGAACAAAAACGGATTGCCGTCGTCCGTGCCGGCCTCCGGCGCATGGTAGGACATTTCAAAACGCAGTTCTTTCCGGTTTTCCGACGGGTCAATCTCAAACTCGAAAATGTGATAATCGTCGATGAAATGCCCACCGGTCTTGGCGGGATCAAACGCGGTGGAATGGCTTTGGGATTCGCCGGTTTCCGTACATTCGGCATGCACGTGAAATTCCGCGCTGGCCCGATGTGCGGCCAGTGCCGCCCTGAAAATCATCGGTTGGTCGTGCGGTGGCAGCGACAGCGTGTCGTTCAGCGCCACTTGCAGCGGCTCGTGTGGGTTGCTGACCATGAATTGCAGCGTCTGGTGGTTGTTCAGGGTCCAGTCGGGCAGCGTGTTTACCGAACACTCGTAATCCCGGCCGGCCTTTGGCGAACCTTTCGAAGTCGAACGGATCAAGTGTGTCGCATCAAAGGAAACCGAATATTCAAGCGGCACTTCCTCGGGATTTCCCTGCGCGAACGTCAAGGCCTCCAGCGCCGCACGTCCCTCGTGCGGCAGAATTTCGAAAGCGGCCGATTTCTGCCCCGACATCAGCGCCAGATTGGCGGCATTCGTCGTGCGGCCCGATTCTACGAAAACCTGGCCGTCTGCCAGTACGACCGACTTGATATCCAAAGGAAGCCGATCGGGCACGAATGGCGCGGGCGGATTTGGGCTTGCGCGCAAATCTGTGGGTCTGGCGGGCGCGGAGGTCGCAAATCGGGGCATGAAATGGTTGCGCGTCCGGCGCAGGGCGCTGACCCAGCCTTCGTCTTTGACGAATGCGGCAAATCGCTGCACACGATTACGATGAAAAACCTGCGTCACGAACATCCAACCCTGCCCACCCAGCAAAGTGTTACGGTAGCCCTACAATTAGCCGGAGTGACCGCCAACGGCAATGCCTTAACCGGGTTGGTCGGCCCGCCGATGCCAGCCATGCGGGAATGGGGTTGATCGCACAAAATTGCCCAGCCGAAAGCTGGCAGGGTCGTCGGCTAGCGGGTGCGGGCTGACGGATTTGGCCCGTCCGGTGTGGCAACCGATCGGGCTGTGACCCTTGGATTTTGCGCGCCAAAACCCCTGCACGGCCACCTCGCTCGCTTGTTGCGGCCTTGCCCGAACCGGCGCGCCACCGATTTGACACCGATGCAACCCGGTGTATTGTTCGCGCGTGGAATTCGCGCACGCCTTGCGCGAAAATGCCAACTGGGAGAGATCATGAAACATTACATTCTAAAGGGCGTCAGCGCCCTTGCAATCAGTGCGTTTGGAATCGGCGCTTCGGCGGATACGATCGTTCTGGGTGCCGCGGTGTCGCAGTCGGGTAAATATTCGACGAACGGCCAGCACACGATGAACGGTTACAACATGGCGGTCGATATGATCAACGCCGCCGGCGGCGTCATGATCGATGGCACGGCACACGAGCTGGCCATCAAATATTATGACGACGAAAGCACACCCGCCCGCGGGGCCGAACTGGCGGAGCGCCTGATCAGCCAGGACGGCGTCAAGTTTCTGCTTGGGCCGTATTCCTCGGGTCTGACCAAGGCGATTGCGCCGGTCACCGAAAAACACGGTGTCCCGATGGTCGAGGCCAACGGTGCCTCGCGTTCGCTGTTCACCAACGGCTACAAGAACCTGTTCGCCGTGCTTTCGACATCCGAGCAGTATCTGGCATCCTCGATCACGTTGCTCGATGAAATTGCCCGGGCATCGGGCCGCGATCCATCGTCCATGACCATTGCCATGGCTTTTGAGAACGATCCGTTCAGCCAGGACATTCGCGCCGGCGTCATGGATGATGCGGCGAAATACGGAATGCAGATCGTCATCGACGACAAACTGCCCAAGGACTTGTCGGACATGACCCCGACGTTGACCAAGGTTCGGGCGCTCAAGCCGGACCTGCTGGTGGTTTCGGGGCATTCCAAGGGTGCGGCAACCGCCATCCGTCAGATCAACGAACAGAACATCTATGTTCCGATGCTGGCGATGACCCATTGTGACAGCGCCGACATCATCGGCAAGTTCGGGGCCGGTGCGGAAAACACCCTGTGCGCGGCACAATGGGCGCCGACGCTTACCTATTCGGACGATCTGATGGGTACGGCGGCCGAGTTCGCGGCCAGTTTCGCCGCGCGCTATGACTATGCGCCACCCTACCAGGCCGCTGAATCCGCGGCAGCCGTCATGGTTTTCGCCGACGCTTTCACCCGCGCCGGTTCGACCGATCAGGCTGCGGTGCGCGACGCGCTTGCTGCCACCGACATGCAGACGTTCTATGGCAACGTGCTGTTTGACGCGACCGGCAAGAATATCGCGAAACCGATGGTGCTGTATCAGGTTCAGGGTGGCGCGCTTAAGGTTGTCGGACCCACCCAGTGGGCCGAGGCCGAGATCGTTCACCCGCGTCCGCAGAACTAGGCCGGGTTTCTGATAAACCAGCGGGGGGCGTTCATCGGCGCCCCCCGTTTTCGTGGCCGCGAACAAAGGCGATTTTCCCGTGGAAAATATCCGTGCCAACATAAGTCTGCTGACCGATTATGCACCGGTCATCAATCTGGAACTGATCATCATCGGCCTGCTGGTCGGCGCGATATTCGGGCTGATCGCCTATGGCATGGCGCTGGTCTGGGGTGTCATGAACATCATCAACGTCGCGCAGGGGGCGTTTGTCATCCTTGGCGGCTATGTCGCCTTTTTCTTTACCCGAGCGATGCTGGATTTGATGCCGGGCTCGCCCCGGATCCTGTGGATCGTGCTGTCGATGATCGTCGCGGCCTTCGCCGTCGGCCTGTTTGCGCTGATCGTTTTTCGGCTGGTCGTCGAGAAGGTGCTGGAAAAGGACCTGTTCGTTTCGCTGCTGGCGACCTTTGGCGTGGAACTGGTGATGCAGCAGAGCATGAACCAGATTTTCACCGCCGAAGAGCGGGTTCTGGACGCGCAGCTTCAGACCTTCAGTTTTCTCGACCACATGGTGAATATTCCCGGCTCGCGGGCGTTGGGGGCGGCGCTGGGGGTCTCGGCGGCGATTATTCTGGTGATCGTCGTGCGATATTCGCGTTTCGGCCGCGCCATGCGGGCGACCGCGCAGAATCCGCGCGCCGCAAGGATCATGGGCATTGATACCCGTCAGGTCTACGAGCGGACATTTGCGCTCAACGGTGCGATTTGCGGGGTTGCCGGTTCAATCGTCGCCTTTGTCTATATCCTGCATCCGTTTCAGGGGCTGATTTATACGCTTCGCAGTTTCGTCATCGTCATTCTGGCGGGGGTCGGCAATATCGCCGGTGTCATCTTCGCGGCACTTGGTCTGGGCATCTACGAAAACTATGCCGGTTTCGTTCTGGGGCCCGAGTTCCAGAATGCCATGGTGTTCATCATCGTGCCGATTGCGCTGCTGGTGCGCTCTGCTGTCCTGCGCCGCAAGCGCCAGTATCTGAAATAGGGGGCGCGGTTATGACGAATACCACCCGCAGGCAATGGCTGGTCGCGGCGATCGGGCTGGGCATTTTCGTGCTGGCACCCTGGTTCCTGCCCAACAACATGACCCAGCTTGTGGACCTGATGGTCTTTATCCTGATCGCGCTTTCCTGGGACATTCTGGGCGGGCAGATGGGGTACAACTCGTTCGGCAATATCGTCTTTTTCGGCGTCGGCATGTATCTGCTGGCCTCGATTCAGGTATGGGCCGGCGGCTATTCGCTGGCGGTCTATAATTCGGCCCATGGCGGCAATCTGGCAAGTTTCATGGTGGCGACCCCGACCTTCGTTGCTTCGT
The DNA here is from genome assembly GCA_964600965.1 of uncultured Rhodobacter sp. Lineage (GTDB taxonomy): Bacteria > Pseudomonadota > Alphaproteobacteria > Rhodobacterales > Rhodobacteraceae > UBA5972. The sequence goes on from CAZRLO010000024.1 coordinate 3,825, forward strand.
TGTTGATCGGGTTGCTGGTCGTTGGTGTGGTCAATTTTCTGTTCGCGCTGATCGTGGGTTCGCAATTGCTGAAAATGCGCGGCCACTATTTCGCCATCGGCACGCTTGGATTGGGGGTCGCCGCCGGAGAGTTCGCCGCGACCATGGACATCCTTGGTGCCGGCTCGGGCATGAATTTCATCCAGCCGCCGCGAACGCTGGAACTTGCGCCGCTGCTTTATTTCGTCGGTCTCTTTGCGGTGGCGGTGCTTTTCGTGCTGTTGCGCTGGCTCTATTCGACGCGTTTTGGCTACGTCATGAATGCCATTCGCGACAACGAGGACAAAGCCGAGGCCATGGGCCTCCCGACCGCCAGTGTCAAAACCTTCGCCTGGGCGATTGCCGCCTTTTTCGCCGCGATTGCGGGGGGGATCTATGGTTCGTCCAAGAACTTCATCGATCCGACCGAGGTCGCGTTCTCGGGCACGACCATCGGGGTCTGGATGCTGCTGATGGCGTTGATGGGCGGCAAGGGCACCATCTGGGGCCCAATCGTCGGCGCGGTGGTTTTTCAGCTTTTCAAGGAATTTTTCTGGACCTTCCTTTTCGGCTGGCAGCGCGTGGCGCTTGGATTGCTGATCGTCATCATCGTGGTGTTCTTCCCCGAGGGCGTGATGGGAGGCCTGGACCGGTTGCGCCGCGCACTGGGGCGGGCCGGAAAGACCGGGGCCCGGGCATGAGCGCGCCGGAAACCATGCTGGAAGTCTCGGGCGTTTCCAAATATTTTGGCGGCGTGGTCGCGAACGAGGATATTTCCCTGTCCGTCAGGAAGGGCGAAATCGTCGGACTGATCGGCCCCAACGGATCGGGAAAATCGACCCTGTTCGGTTCGATCTGCGGTTCCCATCCGATTGACAAGGGATCGATCAGATATTGCGGCGTCGAAACCAAGACAATGCGGACCGGCCAGATCGCCCGCCTGGGCATGGTCCGTACCTTTCAGCAGACCCACGTCTATGACGACATGGATTGCGTGCGAAACATGTTGATCTCCAGCCCGGTCCGCAGCAACGGCATATTGTCGCTGCTCCACAAACCGAACCCCGATGATCTGAACCGGACCGAGGAACTGCTGGAATTCGTTGGCCTTGCGTCCAAACGGCATCTGCTGGCCGGGTCGCTTTCGTTCGGGCAGCAAAAACTGCTGGAATTTGCGATGGCCCTGATGAACGAGCCGGAATTGTTGCTGCTGGACGAGCCCACCGCCGGCATCAACCCGACCCTGATCAACGGGTTGATCGATCGGCTGACCCAGGCCAACGAGCGATTTGGCGTGACGCTGTTCGTGATCGAACACAACATGCGGGTCATGATGAATCTGGCCCAACAGATTCACGTTCTGGCCGCCGGACGCCTGATTGCCAGCGGCACACAACACGACATTCAAAACGACCCGAAGGTGATCGACGCCTATCTTGGGGGGCACTGACCATGGCTGCAAAAACGCGGGACACAGGAAAACCGGCGACTTCCGGATACCATCACGGCACGGTCGATACCATCATGTCGGTGGACGACGTTGCCGATCAGGCGGCGCGGATGTCGGGCCAACGTCCGGGCCGGGACGATCTGTGGAAACTCACCGCAGACAATCCGTTCCTGACGATCGAAGATCTGGTGGCCGGATACGGGGCGATGGAAATCCTGCATGGCATCGATCTGGCGGTCGGCAAGGGGCAATCGCTGTGTCTGATCGGCCCGAACGGTGCTGGCAAATCGACGGTCCTGCATTCGATCTATGGGTTTACCAACATCCGTTCGGGGGCGATCACCTGTCGGGGCGACGACGTGACCCGGCAGAAATCCAATCAGAAACTGTCGCAGGCGGGGATCGCCTATATCCTGCAGGACAACTCGGTTTTTCCCGACATGACCGTGCGCGAAAACCTGTTGATGGGCGGCCATCTGATGCCCACGACCAAAGCCGCCGCCGCCAAGGCCGATGAATTGTTCGATAAATACGACCGGCTGGCTGCGCGTGCCAACCAGCCAGCCCGCATCCTGTCGGGCGGCGAGCGGCGCCTGCTGGAAATATCCCGCGCCCTGGTCATGGAGCCGGACGTGCTGCTGGTGGACGAGCCGTCCATCGGGCTGGAGCCGCGCTATATCGACATGGTGTTCGATATCCTCGCGGGTCTGCAACAAGACGATGGAAAGACCATCATCATGGTCGAACAAAACGCCCGAAAGGGGCTGGAATTCGCGGATCTCGGCTATGTTCTGGTGGCCGGCGAAGTGGCAATGGCCGACAGGGGCGACGCGCTTTTGGCCAATCCCGAGGTCGGCAGGTTGTTCCTGGGCGGCTGAACGCCGGGCGCTTGCTACTTGGGAAATTTCCAGTACGCGCTGAACTCGTTCCGCAGCTTTTCATAGGATTCGATGTTTTCGAGCGCCGCCTGTCCGCCGTTCTTGACCATCAGGGCGATCAGGTTTTCCAGCACCACCATCGCGCCGGAATAGCACGAAAACGGGTGCGTGCTTTGGGTGGCGGCGACCAGCACCTCGGCCGGTTGCAGGTCCGGCACCACGATCTCGGAATCGCTGATCAGGATCAGCCGGGCACCGCGTCGGCAGGCAAATTTGCAGGCTTCGATGGTTTCCTTGCTGTAGGGCGAAAAGGTGATGGCAACCATCACGTCGCCCGGTCCCGCATTGTTCAGATCGTCCACCGGGCTGTTGATCTGCCCCGGGATCAGCCGCAGGGACGGCAGCGACATGCGACCGACATAGTGAAAATAATACGCCAGCGCATAGGTGGCCCGAACGCCGCAGACATAGACGGTGCGGGCCGCGAACAGCACCGCGACCACGCGTTCCAGTTTTGCCAGATCGTTGGATTGCAGGGATTTCAGCACGTTCCCGATGGCGGTCTTGCTGAACCTTGCCTGATCCTTTCCGGTGGCACCCTGACGATACTGATCCTGTATCCACGCCAGATCCTCGCTGGGCGTCGTCGTCGCGAAAAGCGCTTGGCGGAAGGGCTGGCGCAGATCCTCGAACCGCGCGAATCCCAGCGCCTCGGCCATGCGGGTCAGCGTGAATGTGCTGACGCCGATTTTCGCGGCGGTCGTGCGCATCGCATCCAGCGCAAATTGTTCCGGATGGTCGGAAATGTATTTCGCCACGACCTTGATTTTGGGTGAATACCCTTCGAAACCACGCGTCAGCGACCGGATGATTTCGGTTTTTTGCAATGTATCCAATGATGTCCCTTTCGGGTTCGACATGCGCCCGCTGTGCGTTTCAATCGCCTGGAGCGCGTCAATTGCACCACAAACGCGGCCCCCGGTCGATATATTCTGCGGTTGTCGCGGCTCGCGGTTTGACAGGTAAATAACAGATGTACTATTCAGACTCACGATAAAACAATACATCGGAAAATTGGGAGGAATAACATGCGTAATTATGCTTCAGTTCTGGCGCTTGGTGCCGGACTTGTGCTTGGGGCTTCGCCGGCACTTTCAGCCGAATTCTTTGCGATCGGCACGGGCGGGCCGACCGGGGTTTATTTCCAGGTCGGGAACGCCGTTTGCCAGATGGTCCACAAGGAAGCGGCCGAGGGGCGCTCCAGCGGGGCGAAACACGGCTATCGCTGCTCGGCGCCATCGACCGCCGGTTCGACCTACAACATCTCCAATATCGCTTCGGGCGAATTGCAGTTCGGTGTGGCCCAGTCCGACTGGCAGTATCATGCCGTCAACGGCACCTCGAAATTCGAGGGCAACAAGATCGACACCCTGCGCGCCGTCTTTTCCGTGCATCCCGAGCCGTTCCAGATTCTGGCAGGCAAGGATTCGGGCATCACAAGCTGGGAGGATCTGGCCGGAAAACGTGTGAATATCGGCAACGAAGGTTCGGGCCAGCGCGGCACGTTCGAAGTGCTGCTTGATGCCAACGGCGTTGACGCCGGGTACTTTTCGGCGGCGACCGAGTTTACGTCGTCCGAACAATCCAGCGCCCTTTGCAACAGCGATATCGACGCCTATGGCTACACGGTCGGCATTCCCAATTCGGGTGTTGCACAGGCCGCTGACGGGTGCGGAGCGACGATCATCAACCTGAACAACGATGCGGTTCAGAAACTGGTTGCCGACAATCCGTTCTATGCCTTCGCGACCATTCCCAAAGGCACCTATTCGACCATCACCGAAGACGTCACGACCTTTGGCGTGATGGCGACCTTCGTCACCTCGTCCGAGGTTTCCGACGACATGGTCTATCAGGTGGTCCGCTCGGTGTTTGAAAACTTCGATGCGTTCCGTTCGCTGCATCCGGCATTTGCCAACCTGACACCACAGGAAATGCTGACCCGCGGCATCTCGGCGCCCTTCCATCCGGGCGCGATCAAATACTACAAAGAGCAAGGCTGGATGTAATACCATCCACCTCGCGTGAATGAACCAATGGCATCACCGGAACAGTCCTTGTTCCGGTGATGTTTTCTGAAGGCTCAAAAGGGGCGGGAATGGCCGAAGCGGAACAGGTGCAATCAACCGATAGTGTTGAACAGGCGCTGGCGCGCGAAAGCGGCGAGGTTGGCATTGCCGGTTCGGCGAATATCCTGATTACCACGCTGCTTGCGGCATGGTCCCTGTTTCAGCTTTACCTTTCTTCCGGCCTTGGCCCGTATCTGGCGGTCCATGTCGGTTTCGGCATCGTCAACGACATTGATGCCCGGGCCGCCCATGTGGCGTTTGGCGCCTCGCTGTGCCTGCTGCTGTTTGCCGCGCGAAAAGGGTACGAGGAATCGCGTCGGATACCGTGGTACGACTACGCGCTGGCCGTTGTAATTGTCGTAGCGTGTTTCTGGCAGGCCACGTTTTTCGGTGAGATTATCGGCACGACCGGTGCGACGCGACCAATGCAGGTACCGCTGATCGGCGAGATTCCGTTCGAGTTCATCCTGGGCTGGGTCGCGATTGCGATCATCCTGGAAACCGCACGCCGGGCGGTCGGCATGCCGCTTGCGGTGATCGGCGTTTTTTTCATCATCTATTCGCTCTACAACCACGCATTGCCCGAGCCGTTCGGGTTGTCCAAGGTCAGCCCCTTGCGATACGTCACCACCCAATGGTACGGCCAAGAGGGCATTTTCGGCATCCCGGTCGGCGTATCGGTAAAGACGATTTTCCTGTTCGTGCTGTTCGGGGCGCTGCTTGACAAGGGCGGGGCCGGGAAATGGTTCATCGATATTGCCTTTGCCAGCGTCGGCCACATGCGGGGCGGACCGGCAAAATCGGCGGTGCTGGCGTCGGGAATGACCGGCATGATCTCTGGCTCTTCCATCGCCAACACGGTCACCACCGGCACTTTCACCATCCCGATCATGAAGAAGAACGGCTATCCGGCGGTCAAGGCCGGCGCGATCGAGGTCGCCTCGTCGGTCAACGGCCAGATCATGCCGCCGATCATGGGGGCCGCGGCTTTCGTAATGGCCGAGGTGCTGGGAATTCCCTATTTCGACGTGGTGAAACACGCGTTCATACCGGCGGTCATTTCCTATATCGCGCTGTTTTACATCGTACATCTTGAGGCCCTGAAACTGGGGATCGAACCCACAGGCCGCGCCGCGCATGCGCTGGCGCTGCTCAAGGATGGCTGGCACTATCTCATTCCCATATTCGTGCTGATATTTTCCCTTACCGTGATGCTCAAATCCCCGGACCGCGCGGTGTTTTTCAGTATACTGACCCTGCTTGCGGTGTTTCTGGTCGAATATCTGATCGAAGAATGGAAAAAGAAAACCAGATCGCTTGTGCTGGTCAGCATTCGCAGAACCGCGCTGGTGATCTGGGATGGCCTGATTGCGGGCGCGCGCAACATGATCACGGTTTCCATCGCGGTCGCGGCGGCGGGTCTGGTCATGGGATCGATCGGGGCCAGCGGGCTGTCCAACGCCTTGCAGGAAATCCTGACGGCAACGGCGGGCGACAACATCTTTCTGATCCTGGTCGCCACCGCCATCCTGTCGATCATTCTGGGCATGGGCCTGCCAACGACGGCGAATTACCTGATCGTTTCAACCCTGATGGTCGGGATCGTTGCCAATTCGGGGCTGGCCGCGGGGTTCGAGTTTCCGCTGGTCGCGATCCATCTGTTCTGTTTCTACTTTGGTCTGATGGCGGATGTCACACCGCCGGTCGGGCTGGCGTCCTATGCGGCGGCCAGCATCAGCCGGGCCGATCCGATCAGAACCGGCATTCAGGCGTTCTGGTATTCGTCCCGAACCGCCATTTTGCCCTTCGTCTTCCTGTTCAATGCCGAACTGTTGCTGATCGGCGTGAACAGTATTCTGCTTGGATTGCTGGTATTTGCCATGAGCCTGACCGCGGTGCTGTCGTTCACGGCCCTTTCGCAAGGTTTCATGCGCGTGCGTCTGAACCTTGCCGAATATGCGTTGCTGGCGGTGGCCACGGTCATTCTGTTCGTGCCCGAGCTTTTGCGCGACCAGATCGTGCCCGAGGTCCGATCGCCGGTCGAAATCGCGCAATTTGCCGACGGTGTCGACGAAAGCCGGATCACCTTGAACGTCGTTACCGTCTTTGGCGACGAGCGCAACGTCAACATCGACCGGCAGGATGTCGGGTCCGGTCCTATTTCCTGGGAAAATCTGGGCGTTAGCGCGCAACCATCGCTCTTGCGCGACGAAGGACTGCAACTGACGCTCACCCAATTTGCCGGGCCGGGCGCGAAGGCAGGCCTGTCCAATGGCATGACAGTTCTCAGCGCGACGACCACCGAGGACAGGATCAGAAAACACTGGTTTTATCTGCCCGGCCTGCTGATGGTGATTCTGGTCTATCTGTGGCAGGGCGCACGGGCGCGAAAGCAACCGGCACCCGTGCCGCAAAATTAGGGAATGGTCCGGATTGTGACGGAACCCAGGAAATCCCGTGTCTTTCCGCGCCACACCGCGGCCAACCTGCCAACCGCGGTCGCAGGCGACGGGGCCTATCTGATCGACAGTGACGGCAAGCGATATCTGGACGCAAGTGGCGGCGCGGCGGTTTCTTGTCTGGGGCACCATGCGCCAGCGGTCGTGCGCGCGGTGCAAAGACAGCTTGACGAGTTGCCCTATGCGCACACGTCGTTTTTCACGTCGCTTGCGGCGGAATCGCTGGCCGACCTTCTGGTCGGGTATTCGCACGGGGCGTTTTCGCGGGTCTATTTCCTCTCGGGTGGCTCCGAGGCGGTTGAAACGGCGTTGAAACTTGCCCGGCAATATCATCTGGAAACCGGACAACCCGCCCGCAGCCAATTCATCGCCCGCCGCCAAAGTTATCACGGGAACACGCTGGGCGCGCTTGCCGCCGGTGGCAGTCAGGCCCGGCGCGCGCCGTTTCAGCCGATGCTGGCCCCGGCGTTTCACCATATCGACCCCTGCCATTACTGGCGCTGGGGCGAAACCGGGGAAAGTGCTGCCGATTACGGGCGACGCATGGCCGATCAGCTCGAAACGAAAATTCTGGCGCTCGGCCCGGAAAATGTCGCCGCGTTTCTGGCGGAAACCGTGGTGGGTGCAACGATGGGAGCCGTCGCCGCCACCGAAGGGTATTTCCAGCGCATCCGGCAGATCTGCGACAAGTACGGCGTGCTATTGATCCTGGACGAGGTCATGAGCGGCGCGGGCCGAACCGGAACCTTTTTCGCCTGGGAACAGGAAGGCATCGCGCCCGATATTGTCTGTCTTGCCAAAGGCTTGGGTGCCGGAATTCAACCGATTGCGGCAACATTGACCAGTGCCCGGATATACGGCGCGATCGAAGGTGGCTCGGGCTTTTTTCAACACGGCCACACGTATATCGGTCACGCTGCGGCTTGCGCCGCCGGGGTTGCGGTGATCAACGAGATCGAGGCGAACAACCTGCTGGAGGCCGTCCGCGAAAGGGGTGTCTCGCTGCAACAGGCGCTTGGCCTGAAATTCGGGCAGCACCCCCATGTCGGAGATATTCGCGGTCGTGGCCTGTTTGTCGGGCTCGAACTGGTGGCGGATCGCAGCACCGGGGACCCGTTTGATCCCGATCGGCAACTGGCCGGAAGGTTGAAAAAGGCGGCAATGGCCAACGGACTGATGATCTACCCGTCATCCGGCACCGTGGACGGGATTCGCGGCGATCACATTCTGCTGGCACCGCCCTATATATATCAGGACCACCACATCGAAGAACTGGTCGACAAGCTCGCGACCACGTTGTCCGATTGTCTTGACCACGCGTAGATTTTGCGCGTGCCATCGGGGCCGCTTGCACGAGTGAGCGTCACTCTGCCGGCGGACGCCGCCCGGACCGTACGGCATTGATTTACCTTACCTTTCGCCAAGGTCTTTCAGACTGGGGCGCGTCAGGCGGGTCAGCAGGTCCGCGACCCTCGCCCGGCAGTCATGTCCGCTCCAGCCGGGTGGGAAAAACCCGTCCGGCACATCGGCGGTGCGCAACAGCAACCGTCGCCAGTCATGCACGATCAGAACCCGCAATGCCGCGATGTCCAGCAGAGATGCGACCCGGCCGGGGCCGGGCACGAGGTCGAGCCGGGCCAGCGCGGCGGCCAGTTCAGCATAGGCGGTGCCAAGCTGTTCGGGCGCAAGATGCTGTCGCAGCCAATCGGGAACACCGGCACTTTGCACGCTGGATGAAAACCAGCCCGGCGGCGCGGCATCCGGCTGGTCCGGCCCAAGGTAAACACCGTTTTGCAATGCGCGATACCCCGCAGCGCGAAGCCCGGCGTCGGTTTCGCACCGATCCGCCAGCGACGATGGCCCGGCAATCAGGATCCGGCAATCCGCGTCGTCATTCCGCCAGCGATAGATGCGCGACCGCGCGGCGGTGGTTTCGCGATACCCGGTTTCAGATAATGAATATCGGCTGGTACGGCCCGCCCGCTGGCTTTCGATCCAGCCATCCCTGCGCAGACGGAACAGCGCGACGCGCATGGCCTCGGGGCGAATTTTCAGGCGGCCGGTCAGGGCCGACAAGGTGGGTCCGTCGATGGTGTCACCAGGGTCCCGGGCAAGATCGCCGAAAATCGTGGCGATCACCGACCACACGCGCAAATCCCCGGTTTGCAGCAATATATCAATGGCTTGAGAGATGTCACCGTTCACGGGTTTCGTACGTGGGCGCGGCCGGGTTCGGGCGGTCATGCAGGGGGATCCAGTTCCAGTTTCGCCAGTTCGGACGTGGCGGCGGATTCCCAAGCGCGGCGCAGTTCAGCATTGTCGGTGTGTCGCAACCCCCATTCCCGCAGCGCCGTCACCCGGCCCGAGGATTCGTGCCCGAAACTGACGGAAACCCGCGGCCACCAATAGGCCAGCGCCGCGGTCGCCCGGTCGTGGGCCATTCCTTGCGCGCGCAGCCGCGCCAACCCCTCGGCGGCCAGTTCGGCGTGGCGTCGCTCAATCGGATGGACCGCGCGAAAAACCTCGGCCAGGGGTTGATAGGAAACCCGCGTCAGTTCGCCAAGCTGTACGTCGACCGCGAGCCCCATCAACAAATTCATCATCACCGCATCGAGCCAGCCAGCCAGCGGATAGTTGAACACCGCAAGACGCATGTCGCTTTCGGTTCGGGTGGCGCCGATATCCGCCGCGCGGTCCAGACGGGCCGTCCACGGATGGTGATTGGCATAACGTGTTGTATTCGCGCCGAAATCACCCATGATGGCCAACACCTGTTCGGCATTATGGGTTTTTTCAAGCACGATCTTCGCCGCCGCGATGCGCTCTTTGATCCCGGGTGCCAGATTGATCACATCGGCGAAACCGGCGGCCCCGGCAAGTTCGCTGTCAACGAAGGTCGCCATCATCCGCATCAGTTCGGCGCGATAGCGTGGCGGGGCGTTGTCCGGGTTGCTTAGCACGCCGCCTTCGGCCAGATAGGCCGCAATCGTCATTTGGTCGGACATGCCGGGGCCTCACTGATCATAGTCGATCACCAGTTTGTCGCTCAGCGGATAGCACTGGCAAGTCAGCACATAGCCCCGCGCGACCTCGTAATCTTCCAGCGCGTGGTTGGCGATCATCTCCACCTCGCCTTCCAGCACCCGCGCGCGGCAGGTCGAACAAACCCCGGCCTTGCACGCGAACGGGGCGTCAAGATCGTTGGCAATCGCCGCCTCCAACACGGTCTGGCCGTTCTTTGGCATCTCGAAACTGCGGGTGCGGCCGTCCAGGGTGATCAAGGCCTTTGTGCCGACGGCGGTCTTGCCATGTTGCTTGACAACGGATTTTCGCGCCAGCCGGCCCGGTTGAGCACTGGCGAACAGTTCGAATTTGATCTGAGCGTCGCCAAGACCATGATCCCGCAAGGATCGCGCGATGCCCAGCATCATCGGTTCGGGGCCGCAGATGAAGGCGGTATCGACGCTGCCGATATCGATCCAGCGGCGAAACAGATCAGCGCATTTTTCCCGGGTGACCAGCCCGGTGAAAAGGTCGATTTCCTGCGCATCGCTTTCCAGAACATGGATCAGGTTGAGCCGACCCAGATGGCGGTTCTTGAGGTCCTCCAGTTCCTCGCGGAACATGATCGTGCTGACGCCGCGATTGGCGTAAACCAGCGTGAATTGCGCCTTTGGCTCGCGGTCGAGAACGGTTTTCAGGATCGACAGAACCGGGGTGATCCCCGATCCTCCGGCAAAGCCGAGGTAATGCCGGGCCAGCGTGGGGTCGAGCGGGACATGAAAATTGCCCGTCGGCGGCATCGCCTGCAGGATATCGCCCGGTTTCAGGGTCTCGTTGGCCCAGGTCGAAAACGCCCCTCCCGCCACCCGTTTGATGCCGACCCGCAGAGCGCCGTCGTCAACGCCTGCGCAGATCGAATAGGACCGGCGTAATTCCTGCCCGCCAAATTCGCGGCGGAAGGTCAGGTATTGGCCCTGCAAAAAGCCGAATTCGCCCGCAGCACCATTTTCCGGCACCATGGTCACCACCACCGCGTCGCGGATGGTTTTGGTGACGTCGGTGACGGTCAGATCGTGAAAGCGGGGCATGCGGCGTGATCCTCAGATACACTTGAAATAATCGAACGGTTCCAGACAGTCGCGGCACTGCCACAATGCCTTGCAGGGGGTCGAGCCGAACTGGCTGGTGCGTTGCAACCGGGTTCCCTTGCAGCGCGGACAGCGGGCGGGGCCGCCAGCGGGGCGGGGCGGGGCAATCCCGTATTCCTCTAGCGCGGCGCGGCCCTTTTCCGATAGCCAATCGGTGGTCCAGGCGGGTGAAAGCTGCCTTTCAAGCCGCAGTTTTTTAACGCCTTTTTCCCGAACCGCTGTTTCAATATCCAGATTGATGACACGGGTCGCCGGGCAACCGGAATAGGTGGGCGTGACTGTGATCACAAGTTCGTCGTGATCCCATTTGACGCCCCGCACGATTCCGAGGTCGACGATTGTGATCACAGGAATCTCCGGGTCGGGCACCTGATCCAGCCAGTGCCAGACCTGATCGGTCGTCGGCAGTCCCGCACCGGTCACCATTCGGCCCCCGGATAGGCGCGTTGCAGGAATTGCATGTCGGCCAGGATGAAACCCAGATGCTCGGTATGTTCGCCGGTCTTGCCGCCCAGATGGGCGAAATCGTCGCCCGGCGGCATCAGGGTCGCGCTTGCCAGCACCGACCCGACGGTCGCGGTCCATTCCGCGCGCAGTTCGCGAGGCTCGGGCGCGATCCCGGCCCGGGCCAGCGTCGCATCCACCGCGTCGCCGGTGAACATTTCCCCGCTATAGGACCAGAGGTCGTCCAGCGCCGCCTGCATCCGACCGTGGCTTTCCGCCGTGCCGTCGCCCAGCCGCACGACCGTGCCCGAGGAACGCTCCAGGTGATAGGCGACCTCTTTGCCGGTTTTTTCCGCGATTTCCGAGATTTGTCGGTTCGAGGAGCGCAGCAGACGCGCCAGCAGCACGCTTTGAAACGCGTCAAACAGAAACTGGCGCATCAGCGTCTTGCCAAAATCGCCATTCGGTCTTTCGACCAGCAGCAGATTGCGAAAATCCCATGCGTCGCGCAGATAGGCCAGCGCGTCGGCATCGCGTCCCTTGCCTTCGATCTCGGCCGCCAGCCCCAGCCACAATTGCGTCTGCCCGATCAGATCAAGCGCGGTATTGGCCAGCGCGATATCTTCCTCGATCACCGGCGCATGGCCGCACCATTCCGAAATCCGGTGGCCCAGCACCAGCGTGTTGTCGCCCATGCGCAGCAGAAACTCGAACAAAGCATCCTTGCGCTTCATCACATGGGCCCAACTTCGTCCGGGATGTCGAAAAAGGTCGGGTGGCGGTAGACCTTGGTATTGGCCGGCTCATAAAGCGGGCCCTTGTCGCCCGGTGCCGAGGCGGCGATATCGGCCGAACGTACCGCCCAGATCGAGACGCCCTCGTTGCGCCGCGTATAGACGTCGCGCGCGTTTCGGATCGCCATTTCCGCATCCGGCGCGTGCAACGAGCCGACGTGCCGGTGGTTGAGGCCATGCTGGCCACGCACGAATATTTCCCACAGGGGCCATTCGCTGGACATGATGCCGTCTCCTATTGGGCCGCGATTTCGCGCGCGCGGGTCTTTTCGGCATGGGCCACCATCGCCTCGCGCACCCAGGCGCCGTCCTCCCAGGCGGTGACGCGGGCATCAAGGCGTTCGCGGTTGCAGGGGCCGTTGCCTTTCAGGACCTGAAAGAATTCGTCCCAATCCGGGTCCGAGAAATCGTACCCGCCCTTTTTCTTGTTCCACTTCAACGCCTTGTCGGGCACCGTCAGGCCCAGATATTCTGCCTGCGGCACCGTCTGATCCACGAATTTCTGCCGCAATTCGTCGTTGGTGTTGATCTTGATCTTCCACGCCATGTTCTGGCTGGAATGCACGCTTTCGGCGTCGCTGGGCCCGAACATCATCAGCGACGGAAACCACAATCGGTTCAGCGCATCCTGTGCCATCCGCTTCTGGGCCGACGTGCCGAAAGCCATCTTCATCATGATCGCATACCCCTGCCGCTGATGGAAACTTTCCTCTTTGCAGACCCGGACCATGGCGCGGGAATAGGGGCCGTAAGACGTGCGTTGCAGCGGCACCTGATTCATGATCGCGGCCCCGTCGACCAGCCAGCCAACCGCCCCGATATCGGCCCATGTCAGCGTCGGGTAATTGAAGATCGAGGAATATTTCATGCGCCCGGAATGCAGCATTTCGATCAGTTCATCGCGGCTGACGCCCAGTGTTTCGGCGGCGGAATAGAGGTACAGGCCGTGTCCGGCCTCGTCCTGAACCTTGGCCAGCAGGATGGCCTTGCGTTCCAGCGTCGGTGCCCGCGTGATCCAGTTGCCTTCCGGAAGCTGGCCGACAATCTCGGAATGCGCGTGCTGGCCGATCTGGCGGATCAGCGTGGCGCGATAGGCATCGGGCATCCAGTCCCTGGGTTCGATCTTTTCGCCAGCATCGATGCGGTCCTGAAAGGCGCGTTCCTCGCCGGTCATTTCGTCGCGGGACTTTACGCCTTCGCCGGTCGATTTAACCAATTGTGCGTACATTCGAGGCTCCGGTACGGGCGGGCGATCCATTCGCCGACCACATGGTCGGGGATAGGGCGACAAGCGATTCGGTGCAAGCCATATGTTACCAAAAACACAATATACGGAAATTCTTGTAACGTTATAACGGGCCCGTCAAGACGGGCCGTAATCCGGAGATCGTCGGGCGGTCATCACCGGGCGGGCGAGGTCATGCCCGGAAATCACACCGCCTCATTGCCCGAGCGCCCGGATGTCGCACCGCACCGTCCGGCCGCGAATGATCCGCCCGTTTGCTCGCCGAAGACAGCCGTCGCTGCCATAATACCGTTTCGGTTTGGTCTGCCATGCAGCCCAGGCTGCTTTGGACTGCGATTTCAACAGCTTCAGCGACTGCGCGGACAGATATCCGTTGGCCACCAGCCCGGTGCCGCCCTGCCACAATTTGATCGCGCGCCGTGTTGCCGGGCCGAAAACACCGTCGACACCGTGTGTATCATACCCGATCAGCGTCAGGCGTTGCTGGGCCTCGCGCCGGTCGTTACGCGACAGGCCAAGTGCCGCTTCGCCCGCCTGACCGCCACCAGTCTGGTCGTCGGGCGCGACGGTCTCGACTGGTGCCGGTTCGACCGGGGCGGTGGACAGCAGACCGGGACAGGATCGACCGAGATCGTCCCAGTGCTGCGAAAACCCGCCGATATCAAACCGCATCGCGAAACGGCTGACCTGACCCTTGACCGCATAGGCCAGCGTTAGCGACTGCGCCCCCCGGATCGCCTGCAGGAAGGGCACGGCGTCGGCGGGGTCCCACAGTCCAAGCTGGTGCGTGGTATCCTGATCGGGCAGGGGGCCAAAGTTGACGGTCTTTATATCGCCCTCGTCAAACCGGTATTCGACCGCAACCGGCTCGGACGAGCGCCCGCCAAGGTCGCAGGTATTGAGCTCGATGAAAACGACGGGAGCATCGTTGTTGCACTGGATCCGCAGCTTGGTGCGGTCCTCGACGGTTTCCGAGGGATTTCGACAAAATTGCGGGTCGCCCGTTACGCTGAAGAAATAGTCGTCCCCGGTTTCAAAGGCTTTGGGCCGGGTTTCGACGCTCCAGACGCTTGGGATTTCGGCGTCGGGCGCGTCTGTCGCCGCCGGTTCGGTGATGGCGGCGGTTTCCACGGCTTGGGCATCGCAAAGCCGCCATTCGACCCCAGGCTCGTCATTCTGGCGAAACAGGATGCCGACCGGCGTTTTTTCGATTTCGATGGTGGCGGTGTATTGCGTGCCCTCACCCCAGCATTCTTCGTCGTATCGCGTCGCGTTGGCGTTGCCGGGCACCGGTGTCGGGTTGCTGAGCGTGCACTGATTTTCGACGCCGATCATCTTGCCGTCAACGATCCCGACCGATCCGCCATAGCTGCCCAGATCACCCGCATTGCAGGACCAGTCGCGGGCAAAGGCGTAATTCGGGCGATAAATTCCCGCAAAATCCTGCGCCACCGCGCTGTGTGGAAAGACGAATATCAAAGGCGCGAAGGCGCGGGAAAGGCAGCGGAACATGAACAACCTCGCAATGGTAAAGACCGAAACAATACCCTTTTCGGTCGTGAAATCAAATTCAACGCCGTGCGGGGTGGTTTTCGGGGCGGGGTTGCGATGGGTTGCACATGCAAAAAAGGCCACCCTGCGGCGGCCCTTTTCGGTGCTTGATCGGATCACGCTTCGGCGGGTTCGCCGCCAGTGTTCTTGGCCGCATCGGCGCGTTCGTCCATGAAGGTGTCGAACTCGGTCTTGTCCTTGGCGGCGCGCAGCCGGTCAAGAAAGCCGCGGAACGCGTCCTGTTCGTCTTCGAGCCGTTTCAGCGTTTCCTCTTTGTAGGCGTCAAACGCGACGTTGCCCGAGCCGTGATAGGACCGGTGTTGATGGTGGTGCCGCCAGTGCCGGCGGTAAGATTTCGAACATCCCATGCGTTTGCTCCAGATCATGTAGAATAAAAGGGCCAGTCCGACCGGCCAGAAAAAGATGAACCCCAGTACCATAGCGGCGATCCAGGCACCTTTGCCTCGTTCATCCAGCCATGTTTCAGCTTGGTTGGGCCAGGTTGCGACGGTTGACATTCGGGTGCTCCTCTGTTTGCGATAGTTATGTTAATGTCGTTCACATTACCAAAATGGGTGGTGGCGCGGGAATTGCAAGGAAAAATGTGAATATGGTTTACATTTTTTGCGACATTTCTCGCAAAGGTCGGGTTTCCAACGATTTTATTCCTTGCCCAGAATGCCCAGGCCCCGCAAATAGACGCCGATCCCGCTTTCCAGCAGGTCCTCGGGCGTAAAGGGCGCGCGCGCGCCGGGCTCGCCGCGGGCGAAAAGTTCGACGACCCCGTGGCTCATGGCCCAGATGTGCTGGCTGACCATGGTGGCGGGGGGGCGGCGCGACGGGGGCAGGTGCGCCATCAATTCCTCGGTCGCACGGCCCAGCACCGACATCGCCCGGTCGGATGCCAGCGCCAGTGCCGGGTCGGCGTTGATGCGCAGCCCGCTTTCAAACATCGCGATATAATGGCCGGGATGTTTGCGTGCAAAGGCCAGATAGGCCCGCCCTGTCGCCTCGAACGAGGCCAGCGCCGACGGCGCGCCCTTTTTATAGGCGTATTCCATCAGGTCGGCGAAAATCTCGAACCCCTGCCGGGCCGCCTCGGCGATCATGTCTTCCTTGCCCGAGAAATGCCGGTACGGTGCTGCCGGTGAAACGCCGGCGGCCTTGGCGGCCTCGGCCATGGTAAAGCCCTGGGGTCCGCGCGCCTCGATCAGGGTCAAGGTTGCCTCTACCAGCGCCTGTTTCAGGTTGCCGTGGTGATAGCCGCGTTTATGCATGCCACATTTCCGGCCCGCCGCAGATGCTGGGATCCGGCGCGCAAGCCACGGCGTCGTCCTTGCGCGCATAGCTGATCGGGCTGAGAACCGCGCGGATCGCCGCGACCCGTGCGCGGCGTTTGTCGTCGGCGCGCAGGATGGTCCAGGGCGCGGTCTGGGTATGCGTGTGCTCGAATGTCTGCCGGATGGCGGTGCTGTAGGCATCCCATTTCGGCAGGCCCGCGACATCGATCGCGGAAAGCTTCCACTGTTTCAGAGGATCGCTCTCGCGTTTCAGAAACCGGCGCAATTGCTCGGCCCGACCGACATTCAACCAAATCTTGACCACGCGGATGCCCTCGCTGACCAGCAACGACTCAAATGGGTTGGCCTGGGCAAAAAACAATGCGCGTTGCGCGGGTGTGCAAAATCCGAATACATCTTCGATCACGCCGCGATTGTACCACGACCGGTCAAAAAACACGATTTCACCGGCACCGGGCAGGTGTTCGATATAGCGTTGAAAATACCATTGCCCGGCTTCCTTGTCCGAGGGCTTGGGCAGCGCAACCACCCGCGCGGACCGAGGGTTCAGAAATTCGCGGAACCGTTTGATGGTCCCGCCCTTGCCGGCGGCATCGCGCCCCTCGAACACGACCGCGATCCGCGCGCCGCTGGTCCCAAGTGCGGATTGCAGTTTGACCAGTTCGATCTGCAACGCATGCAATTCGCGCTCGTAATCGCGTTGGTGCCAGCGTTCGGCATAGGGGAAATCTTGCAGCAGGATGCCGTCGGTGCCCGCCTTTTCGATGGCCTTGCGGATATCGTGCGGCGCATCCTCGCGGAAAAACCGGCTGATTTCACCGCCAAACGGCAGGGTGCTGTTCGGTCTGTCCACTTAGGGCCCTCCGTCGCGGCTGAATTTTGGCCGATGATGCGTTCGTGACCTCTGCATAACACCGATTTGCAGCGCGGCGTGCAACTCTGCTGGGATGATCGCGCCGGGCGTTCCAGCCGGGCACCGGCGCATCTGCTTGAAACAGCGGGGAAATATCCGCGCCGCGCGCATCTGATGGTCCGTCGTCACAAAAATCCCGTCCGGGCAAACGCTGCCTTTGCCGCCAAATTCCGGGATTATGCAGAATTTTCCGCCTGTCATTCCATCCAGCGCAACTGGTTGAGCCGGTCAAGGGCCGCCAGAATCTCATCATGCGCGTGATGATGCGGCGAATGACCGACGCGTTTGAGCGGCGTATACCGCGCATTCGGCATGTCCCGGGCAAGCGCCTGGGAATGCATCGCCGCATAGACCGAGCGGTCCTCGACCCCGTGCAGGATTTCGGTGGGCATGCCAAGGCCGTGGTACCGCTGCGCCATGCGCGCCACATGCGGTTTCAGGCGTGCGACCTGCCGGGCATTGGCCAGCACCGTATGGGCGCGCAGGCTGAGGCCCGCGCCGATATAATCGATATAGCCTTTTGGGGGTTTGCGCGGACGAAACACCGAGGCCAGCGTCTTTTCGACGATGGATTCGTTGGCCAGCGCCGAAATGGCGGGCACGACGAACGGCGCGGTCACGAAATTGGCCGCACTGCCAAACAGCAGCCCGACGCCGCCGGGCCACGGGTGGCTGGCGGCCGAAATCAGCAGCAGACCGCGCACCATGTCCGGCTCTGCCAGCGCCCACGCCAGCGCCACCGCGCCGCCAAAACTGTACCCGCACACGATCGCCGAGTTGACCCCGATGGCATGAGCCGCACGGATCAGCAGGTCCGCCTGCTCGCCGGGGCTTTCGCCGCGCCGGTGCAGCATGTCGGTGTAACCGTGCCCCGGGCGGTCAAAGGCGATCACCTCGTTGGTTTTCGCCATTTTACCCGCCAGTTCGAACGTGAAATCGCGCAGATTTCCGCCCGCCCCGTGGATCAGGATCACCGGCGGCCCCTTGCCCTGACGCAGGTAGTGGACCCTTGTTCCGTCCATTTCCACGAATTCGCCCAGGGGCGGGTGGCTTCTCTCGGCCGCCAGGGCCTTGCGGCGGCTGATGTGACCCAGCCCGGTAATCGCGCCGATCGGACCGGCGTTGAAGACCGATCCGCTGTTCACGGCAGGGCACGTGAGTGTTGGGCGCCTGCCGGCATCATTCGCCCAGACCGACCTTTTCGTGCAGCCGGTCGATGGCGGTGACCACAGCCGAAAGATGGGTTTGATGGGGCATGTGGCCCGCACCATCCAGTTTCGTCACTTCGATACCGGCGATCTGTTTGGCCAGTTTTTCGGTGTGGACCGGAAAGGGCACGATCGCGTCGCTGGTGCCATGCACGGCCTCGACCGGGACCGAGATTTCGCCGTAACGCGGTACCATCGTCCGAATTTCGGATTTGAGCGCCGCGACCTGCAACGCGTTGGCCCGCTGATGCGACCGGCGCAGGGTCAGCCCGATGCCGATGTGATCCTCGTACCCTTCGGGAACCGATTGCGGCCCGAATATCTCGGCGAGCGAGCTTTGCACGATGGATTTCGGCGGAAATGCCGACACGACCAGACGCAGCAACGGCCCGCCGAAACGGTTGGCGTTGATCTTGTATAACGGGTCAAGCCCGCCCTGCCACACATTGGAAGGGGCCGACACCAGCACCAGCCCGGCAACGGATTCGGGGTGGTTGAGTGTCCAGTTCAGCGCCACCGAGCCGCCATAGCTCTGACCCAGAACATAAACGCGGTCATATCCCAGCGCCTTGATCAGACCCTCCATCAGGTCGCCCTGTTCGCGCAGCGTCTCGCCGCGCGGGTTCAGCGATGGCGTGTATCCCAGACCCGGCCGGTCGACCGAAATGGTGGTGAAACGGTCGGAAATCGCCGGCACCAGGCGAAAGGTCATGTCGCGCAGATTGCCGCTGGCACCATGGATCAGAACCAGCGGAGGGCCCGAGCCCGAGATTTCGACATGCACCATGTGCCCGCCGACATCGACCATCTTGCCCGACGGTGGTGCTTCGGCTTCGGCCCGCGCCTCGTTGCGCCGTGCAAGGATGAACATCGCGCCAATCAGCAGCGCCAGTAACAGCACGATCGCCAGTATCCATTTCATGGCGTGTTCCTTCCTATTTCGCCGGGATCGAACGGCGTGGTCTGGTAAATCTGGTTGATCCAGTTGCCGTAAAGCAAATGCCCGTGGCTGCGCCAGCGGTTTTCCGGTGGGCGCGCCGGGTCGTCGTCGAGGTAATAATTCACCGGCACGTTGATCGGGGTGCCGTTGGCGGTATCGCGGTCAAACTCGTCTTTCAGGCTGTGGGAATCATACTCGAAATGATTGAAGATATAGAGCGCGCGATGCTTCGCGTCCTCGACCAGGCAGGGGCCGACCTCGTCCGAGCCCAAAAGGGTGATCAATCCGTCAGCCCCGTCGATTTCGGGTTGGCGCATTTCGGTCCAGCGGCTGACCGGGATCACGAAATCGTCCGAGAATCCGCGCAGATAGGGCGACGCCGGGGCAAGGTTGCGGTGGCGGAAGCAGCCGAAGGCCTTGTTGGGCAAAATGTGTTTCTTGACGTTGTGAAAGTGGTTGATCATGGCCATGCCGCCCCAGCACACGCCAAAGGTCGAGTGGACGTTGCTTTGGGTCCAGTCCATCACCTGCTGCATTTCCTGCCAATAGGTGACGTCGGGAAAGGCCAGATGTTCGATCGGGGCGCCGGTGATGATCAGACCGTCGAGTTTGCGGTCCCTGACCGCCTCGAACGGCGCATAAAAGCTGTCCATATGCTGGGCGGGCGTCGTGCGCGACTGGTGTTCGGTCATGCGGATCAGGGTCAGTTCGATCTGCAGCGGCGTGGCCCCGATCAGGCGGGCGAACTGGGTTTCGGTCTGGATTTTCTGCGGCATCAGATTGAGCAGGCCAATCTGCAACGGCCGGATATCCTGCCGCGCCGCCTGCGCCGCGCTCATCACCATCACACCCTCGCGGGTCAGGACGTCAAAAGCAGGCAGGTTTTCCGGTATCTTGATCGGCATTCACCGGGCCTCGATTTCTGTGATCACAAAATGCATCCGACTACGATCCCGCCAGCGCCGCGGCGATCAAAGCGTCGAATTCCGCGGCGGTTCCGATCCTGGCGACCTCGGTCGCGGCGATGGATACGCCCCAGTTTTCGGCCATCGACCGATAGAGCGGCAGGCGGTGGTCCAGACATCGCCGATAGGCGAAACGCATGAAGGCATCCGGATCAACGTCTGCCTCGTTCACGTTGTTTTCACGACAATAATCACGCCAAAGGCCCGGCAGGGCGGCGGGGTCGAAATACATCGGCTTCGGCGCGGTTTCGAACCGTTTTGTCAGCTCGCCGATATGCGCGTCATCGCCCCTGATCCAGACCAAAAGCAGATTGGACGCCAGGCGTGACAAGATCGGATCGTTTGGATTTGCCGGGTCGATCACCTCGCAGATCGAGCCGCCGGAATCGCACACGAAATGGTCATATCCGTACAATTCGTGTGCACGGGTGATGAACAGCGGCGTGTCCAGCAGCGCGGCGATTTCGGCCTCGCGGTGCAGACCCTGCCGCCGCTGATATTCGGTAAACCCAATGCCGCCCAGCGCGGGATTGCCGGGTTTTCCCATATAGGTCGACAGGGGCGACAGATTGTTGAACGTGATGTTCGAGCCGATAAAGAGCGAGTCGCTGCGCAAAAGATCGGCCAGAAACGGATTTCGCATCGCCTCGCGTTTGAAATTGTCGACGATGTGCTCGCCCATATATCGCGTGCCGATCCGGTAATCGACGGAATAGTGAAACCAGTCGCCCTGCGCCCGCAGGATGTTGGAAAGATGGGTCTTTCCCAGTCCCGACATGCCAAACAGCATCACGCGCTTCTGCGCCGCGTCGTTCCAGTCTGTGGCGGTTTCGTACAGCATCTCCGGCCCTTTTGCGCCCCTTGGTGCGCTTTAGCGCAATCGGGGGGCGGGGTTCAAACGCTAATGTCCGTGCGGGTTTCGCGGGCCCTGCCTCGGGCGCTGGCGGATTGCCGGTACTCGGTGCGGATATTCATGAAATTCGCCGCCAATATGATCGCGGCACCAACAAAGACCAACGCATCCAGAGGTTCGTCATACAGCAGCAGACCAATGGCGGCCGCCAGCGGCAGACGCACGAAATCCATGGGGAAAACCACGATTGCCGGGGCCAGCCGCAGCGCGCTGGTGATGCAGAAATGCGCGAACAGCCCGGCGATTCCGATCACGCCGATCCAGGGAATGGTCGCGCCCGAGGGCACGGCAATGTCGCCGTCATGGCTCATGAACGCGATGCCAAGCACCGCCTGCATGACCGTCAGCCAGAAAAGGATCGAGGTGGTGGATTGCCGGCGCGTCAGTCGCTTGGTGGCAATCGCCGCACCGGTAAAGCCGATCGCGCTAAGAGCGGCGGCAATCATGCCGGGGCTCAGGCCCATCGCGCCGGGCCGTGCGACGATCAGAATGCCGCAAAACCCGACCAGCGCCGCCAGCAGCCGCGCGCGGGTCAGACGCTCGGCCAGAAAGAACGGCGCGACCAGCGCGACCCAGATCGGCACCGAGAATTCAAAGGCAAAGAGTTGCGGCAACGTGACAAGCGTCAGCGCATAGAACCACAGGTTCTGCCCGGCGAAATGAAAGATATTGCGCACGAGATGCAGCCCGAATTGCCCGGTCGAGATCTGCGCCAGCGTTCCGGCCAACCGGGCGACGACCACCACCAGCACGATGCCAAGCAACGACCGGTAGGCCATGATCTCGAACGTATCAAGCTCATGTGCGACGGCGCGACCGGCAACCGCCATGGTGGTGAACGAGACCACCGCGCCCATCATCCACAGGGCCGCCGTGACCGGCTGGGCCTTTGGTTCGGTCATTCCGCCTCGACCGCGCAACACCCCGTCAGCATGATGGCGGTGGTGCCTCTTTGGGTCAAAACGACGGCGCTGTGTTGCAGTGTGTTACTTCCCAACTCGCAGGCGTTCCGGTCAACGATCACGATCGCAGTGTCCCGCTCGCCCAACAGCGTGAACGCCCGAGGCCATTCGCGGCGTTCGGCGCGGGTGACCAGCGGAATCGTCATGGGTTCGGAACGGGTGATCTCGAACGTCCCGACAGCGCCATCGATGCGCGCGGTCCATTTCGGGTCGATCCCTGTGCAGGTCAAGGTCTCGGCTTCGGCCGCAAATGTGGCCAAACAGCCGGCAATCATGAAAATCAGGCGTCCCATGGCGCGACATTTGCCACTGACCCGCTAGTTTGCAAGCCGTACTTGCGAAATCCACGGGGTCGTGATGGCATCATTCCCATTCGATGGTGCCCGGCGGCTTTGACGTAATGTCATAGGTCACGCGGTTGATGCCCGGCACCTCGTTGATGATCCGGGTCGCGGTTTCGCCCAGAAACTCGTGGCTGAACGGATAGGTATCCGCCGTCATACCATCGACCGAGGTGACCGCGCGCAGGGCACAGGCAAAATCATAGGTCCGCCCATCGCCCATCACGCCAACGGTGCGCACCGGCAGGATGGCGACAAAGGCCTGCCAAATCTCGTCGTAAAGGCCATGTTTGCGGATCTGGTCGATGTAAACCGCATCGGCGCGCCGCAGGATGTCGACCTTGGGGCGCGTGATTTCGCCCGGGCAGCGGATCGCAAGACCGGGGCCGGGAAAGGGGTGCCGGCCCACGAAACTGGCGGGCAGGCCCAGTTCGCGCCCCAGGCTGCGAACCTCGTCCTTGAACAATTCGCGCAACGGTTCGACCAGTGCCAGATCCATGCGTTCGGGCAGGCCGCCGACATTGTGGTGCGACTTGATGGTGACCGAGGGACCGCCGGAAAAGCTGACGCTTTCGATCACGTCTGGGTAAAGCGTGCCCTGGGCCAGAAACTTTGCCCCGCCGACCGCTTTCGCGTGCTTTTCAAATACATCGATGAACAATCCACCGATAATCTTCCGCTTTGTTTCCGGATCGGAAACAGTATCCAGCGCGTCCAGAAACCGTTCACTTTCGTCGGCGTGGATCAGCGGGATGTTGTAATGGTCGCGGAACATGCCGACAACCTCGTCCGCCTCGCCGTCGCGCATCAGGCCGGTATCGACAAAGACACAGGTTAGCTGGTCGCCGATCGCCTCGTGTATCAGAACTGCCGCGACCGAGCTGTCGACGCCGCCCGAAAGCCCGCAAATCACCTTGCCGTCACCGACGGTCGCGCGAATTTTGCGAATCGCCTCGTCCTTGTAGGCCCCCATCGTCCAGTCGCCGGTGAACCCGGCAAGACGGGCGAAATTCGCGTATAACTGCCCGCCTTTCGGCGTATGGTGCACCTCGGGATGAAATTGCACCGCATAGAATTGCCGTTTGTTGTCCGCAGTGATGGCAAAGGGCGCGTTGGGCGATGTTCCGTAAACCTGAAACCCGTCCGCAAGGCGCGAAACGTGGTCGCCGTGGCTCATCCAGACCTGCTCGGGGCCGGTGTCGAACCAACCGTCCAGCAGGCCGGTGGCCCCCGGCGCCGCCGTCACGAAGGCGCGCCCGAATTCCGCCGTGCCGTGCCCGCGCTCCACCTTGCCGCCCAGTTGGTGCATCATCACCTGCTGGCCATAGCAAATGCCCAGAACCGGCAAACCCATCTTGAACAATTCGGCCGGCACCCGGGGGCTGTCCGCGTCCGTCACGCTGGCAGGACCACCGGACAGAATCACGCCCCTTGGGGCAAATGCCTTCAAACTGGCGGCGGAAACCTTCTGATAGGGGTGGATTTCACAGTAAACGCCCAATTCGCGCAGACGGCGGGCAATCAATTGCGTGACCTGCGATCCGAAATCGATGATCAGCATCCGCTGGTGAACGGTGTTTTTCATGCGCGGTCTCTAGGCAGCAATTCCGGCAAGCGCAAGAGGCCGCCCGGATACCGGAATGTCGCTTTGCGCCCTCAATCGCCGCAATTTTTGTGCGCGGTTTCCGGACGCCGGTGTATCACGGGCCAAACGGCGGTTTCAGGGGCGTGGGTGCCCGTGGTAGCGAAGGGGTGCTTTCATGTCGGAAACAGGTACAGAACGGCGTCGGACGCGGGGCGGTGGCGGTGCCGCGCGCCGCGCCGAGCGCACCGCCCCGCGAATCGAGGCCGTGCGATATATCGAACGCAACATTCCAAACTTCGAGATTCTGAACGAGGAAGCGTTGGAAATCATCGAAACCAACGCCGAAACCGTGCTTCAGGAGATTGGCGTCAACTTTCTGGATTGCCCCGAAGCGATTGAACGCTGGCGCGACGCCGGCGCCACAATCGACGGCGAGCGTGTGCGCATCCCGCGCGGACTGGCGCGAAAACTGTGTTCGACCGCGCCTTCGCGCTATACGCAGCACGCCCGAAACCCCGAACGCAACGTCGAAGTCGGCGGCAAGTCGCTGGTGTTGGCCCCGGTCTATGGCCCACCATTCGTGCGCGACCTTGACGGCGGGCGGCGCTACGCGACCATCGCCGATTTCCGCAATTTCGTGAAACTGGGCTATATGTCGAAATGGCTGCACCATTCCGGCGGCACGGTGTGCGAGCCGACCGATATCGCGGTCAACAAACGCCATCTCGACATGCTTTATTCGCATATGTCGTTAAGCGACAAACCGTATATGGGGTCGGTCACGGAACCCGTCAGGGCGCAGGATTCGGTGAACATGTCCGCGATCCTGTTCGGCGAGGATTTCGTGCGCGACAACACGGTGATGACCTCGCTCGTCAACATAAACTCGCCGCTGACGTTCGATTCGATCATGATGGGCGCGCTGGAAGTTTACGCCAGAAACAATCAGGCCTGCATCGTTTCGCCCTTTATCGTCGGCGGCGCGATGGCCCCGGTGACGGTCGCGGGCACGTTGACGCAGGTGCTGGCCGAGGCGATGGCGGGCATTGCCTACAGCCAGTTGATCCGCCCCGGTGCGCCG
The DNA here is from genome assembly GCA_964600965.1 of uncultured Rhodobacter sp. Lineage (GTDB taxonomy): Bacteria > Pseudomonadota > Alphaproteobacteria > Rhodobacterales > Rhodobacteraceae > UBA5972. Next base: position 29,154 of record CAZRLO010000024.1, read on the forward strand.
GTGATATTCGGGGCATTCGTGACCTCGATCGACATGAATTCGGGTGCGCCCACCTTTGGAACGCCCGAAGCGTCGAAAATCCTTTACGGTGCCGGGCAACTGGCGCGGCGGATGAACCTGCCGTTCCGATCGGGCGGCTCGTTATGTGGCTCCAAACTGCCGGATGCACAGGCGGCCTACGAGACCGCGAACACCCTGAATGCGATGCTGCTGGGGGGCGTGAATTTCTGCCTGCATTCGTGTGGCTGGCTGGAAGGCGGGTTGGTGTCGTCTTACGAAAAATTCGTGATGGATGCCGACCAGTTGGGCATTCTGCATTCGATTGCCGAAGGCATTCAGATGGACGAAAACGCCCAAGGCATGGGGGCAATCGACGAGGTGGGTCCCGGCGGGCATTATCTGGGCTGCGCCCATACGCAAGCCAACTTCAAATCGGCCTTCTGGCGCTCCGGCGTGTTGGACTACAAGCCGTTTGAGACCTGGCAGGAGGACGGCGCTCAGGACACGATGACCCTGGCGCATGCAAAGGTTCAGCGGCTGTTGGCCGAATATGTGCAGCCCGCGCTTGATCCGGCGATCGACGAAGCGCTCCAGGCCTATATGCGCCAGCGCAAGGAAAGCGAACCGGACGCATTCGTCTGATTGCCGACGGGCCCTAAGGTTGCGCGGGGTTGCTTCTGATCAGCAATTGCGCCTCGGCGATCAATGCCGACAGAATCTCGACATGTCGCGATATGCTGTAAGTTGTATCCTTGGCGCGCCTCACTGCCTCGAAATCAGCTTCAAGTGCCAGTAAACGGCGCATCCCGGCCGCGGGGCCCGGCAATCTGCTGGCGCGCAACAGTCGCCTGAGATCCCGGTCGCGCCGATATTCTGTCGCGCCGATCCGCGCCGCACGGATCAGCAGTCTCGGGCGGCGCAGCGCTTTGAAAAAACTCACTAAATCTGACATTTGAATGCTCCGGTTTTGATGGTCCGGCAAACATGACATGGCCTGATCCGGTGTTGCGGACTCGATGAAACAACGAGCGCACCCTGTCTTATTGTTTCCATTATAGAAACTCTCGATCTTTGTGCGATTTGTGAAAAAAAAATTCTCAATTGAAATTTGGCCCGTTTTTGCAAATTTTGAACTTATCCCATATTTTGAAAATTTGCAATTTTGTTCCAATTTT
>CAZRLO010000025.1:0-9486 GCA_964600965.1 uncultured Rhodobacter sp.
TATGGCGATAAACGCGCTCGTAATAAACGGATCGGACCCGGGGGCGGTACCCGGCGGCTCCACCAAACTGCGTCATTTGCGCATTCGGGGGCCGAAACAGGATCGACGGACGTCTAAAGGGGTTAGCTTTTGCTCGGCGGGATGCCACCGTTATCGGCGCAAACAAGCTAGTTGCAAATGACAACAAAGCTCCGATGGCTCTGGCTGCGTAAGCAGTCCGAAATATCGAAAAACTAAGTCCTGGGCCTTTGCTGGTTCAGGCGGGGTTCGCAGGCACCTGGCAACAGAAGCCTGCACTTTCATCGCCAGGACAATTTTTGCAAAGCACCACGATCGGCGGCATTTGCCTCAACTTCTAGGCGAAAAATGGCCGGTCGGCATTCCCGAAACCTTGATTTCCGGCGCGATGTGTCTTAGCGTCGTGCTGGGTGGAAATGTCGGTATCGTGCGAGGTTCCACCATTTTCAAGCTGCTGCGAATATTATTGATGGCCGGGGTCCTGTTTTCGGGGCATTCGATCAACCCCGATATTTTTGACGATATCATCGCGAAAATCAGACTGTCGCAGCGACACGACGCGGATATGGCGCGTCTGCATTTTTCGCAATTTGGTGGCGAAGACGGACGGCCCGCCAGCGCCGAAGCGGCAGCGACCTCCATCCATTTCCTGCACGTCAAAACCAGCGAAAATGAATAGCGTCGTCGCCAAAGCAAAGGTCGACTTCGCGACCGCACGATTGCGTTGACCCGGTCCATGGCCACCGTTACGCTTTTCGGATGCAATTGGGAGGCTTTCATGTTGCGACGTTTATGGGCCGTTTTAGTGGTAACTTTTTTCCTTTCACCGGCCCTGGTCGGCCCGTCCGTGGCCGCCGACAACCGCACTGACGCGGAAAAAGAGGCCTATGCCGCCTTGCTGGCGTCCATCACGATGGTCGAACCCGTTGATCTGCTGAAGTTGCTGGTGGCCGATCGGCCCGAAAACGATCCGCCACCAGCGATGCTGGCGCATCTGATGTATCTGAACGGAAACTTCAACGTCGCGGCGTTTTACTTCAAGATCGACTATGGACAGAACCCCGATAATATCGAAAGTTTGAGCAATTTAGCGGGGATAATGGTTGAACTTCATGCAAATGACCCGGACCGGTTTCCCGCCAGTTCTCTGGATTGGGCGCTGGAACTCGCCCGCAAGGCTGCCGAAATCGCGCCAGAGAATGCGGGGGCGCAGAACACGCTGGCATTCGTGGCACGCGCCAACGCCGTGCGCGAACTTGACGCGCGCCCGGACCTTGCCGAAACGCTGTTGCAGGAATCCGCCAACGCCGCGGGTCGCGCAACCGGAATCGAGCCGGAACGCGCCATTTTCTGGACCAATCTGGCCCGTGCGGAATACCTGAAAAACAACCCGGATGCCGCAGGCGAGGCGCTGCGCCGGGCCAAACAGGCCGAACCCGACAGCCCGACGGTTTTTCTGACCGCACAGGCCATCGACCAGCCGGTCCCCGAAGATGACGGTACATCGCAGGTCGGAAAACAATGCAACGTCGATTTCAAGTGCGAGGAAATCTGCCCGAAAAGCATCATTGGTCAGGTCAATTTTGTTTCCTGCAAGCTGGAAAACGCGACCCAGCAAAGCAACTGCAAGGCCGGAAAGCCCTACGCCACCGCCTTTAACTGTGAGGAAGAATTTCCGGTCTTTGGCGCGACGCCGGGTCTCAGCAACAAGGCGTCGATCTGCATTCCGGGCGTGTGTTTTCACATCAGCCTCAAGGGCAATGGCGATGTCGATATCCGCGTCGAGGGCGGGCCCAGTCTGGGGCCGATCAAGGCCGTGTTCGGGGCTGATGTTCATTATTCCAACAATAGCGGTTTCAGCGTCGATCGCTTTGGCGGCGGCGTCAAGTTCAGCCTTTTCAACAAATCCGCCGCCGGCGATCTTTCCGGCAAAATCTCGGAAATCAACCCGGTCGAAGTCAAGATCAGCTCGTTCGATGGCAAACCGGCAACGTTAAAGGCCACCGCCATGGGGCATGGGTTGATCGAGTTTCAATGAGGTCCCGCCCGCATTTCGGCAGCAACACGCAGACATATCCGCCACGGCGCCCGGTTGGCCTTCAACATCAGCACGGCATATTGGGGCACAACCAACTGAAAACGTTGCGGGAAACGCCGGTTTCGCCCCCAATCCCCGGAAGATTGCGATACGATTTGGGTTGATTGTCGCGGGTGGAATTATGTACCCCTTTGGATGAGCCGGACGTCCGCGAGTCCGGGGCAGGCAACGACGAGCACGTCATGACGGACACGATCCATTACGGCCAGTTGATGCACCGCGCCATGCGCGGCCTGCTTGCCGAAGTGTTGCGCAACGTCGCCAGGAACGGTCTGCCGGGCAAGCATCATTTTTTCATCACGTTCGACACCAAAGCCGCGGGCGTTGAAATCCCTATCTGGTTGGCGGAGCGTTATTCCGACGAGATGACGATCGTGCTGCAGGAATGGTTCGCCGACCTTGTCGTGCAGCCGGACGCCTTTTCGGTGACCCTGAATTTCAGCGAAGAACAGGTTTCGTTGCGAATCCCGTTTGACGCGATCAAGACCTTTGTGGACCCCAGCGTCGAATTCGGCCTGCGTTTCGAAGCCACCGACGAGACCGGCGCCGCGCTGCCGGTCGACGTCGACAGCCCGATGACGGAAATCGACGAGGAGCCGGATTCCGCCGATGCCGAGATCGTAAGCCTCGACTCCTTTCGCAAGTGAACCTGTCGGGTCGACCGCCCCGCCTGACCGACACGCGGCACCGGGTGCGCGCGGCAATTGAGTTTCGCTGACGCCTTGACTATACGAAGGCGAATTCTCTGATTCAGGACAAGGTAACATGGCCAAAACCCGCACGGAATCCGATTCCTTCGGCCCGCTCGAAGTGCCCGCCGACAAATATTGGGGCGCGCAGACCCAGCGCAGCCTGATCAATTTTCCGATCGGCTGGGAAAAGCAGCCGGTTGCCATCGTACGGGCGCTGGGCGTGATCAAATCCGCTTGCGCCGAGGCAAACATGACGCTGGGCAAGCTCGACCAGACCCGGGGGGACGCGATCGTGAGCGCGGCGGGCGAGGTTATTCAGGGCAAGCTTGATGCGCATTTTCCGCTGGTCGTCTGGCAGACCGGCTCGGGCACGCAATCCAACATGAACGCGAACGAGGTGGTCTCGAACCGCGCCATCGAGCTGCTGGGCGGCACGATCGGCACCAAGGAACCCGTGCATCCGAACGACCATTGCAATATGGGGCAAAGTTCGAACGACACCTTTCCCACCGCGATGCACATCGCAACCGCGACAATGGCGCACGAGGTGCTGTTGCCGGGCCTTGCGCATCTCCACAAGGCACTGCACATCCATGCCGAAGCATTTGCCGACATCATCAAGATCGGGCGCACCCACACCCAGGACGCGACCCCGCTGACGCTTGGGCAGGAATTCGGCGGCTATGCCTTTCAGGTCGAACAGGGCATCGCGCGCGTGCGCCATGCGCTGGAAAACATCTATGCCTTGGCGCAGGGCGGTACGGCGGTCGGCACCGGCCTGAATACGGTCGCGGGCTGGGACACGATGGTTGCGGCCAATATCGCGCGGATCACCGGCCTGCCCTTTGCCCCGGCCCCCAACAAGTTCGAGGCGCTGGCCGCCCATGACGCGATGGTGGAAATGTCCGGCGCCCTGAAAACGGTGGCGGCCAGCCTGTTCAAGATCGCCAATGACATCCGTCTGCTGGGCTCGGGCCCGCGCTGCGGACTGGGGGAACTGGTCTTGCCGGAAAACGAGCCCGGCAGCTCGATCATGCCGGGCAAGGTGAACCCGACTCAGGTCGAGGCGCTGACCCAGGTCTGCGCCCATGTGATGGGCAACGACGCCGCCATCGGATTCGCCGGATCTCAGGGGCATTTCGAACTGAACGTCTATAAACCGATGATTGCGTATAACCTGTTGCAATCAATGCAACTTCTGGGCGATTCGACGCGGTCGTTCACCGATAATTGCGTCACCGGCATCAAGGCGGACGAAGAACGGATCGGGCGACTGATGTGGGAAAGCCTGATGCTGGTTACGGCGCTCGCACCGGAAATCGGCTATGACAATGCAACGATCGTCGCGAAAACCGCCCACAAGAACCGGACCACGCTGAAGCAGGAGGCGATCCGCCTGGGATTTGTCGACGCCGACACGTTTGACCGCATCGTGCGACCCGAAAGGATGATCGGCCCGAAAGAGGCCTGAATCATGGCTGGCAACCGCCCGAAAAAGCACTCGCTGACGCTGAACGGACACCGCACTTCGGTCTCGCTGGAAGATGAATTCTGGCGCGCTTTCCGCAAGATCGCCGAAGCGGAATCCGTGCCGCTCAACCAACTGGCCGCCCGAATCGATATCGAGCGGGGAAGCGACACCGGTCTGGCGGGCGCCATAAGGCTGTATGTCCTGCGATATTTTCAGGGCCGGGATTAACCCGGCGTTTACCCTGATCCACCAGGATCGCACAATGCACCAGCCGAACCTGCCGCCGATTTCACCCGAATACTGGCTGACCCACCTGTTCAGCGCCAAGGCCGCCAGAAACGGCGGCATCGTAAGGCGCAAGGTCCGCGATGTTGAACGCATTCTGGGCCGCCGCGCATTTGAGAACGAACTGCACAGACGAGGCTTTAGCGCCGTGGAAAATGCCGGGCAGTTCGTCATCTTCTGCAATTCCGAACCGATCCGGCTGACCCGAAATTCCCACAACGCCCAAATCCTTGGCAAGGATTTGGCCCAGACTTTGCAAAAGTCTGATCGCGGCCCGCGGGCACCGCCGAAACGGTGGCGGCCCAAATCCTTGCAAAGGATTTGGGCAAGAGTTTTGCAAAACTCTTGACCTACCGGCGGGTCAGTTTCAGCCAGATGCCGTCATTGGCGCGCACGGTCAGGTGGGCAACAGGTATCGGTGGGCGTTCCGGCACAATATCGAACCGGAACGCCTGAACCAGCGTTGCCAGCAGCAGGACCCCTTCGACCATCGCGAAACCCGCCCCCGGGCAGACGCGTTCGCCCGCGGAAAACGGCAGAAAGGCATCGCGCTGGCAGGATTTCCCGTTCGCGGTCTCCCACCGGTCCGGGTCGAAATGATCCGGGTCGTCCCACAATCGTTCATGCCGGTGCAGGTGCCATGGCGACAGCACGATATGGGCCCCTTTCGGTATTTCGCGGTCCCGGAACCGCTCGGGCCTTTCGGTGGTCCGGATCATCATCGGCACCGGCGGATAAAGCCGCAACGCCTCGCGATAAACCGCACGGGCAAATGGCAGCTTGCGCAGCATGGCGAATTCCGCCGGGCCATGGCCCAGCGCGGCATCCGCTTCCGCCGCCAGACGCGATTGCACGCCGGGGTCGAGCGCGATCAGATACAATGCCCAGGCCAGCGCCGAGGCCGAAGTCTCGTGCCCGGCCAAAAAGAATATCGCCACCTGATCGACCATTTCGCCGGTCCGGAACACTTCGCCGGTCATGGGATCAGGTGTGGTCATGATTTTGGTCGCCAGATCGTCGGGCGCGGTGCCCGCCGCAATCGCTTGGGCGCGGGCCTCGACCAGCCCACCCAGAAGGCGGCGAATCTCTCGACCGCTGCGCCCGGTTTCGGGCCGCTGAAAGCGCGGAAACCAACCTGGCAGGCGCACGAACGAGCCAAGATTGAGCAGCGGTTGCGTCCGTTGATAGCGGCGAAATTCGCCGAAGACTGCACTGGCCGTATCGTTATCGATGGGGATCGAAAACAGGGTTCGGAAAATGACGTCGGCGGCAAGATGCGAACATTCGGCTTCAATTTCCACGGGTTCACCGTCGGCGATATCACCCAACCGCGCCACGGTCGCCCTTCCCGCCGCAACCATCGCCGGAAAGGTCGCCCGCAATTTGCCCCCTTCAAAGGCCGGGTCGATGATCCGCCGCTGGTGCCGCCAGACCTCGCCATTTGTGACGAAAACCGAATTTCCCAGCAGGGATTTCAAGCTTTCGCGGATGAGTTCGGCCTTGGGAAAATCACGCGGTCGCGCCGATAGCACGGTTTTCACCAGTTCCGGCTGGTTGATCAGGTAGGACCGAAAGAACGGGGTGCGAAATTCTGCCATCCAGGCGCGGTACAATTTCGCGGGTTGCGACGAAAAGATATCGCGCCGAAACAGCCGCAAATGGCGGAGCAGCGAAACCTTTTCCGGTCTTGCGGCGGGCTTGGGGGCAAGGACAGGTCTGCGCTTCATGGCCCCTCGCGCGATTGAAAGCCCGACAATGCGCGGGTGACGCGGCTGGGCGATGGGGTGCGTCCCGCAAATCGCGCGGCCAGCGATTGCGGGCCCGCCGTGATCCGGAAATAGTCGTAATCCTTTGGCCGGTCAAAGGCGCAAAGATACTGAAAGTGCAGGCGAAAGAACCGCCATTTAAGGCTTTTCAGCAGTTCCGGCGACAGCGATTGCGTAAATGCCGCCGAAAAGACCAGGGGCCAGCGTTTGCCTTGGTCGGGATCGGCACCGCTGACCGCCACAGGATCGCACAACGCGAACGTACAGCCGTCGCCCGGCGCGGTGACATCGACCCATGTCACATGCGCTTGCTGGCTCAGATACCACAGATCGCGCCGCAGCGGTCCGGCTTTCGGCAGGAACGAGACCATCGGCACCACCTGCCCCAGTGTCAGAAACCCGAGTTTCGGCCCCCCCGGCACAAGCGGATGTTGCCGCAGCAAATCCGCCAGCACCGTCACCCCCAGATGCGCACCCGAGGAATGGCCGACCACCAGAACTTCGTCGGTGTCGCTGGCCAGCGCTTTGGCGATCCGCTCCACAAACGCCTGCATCCGCCCGGCAAGCTGCGGCGGGCTGGCACCGTAATACTGGGCCGAAAAGGCGTAATCATGCAGCAGGTAATAGGCGAACAGAAATTTGTCGAGCCGCCGGAACCAGACCAGAACCCACAAACCGAACCCAAGGCCCAGCGCCCAGCCGACGCCATAGGGGATGAATTGCGCGAAGCCAAACCCGACCACCAGCCCCAGCAGCAGCGCAATCATCAATTGCAGGGTCAACATGAAAACCGGGTACAGTGCCGCGATCACCGGCCCCTTGCGCAGGCGCATCAGACGAAAAAGCGCCCCGGTTCCGACATATATCCAGACGACCCGCGCCAGTAGCAGAAACGTGCCCACGATGCTGCGGTCCATCGAAACCCGTACGATATCCGACCATAGCAGGAACTCGACATCGGTCGTCGTATCGGCACCATCCATGTGGCTGGTCACCGACCAACCATAGGTCTCTCCCCCTGATTTTCCTTTCAGATCAAGTGAATAACCCGAAATATCCGCCTGTAGCGCCCCTTCGGAGCGATAAAGCTCGCGGTATCGGCGCGGCAACATCGGATCGTAGCCGGGAATATAGAATACCCGGCGGTTTCGCACGTCCTGCGATTTGGAACTGGCCTGCTCGGCTGTCACAGAGCTTTCTTTCGTCTCTCGTGACCCCAGTCTAGCGAACCTCGGCGCGAATATTAAGCGACATTTCGGTCAGCCGATCCCGCCCAGCGCCGGAACGTTTTCCAGCAGCCACCATGAAAACCGCGAGAACGCGCCGGTCGCCATCGTGACCCCGACCAGAACCAGCAACGCGCCCATGGTTTTTTCGATCAGTCCCATGTGCCGCTTCATGCGGTTCATCAGCCCCGCCGCCCGGTTGATGAAAACCGCTGACAGGATAAACGGCGCGCCCAGACCGATGGCGTAGACCGCCATCAGGAAGGTCCCACGCCCGATGCTGTCTTCCTGCGCCGACATGCTCAGAATTGCGCCCAGGATCGGGCCGATGCACGGGGTCCAGCCAAACGCGAATGCCAGCCCCAGGACATAGGCCCCGAACGAAGACCCGCCGCGATCACCGGCATCCAGACGCGCCTCGCGCATCAGCAGCGGAATGCGGAAAACACCGAGAAAATGCAGCCCGAACACCACGATCAGCCCCCCGGCGATCCGACCGAACACGACCTGATTTTGCAGGAAGAACCGCCCGAATGCCGATGCCGTGAATCCCAGCAACAAAAACACGGTCGAAAGCCCCAGAACGAAAAACACCGAGGCAATGACCGCCGGTCGCCGCGAAGCCCGCGTGTCGGTCAGTTCGCTCATGCTGATACCACCCATATAGGCCAGGTAGGGTGGGATGATCGGCAGGACGCAGGGGGACAGAAAGCTCAGCACGCCCGCGCTCAGCGCAATCAGGATCGAGACCATCAGCCCGGCATCCAACAGCTCAATTCCGAACATCGCCTTCCCTTTGCATCGCCTTCCTGTTTGCTCTAGACGATTGTGCTTCACGGATCACTGCGCAAAGGGTCACATTGGCGTGGAAGATTGTTACAGCGACAATTCCGGCACCATCTGGGACGCCGAGCTCGACGCGACCGGCCTGTTATGCCCCCTGCCCGTGCTGAAGGCCCGCAAACGGCTGGGATCGCTGGGTGTCGGGCAGGTTCTGCGGGTGTTGGCGGATGATCCGGCGGCGGTGGTCGATATCCCGCATTTCTGTCACGAGCAGGGGCACAAGCTTGTGGCGGCGGATTGCGAGGGCACCCCACACGTCTATTTGATCGAGAAACAATAAGCCCGTCGACGAGCCGCCGAACCCCGCACCCTTGCACCGGCGACGTCCGAGGCCTGACACGCGCGCGGTCGGCGTCCGACCCCCGGCGCGGCGGTTTCGCATCCCGGCGGATCGCATGGCGGTTTTTCGTCCCGGCAATGTGTGTTTCCGCTGGTCCGCCGCCACTGGGTTCGGGCCTGTCCGCCGGTGGCTCGACGGATCGACCTGACGCAATGGCTTATCCGCCCAAGGCTGCGCCTTTATAACGGTTCGCGGGCCGCCCCGCATGACGCCCCAGCGGCGTGCAGGTTGCCCGGAATTTCGGTGATCCGGTTTATGGGTCAGCGTGTCGGCCGGTCACCCGGATCTCCGGCTTGCCAGTTTACCGGTCATCTGGCTCACCGGTTGGCCGGTCATCCAGTTTACCGGCAATCTGAGCCTCCGGTCATGCAGACAAACGGTTACGAGGTATTCCGGCCATGCAGCCATCTGATCCATTGGTCTAACAGGATACCGGTCATCCGATTTTCCCGCCATCGGTAATCCAGTCATCCGATAATCCGGTTTACCGGTCCATCGGTGATCCAGTTTATTGGCGATCCAGTTTACCGACCTACCAGTCTGCCGGTCCACCGGATATCCGGTCTACCAGCCTACCGGTTTACTGGCCCACCGGTCCACCGGATATTCGGTCTACCGGTCTACCGGTCTACAGGTCATCTGGTCATCCGGTAATCTGGTCATCCGGTAATCTGGTCATCTGGCCATCTGGTCATCTGGTCTATCAGTCTACCAGCTCTCCGGTTTACCAGCCCTCCGGTCTACCGG
>CAZRLO010000025.1:9586-29029 GCA_964600965.1 uncultured Rhodobacter sp.
TCTACCGGTAATCCGATCTACCGGTAATCCGGAAAACTAGTTCATTGTTTTATTTCAGTGCATTAAGGGAAGATTTCAGCGGTTTTCTGCGATTTTGAATGACCACTTCACGCGTGGGTCCCGGCGCCCATCGAGGTCTGGTACGCCATGAAACCGGGGCCGGCTTCAACGAAATGGGAAAACAACCGCGCAGAATTCGCGTCGGTCCCGCCGGTCGTCGCACGCGGAAAGAACGCCAATTCCAGCCCTATTCGGCCGCTTGCTGTTGCGGCGCGCCGCCGGATTCAAGTGCCGCCAGCAATTCACTCCGGCGACTTTCATAGGCCTTGATGCTGGCCATCTTGACCGGGCCGAAACCGCGAATCTGGGTCGGTAATCGGGCAAGCTGGCAGGCAAGCTCGGTGCTTGCCGGGTCGGTTTGCGCCAGAATACCGGCGATGTCCGCCTCGTACTGCCGGATCAGCCGTCGTTCGCGACGCCTCTCCGCACCAAAACCGAACGGATCAAACGCCGTCCCGCGCAGGAATTTCAGTCGCGCCAACACGGAGAAAACCGGCAAGATCCACGGTCCGAATTTACGCTTTTTCGGGCGGCCATCGGCCCCTTTTCGCGCCAGCAGGGGGGGCGCCAGGTGGAATTCGAGCTTTACATCCCCATCAAACTCGGCCGCAACATGGTCCCGCACATTTGCGGCGTGCAGGCGCGCGACTTCGTATTCATCCTTGTAGGCCAGCAACTTATGATACCCCTGCGCAATCGCGAGGCGCAAAGGATCGCTGGTGGCAAAAACCAGCGACAGGTATTTTTCCGCCAATGCGTCTCCCTGATAGGCGCGCAGGTGATCGGCACGAAACGCAATCATTTCATCGGCCGATTTATGGGGTTTCACCCGGCTCTCGCCCAGATGTGCCTGTGCCTCGGTCGGGTTTTCCACCGCCCAACGGCCCAGATCAAAAGCGCGATTGTTGCCGTCGACCCCGGTGCCGTTCAATTCGATGGCCGCAATGATCGATTGTCGTGAAAGCGGCACCAGACCGCGCTGCCAGACCGCGCCGAAAATCATCATGTTGGAATAGATCGAATCGCCCAGCAACGTGCGCGCCAGCGCCGTCACGTCCAGAAAATCGACATTCTCCGATCCCAGACGCGCCTGAAGCGCCAGCGCCAGCCGATCGCTGGGCAGGTTGAAATCGGTGTTGCGCGTGAAATCGCCGGTGATGATTTCGTGGCTGTTCACCACCGCCTTCGTGCGCCCGGTTTTCATCATGCCCAGAGTTTTTGAGCCCGCCGAAACCACCAGATCGCCCCCAATGATGGCGTCCGCCTCGCCAACGGCGACGCGAATGGCGGTGATATCCGCGGCGTGTTCGGCGATCCGGCAATGGATGCTGACCGCCCCGCCCTTTTGGGCAAGCCCCGCCATTTCCATCATGCCGGCCGCCTTGCCGTCGATATGCGCCGCCATGGCCAGAATGGCCCCGATGGTCACGACTCCGGTGCCGCCAACGCCTGTGATCACAAAATTCGTGGTACCGTCGATCGCCGGCAGTACCGGTTCGTCGAGATCCGGCAGATCGATGGTTCTGGCGGGTGCCTTGCGCAATCTGCCGCCCTTGACGGTGACAAAAGACGGGCAAAATCCGTCAACGCACGAAAAATCCTTGTTACAGGACGATTGGTCGATCGCGCGTTTGCGTCCCAGTTCGGTTTCAAGCGGCACGATCGAAACGCAATTGCTCTGCACCCCGCAATCGCCGCAGCCCTCGCAAACATCCGGGTTGATGAACACGCGTTGATCGGGGTCGGGAAACAGGCCGCGCTTGCGGCGGCGGCGTTTTTCCGCGGCGCAGGTCTGCACATAAATGATGGCCGATACACCTTTGATCTTGCGGTATTTTTCCTGCACGATTTCCAGATTCTCGCGGGTAGTTTTCTCGATGCTGGCGGGGAATGCGCCAAGGTCGACGGCTTCCTTTTCGTCGTAGACCAGCGCCACGCTGCCGACCCCCATCGCCACCAGTTCGCGCGCGATTCGCGGCGCATCCAGATCGCCCTCGTTGTGTTGACCACCGGTCATGGCCACGGCATCGTTGAACAGGATCTTGTAGGTGATCGTGGTTCCCGCCGCCAATGCCGCGCGGATCGCCTGCACACCCGAGTGATTGTAGGTACCGTCGCCGAGGTTCTGGAAAACGTGATCACGTTTGGAAAATGGCGCTTCGCCAATCCAGTTCGCCCCCTCGCCGCCCATATGGGTATATCCCAGAGTTTCACGATCCATCCACTGGACCATGAAATGGCAACCGATTCCGGCATAGGCCCGGCTGCCTTCGGGCACCTTGGTCGACGTGTTGTGCGGACATCCGGAACAATAATAGGCCAGCCGGGTGGCGATTTCAGGGGCATTGTCGTTGCGCTCGGCCTCGGTGATGGCGGCAAGCCCCGCCGTGATCGCGTCGGTTGAGCGGCCCTCGGCCTGAAAGATCGCGCCCAGCTTGCGCGCGATCATCACCGGTTCCAGCGCGAACCGGGTCGGGAACAGTTCTTCGCCCTTGTCGGTTTTCCAGCCAAACACACGGCGGCCGCGACGGTCGTCGAAAATCGCTTCTTTTACCTGTACTTCCAGCAGCTTGCGCTTTTCCTCGACCACGATGATCAGGTCCAGCCCTTCGGCCCATTCGTGAAACGAAGTCATGTCCAGCGGCCATGTCATCGCCACCTTGTAGGTGGTGATGCCCAGACGTTCGGCCTCGGTCGCGTTGATGCCAAGCAGGTCCAGCGCATGCGCGAGGTCCAGCCAGTTCTTGCCCGCCGCCACGATCCCGATCTTGGCACCCGGCTTGCCCAGAACCCGCTTGTCCAGCTTGTTGGCGCGGCCGAACGCCTCGGCGGCAAAGCGTTTATGGTCGTGCAGGCGCGCCTCCTGTGGGATCCGGTCGTCCACCAGGCGGATATTAAGACCACCCTCGGGCATCTCGAAATCCGGATGCACCAGCTTGATGCGGTCGGGGTTGGTATCCACGACCGAAGTGACCTCGATCGTGTCCTTCATGCATTTCAGGCCGACCCAGCAGCCCGAATAGCGGCTGAGCGCGTACCCGACCAACCCGTAATCCAGAATTTCCTGCACGCCCGCAGGCGACAGGATCGGCATCATGTTGTCGACCATCGCCCATTCGGACTGGTGCAGCGTGGTGGAGCTTTCGCCGGTGTGATCGTCCCCCAGACAGGCCACGACCCCGCCGAATTTCGAGGTGCCGGCCATGTTTGCATGTCGGAAAACGTCGCCCGAACGGTCCACACCCGGCCCCTTGCCGTACCAGAACCCGAAAACTCCGTCAAAACGCCCTTCGCCGCGCAATTCGGCCTGCTGCGTGCCCCACAGGGCGGTCGCGGCCAAATCCTCGTTCAGGCCCGATTCGAATTTCACGTCGGCTGCTTCCAGCACCTTGGCGGCACGCGCCATCTGGATGTCGACCCCGCCCAGCGGCGAACCGCGATAACCCGACACATAGCCCGCGGTATTCAGACCCGCGGCCACGTCGCGCGCCTTTTGCATCAGCATAAGACGCACCAGCGCCTGGGTGCCGTTCAGCAGGACCGTATGTTTCGAAAGATCGGTCCGGTCGTTCAGGCTGATATCGTGTTTGCTCATCTTCAGACCTCGGAATCGGTTTGCCCGGATTATAGGTCATCAAAGTTGACCTATAAAGTCAAATTTTCGTTGGGTTTGGATTGCATTAAAGACCCCAGCGCCCCTATTGTCCAACCGGGCAGGCGAAACGGCGAAATCTGGAAGAAAATCCATGGATTGGGACAAACTGCGCATATTCCACGCGGTCGCGGATGCGGGCAGCCTGACCCATGCCGGCGACGTGCTGCACCTGAGCCAGTCGGCGGTCAGCCGTCAGATTCGCGGCCTAGAGGAAAGCCTGAACGTCACCCTGTTTCACCGTCACGCCCGCGGCCTGATCCTGACCGAACAGGGCGAACTTCTGTTTGACGCAACCTCGTCCATGGCCGTGCGCCTTGAAACCGCCGAGGCCCGTATCCGCGACAGCGAGGACGAGGTTTTCGGCGAATTGCGCGTGACCACGACCATCGGATTCGGCACGCTGTGGCTGGCGCCGCGCCTGACCGCGTTATATCAGCGGCATCCCGACCTAAATATCGACCTGATGCTGGAAGAGCGGGTTCTGGACCTGCCGATGCGCGAGGCCGATGTTGCCATTCGCATGAAAGAACCCAGTCAGGCCGATCTGGTGCGGCGGCGTCTGATGTCGATCAACATGAAGTTATATGCGTCGCGCGAATATGTTGCGGAACATGGCAATCCCGCCAGCTTTGCCGACCTGAACGCGCATCGCATCATCAGCCAGAACACCAGCGCCGCGCAGGTTGCCGCCGGCGCCTCGTTGATTCGCAAACTGGTATCGCTCGACATCGCGTCGCACCTGCGGGTGAACAATTACTTCGGCATCCTGCAGGCGGTCCTGCACGGGCTGGGCATTGGGGTTCTGCCGGATTATCTGACCGATGATTTCCCCGATCTGGTCAACATCCTGCCCGAAGAATCCAGCAGCGAAGTGCCGGTCTATCTGGCCTATCCCGAGGAATTGCGCCATTCCAAGCGGGTGGAGGCGTTTCGCGACTTCGTTCTCGACGAAGTGATCGCCTATCGGCGGCGAAATAAAGCGACCGCAAATCAATAGCTTACCTTAGCCATGCATTGGCGCGATACCGGGTATGCGGATTCGTTGACGAATTTTGCTTGTTTAGTCAAAAACCTGTCCCTATGTGAATTTGCGAAGGCAGCGACCGGGGCGACCCGGGCTTCTTTCACCTCCCTGTTGGACTTAAGGCCGGGCTTGTCCCGGCCTTTTTTTTGCGCGGGCGGGGATGCACATATCCGCCACGATGATCGCCGGAACCTGCCCGTGCAGCCGCCCGATCAGGTCCCGCATCATGTCGGTCGCCGCTATGCCGCCGCCGCAGGTCATCTGCCCGTCATCGATTTCGTGCAAGGGCGAGGTCCGGTTCAGATGCCCGGCGCGCGGCAATTCGGCGCTTTCACACCCGGCGTTTGCGGCCTAAAAGGCGCGAAATCCTGTTGGGGGGAACATCGGTGACCGAGCCGGAAATCACTGCCGATCTGATCGCGGCGCACGGGTTGAAATCCGACGAATACGACCGGGTTCTCGATCTGCTGGGCCGGGCGCCGACCTTTACCGAGCTTGGCATCTTTTCGGCGATGTGGAACGAACATTGCTCTTACAAATCGTCGAAAAAATGGTTGCGCACGTTGCCGACCCAAGGGGCGCAGGTGATCTGCGGGCCCGGCGAAAACGCGGGCATCGTCGATATCGGCGATGGGCAATGTGTTGTTTTCAAAATGGAAAGCCACAATCACCCCAGCTATATCGAACCCTATCAAGGCGCCGCCACGGGCGTTGGCGGCATTCTGCGGGATGTCTTCACGATGGGCGCCCGCCCGATCGCGGCGATGAACGCGCTGAGCTTCGGCGCGATCGATCACCCGAGAACCCGCGCGCTGGTCGCGGGTGTGGTCGCCGGAATAGGCGGCTATGGCAATTCTTTCGGCGTGCCGACGGTCGGCGGCGAGTTGCGCTTTGATCCCGCCTATGACGGCAATTGCCTGGTCAACGCCTTTGCCGCCGGGCTGGCGGACACCGACAAGATTTTCTATTCGGCGGCCTCGGGCGTGGGGATGCCGGTCGTCTATCTGGGGGCGAAAACCGGGCGCGACGGCGTCGGTGGCGCCACGATGGCCAGCGCCGAATTTGACGCGACCATCGAAGAAAAGCGCCCCACCGTGCAGGTCGGCGATCCGTTCTGCGAAAAGCGCCTGATGGAGGCGACGCTGGAACTGATGGCGACCGGCGCGGTGATCTCGATCCAGGATATGGGGGCCGCGGGGCTGACATGTTCGGCGGTGGAAATGGGCGACAAGGGGAATTTGGGGGTCGAGCTGTGGCTCGAAAGGGTCCCGGTCCGCGAGGCGAACATGACCGCCTACGAGATGATGCTGAGCGAAAGTCAGGAACGCATGCTGATGGTGCTCGATCCCGCCCACGAGACGGCGGCAAAGGAGGTGTTCGAAAAATGGGATCTCGACTTCGCGGTGGTTGGCCAGACCATCGCCGAGGATCGTTTTCTTGTACGGATGGCGGGCGAGACCGTGGCCGATCTGCCGCTGAAGGCCCTGTCGGGCACGGCACCGGAATATGACCGGCCCTGGATCGCCTCCCCGCCCCCCGAACCCGTCGGCGAAATTCCGGAACTCGATCCGGCAAGGGCCCTGTTGTCCCTGATCGGCTGCCCGAATTACGCCGCGCGCAACTGGGTGTTCGAACAATACGACACAATGGTCATGGCCGATACATTGCGCCGGCCCGGGGCCGATGCGGGTGTGGTGCGGGTTCATGGCAGCAAAAAGGCGCTGGCCTTCACCTCGGACGTGACGCCGCGCTATTGCCGAGCCAACCCGGTCGAGGGCGGAAAGCAGGCCGTGGCCGAGGCCTTTCGAAACCTGTGCGCCACTGGGGCACGCCCGCTGGCAAGCACGGACAACCTCAACTTCGGCAACCCGGAAAAGCCGGAAATCATGGGACAACTCGTGGGGTGCGTTGCCGGTATCGGCGAGGCCTGCGCCGCACTGGACATGCCGGTCGTTTCGGGCAACGTGTCGCTTTACAACGAGACCGACGGCGCAGCGATCCTGCCCACGCCGACCATCGGCGCGGTGGGGTTGCTGGCCTCGGGGCAACACGTGATCGGATCGGCGCTGCGCCCCGGCGACGCGCTGGTTCTGATCGGGCAAAGTCACGGCCATCTCGGCCAGTCGGCGCTGCTGGCAGAGCTGTTCGGCCAATCCACGGGCGACGCGCCGCCGGTCGATCTGGCCGCGGAAAAAGCCGCGGGCGAATTCGTTCGCGCCGCACACCGCGACGGACTGATTGCCGCCGCGCACGATCTGTCGGACGGCGGGATCGCGCTGGCGGTGGCCGAAATGGCGCTGGCCGGCGACACCGGTGCCATGTTGCGCGACGGCGATGCCGGCTGGTTTTTCGGCGAGGATCAGGGTCGCTATCTGCTGGCAACCCGCGACGCGGCGGCCCTGCTGGCGGCAGCGGAACGCGCCGGCGTTCCGGCAGATCACGTGGGCGATGCCGCCAAGGACACCCTTGCGCTGGGCCCGCACCGGATACCGCTTGCAGATCTGCGCACGGCCCACGAATCCGGCCTCGAGAATGCTCTCGTCTAAGGCATGTGGGCAATTCCCCTGCCGCGATCCCCTACGGTGAAAAGCGGCAAGCCATGTCGGACAGCGCCGCCAATTCGTCCGGTTTTGCGATCGCGATATCGCAAACAATTCAATCGTGCCCGCACTTGCACTTGCCTCTTGCGCGGACTAAATCACTAACGAACCCAGCAGGAAAACGCCAATGGCCATGGCCGCCCCCGAAATCGAACGTCTGATCCGCGCCGCTTTTCCCGACGCGAAGGTGACGATCACCGATCTGGCGGGCGACGGAAATCACTATGCCGCCGAAGTCATCGCCGAGGAATTTCGCGGCCTGAACCGGGTCCAGCAGCAGCGCGCGGTCTATGCCTCGCTCAAGGGCCGGATGGATGGCGCACAGGGTGAATTGCATGCCCTGGCACTGACAACCAAGATACCGGAGTAAACCGACATGACCAATACCGCAAAAGTCGCCATTCAGGAAACCGTCGACCAGAACGATGTCGTCCTGTTCATGAAGGGCACCGCCTCGATGCCGCAATGCGGGTTTTCCAGCCGCGTCGCCGGGGTTCTGAACTTCATGGGGGTCGAATATCAGGATGTGAACGTGCTTGCGGACGATGGAATCCGGCAGGGCATCAAGGTTTTTTCCGACTGGCCGACCATCCCGCAACTCTACGTCAAGGGCGAATTCGTCGGCGGTTGCGACATCATCACCGAAATGACGCTCTCGGGCGAGCTGGACACATTGTTCGCGCGCGAAGGTGTGACCTTTGACAAGGATGCCGCCGACAAAATCCGCGAGGCCAACGGCTAAGGCCCGGCCCCGCCTTTCATTGTTCCAAAAATACTCGAACAAACCGCTGGCGGCCAGAACCGCCGGCGGGCATGGGCAACCGCGGCGCCACGGCACATGCAGACCGACGTCCCGAATGACCGGACCCGTTCTATCGAGAATGGTCGGCCACCGGATCCGTTGCGATCAGACCCCGTATAACGCACCGAATTTGGCGTTGAGATAGGCCAGCAACGGGCCCTCGCTGGTCGCCTGCCCGGTGGCGCGCTCGATCAGGTCGCGCGGCTCAAACAGACCGCCGAACCGATGCACATTGTCGCCCAGCCAGCCGCGGGCGGCGGCGGTATCGCCCCGGGTCAGTTGCGCATCAAGATCGGGAACCGCGCGGTTCATCGCCTCAAACAGACCCGCCGCGTGGATGTTGCCCAGCGTATAGGTCGGGAAATACCCGAACAATCCCACCGACCAGTGCACGTCCTGCAACACGCCGTTTGCCGGACCGTCGACCGGGGTGCCAAAATCGGCCAGAAACCTTTCGTTCCAGGTGCCTTCCAGATCGGCGACGTCCAGATCGCCCGCAATCAAGGCGCGTTCCAGATCAAAACGCATGAGGATGTGCAGGTTGTACTGCACCTCGTCCGCCTCGGTGCGGATGCACCCCGGCTTGACCGCATTGACGAGGCGGTAAAACGTCTCTGGGTCATGGACGCCGAAATCGCCGAAAACCGCCTGCATCCGCTGAAACAACCAGCCGCAAAAGGCGCGGCTGCGGCCCAGTTGGTTCTCGTAAATCCGGCTTTGGCTTTCGTGAACGCCCATCGACACGCCGCGACCCAGCGGGGTCCCGGAATATGCGTGCCGGATATTCTGTTCATAGGTCGCATGACCGGTTTCGTGGATGGTGGAATAGATGCAATTGAACGGATCGCGCGGATCGAACCGCGTCGTGATCCGCACGTCGTCCCCCGAGCCCGAGGAAAACGGATGCACCGCGGCGTCCAGCCGACCGCGCGACCAGTCATAGCCAAAGGCACCCGCCAGTTCGTCGGCCAGTCCCTTTTGCAGATCGACGTCGAACTGAAAATCAAGCGCAGGCGCACCCTGCCCGGTGTCGCGAATGCGCGCCAGCAGGTCCGTGAGCCCCGCACGCAGCCCCGCGAAAAGCGTCGTCAAGCCGGCAGCGGTCGCGCCGGGTTCGAATGCGTCCAGCAGCGCATCATAAGGGTCGCTGCCATCGCTCAGCGCCACCGCTTTCTGGCGGTGCAGTTCCAGGACCCGCTGCAAGGTCGGTGCGAAAGCCGCAAAATCACCCTCGGCACGGGCCCGCGCCCAGACGCCCTGCGAAACCGAGGTCACGCGCGCGATTTCAACCGCCAGATCCGCCGGCACCCGGATTGCCCTAGCGTGGGCATGGTCGATATGGCGAATGTTCGCCGCCGCCTCTTGGCCCAGATCGGCCCCGCGCAGCGCCGCCAGCCAGTCGCCGATCCTGGGGTCGGTTTCGCGCGCGTGCAGTGTGGATTCCAGCGCCCCCATCCATTCACTGCGCTGGTGGGCCGCGCCTTTTGGCATCATGGTTTCCTGATCCCAGCTCAGAATCCCCGAGATTTGCGACAGCGCGACGGTCTCGCGGCAATGCGCCATCATTTCATCATAGGTTTCCCGCATGCCCATGCCCTACCGTAATGCCTGCGCCGGTGGATACATCGCGGCAAACCGCGCCCGCAGGATCAGGATCATCAGGCCGATCGCGCCGATCTGATGCAGAATGGCGATTTGCCACGCCGCCGCGCTCTGGACCGTGGAAATGCCCAGCAGCATCTGCACCACCACCCAGAGCGCCAGGATGCCAACGGCCCGGCGCAGGGCCACAACCGGACTTTTGCGGCTTTGCCGCCAGATCACGAACATCAAGATCGCCACCACGTAACCGATCAGCCGATGATTGAACTGCACCAGGGCCGGATTTTCAAAGAAATTGCTCCAGAACGGGGCGTAATCGAAGCTTTCGCTTGGCAGGACCTGCCCGTTCATCAGCGGCCAGTCGGTATAGCCGCGCCCGGCATCGATCCCGGCGACCAGCGCCCCCAGCAGAACCTGAAAGAACACCAGCGCCCCCAGCACGTTCAGGCCGCGCGCAAGGCCGGTATCGCGGTTGCGCCGGTCCTGCAACATTTCGCGTGCGCCCCGGGCCAGCGACAACAGGAACCATGTGATCAGACCAAGGATGACAAAGGCCAGCCCCAGATGCAGCGCCAGACGGTAACTTGCGACATCGACCATGCGCCCCGTCAGACCCGACGAGACCATCCACCAGCCAAGCGCGCCCTGCAATCCGCCAAGCCCGCCCAGCAGCGCCAGCCGCCCGGTCCAGCCGATCGGGATTTGCCGGCGCAGGAGAAACCAGAAAAAGCCCATCGCCCAGACCAGCCCGATCAGGCGGCCCAGTTGCCGGTGGCTCCATTCCCACCAATAAATCGCCTTGAATCCCGCCAGCGACATCTCGCGGTTCTGGATCCGGAATTCCGGGATCGCCTGATATTTCTCGAAGGCGTCGGTCCATGCCGCTTCGTTCATCGGCGGCAGCGCCCCGGCGATCGGTTGCCATTCGGTGATGGAAAGACCGCTGTCGGTCAGCCGGGTCAGGCCGCCGACCACGATCATCAGGCCCACCAGCGCCATCAGGCACAGCAACCAGACCCGCAGCATGCGGTTGTTCCGCCGGGCATCGGGTTTCGTCGGCGCGGCAGAGGGGGCCGGCGCGCGCGCGGATGCGCCGACATCTTCGAATATTTTCCGGTTTTCCGCCATGCCCGCCCCTTGAATGACCGCAAAAACATTAGCGCGTAATGCGCATGAACCGCAACACGCCAAGGCGGTCAGAGGCGTGGTTTTGGCGGGGATGCGCCGCACGCGGCCCCCGGCGGCCTGTGGTCATCACGATTTTTTCGCCAGTGCCTTGACCACACCGTGCAGCATGCGCACATCCGAGCCCGTCAACGGCAGGCGCGACAACAGATTGCGCAGGTTCAGGGCCATGCTGTCCGCCTTGTCGGCGGGCCAGAAAAACCCGGCATCCGCCAACCGGTCGCGCAGGTTTTCATACAGCTTTTCGACCTCGGCACCGTTGGCCGCGCGGTCTTTGTCGGGTGTTTCGCGCAAATCCACTGCATCGCGGCTCTGCTGCCACTCGTAGGCCAGCAACAACACGCATTGCGCCAGATTGAGCGAACCGAACGCCGGGTTGACCGGGACCGAGACCAGCGTCCCCGCCCGCACGATATCGGCGTTTTCCAGCCCGGCGCGTTCCGGGCCAAACAGGAAACCCACGTTTTCACCCGCCCGAATGCGCGCGCGTGCGTCCCGCATCGCGGCCTCGGGCGGCACCACGGCCTTGGTCAGATCGCGGATTCGCGCCGTGGTGGCATAGACATGGTGCAGGTCGGCAAGCGCCTCGTTGGTATCAGCGCAGACCCGCACGGCGTCCAACACGCTTGCCGCGCCGCTGGCCATCGCCACCGCACGGGAATTCGGCCAGCCGTCGCGTGGATTGACCAGACGCAGGCGATGCAGCCCGAAATTCCACATGGCACGCGCGGCGGCACCGATATTCTCGCCCATTTGCGGGGCTACCAGAATGATCGCGGGCTGGCGGCCGTGGCCATTTGTGTGTTTCGCGTGATCGGTTCCCGACATGGCTTTGGCGTTCCCATATGAAATTGCCGCGTGATAGACTGCACGCAATTTGGGCGCAAGGAGCGGGCATCATGGCCTATGATCACGGACTGGCGCAAATCCTGTGCGAGCATTTGGGCGACGTGCCCGGCGTCTCGCGACAAGCGATGTTCGGGGGCATTGGCGGATGAGCGGTCGCGTGGCAGGTCGATGACGCCGGCCGTGAATTTCGTCCAGGGCTTGCCTGCCACCTAAGGCGGCGATAAGAGGCCGCGACAACAGCACCGGGAACGCGGGATCACCATGTCCGAGACGCCAAAAACCTATCTGATATCACCCCCCGAACCCGATCCCGTCACCTTTGGTGATCAATTGTCGGGGTTGCTTGACCGGTTCGAAATCGCGGCCTTTCGTCTGGAACTGGCGTCCAGCGCCGAAGACCAGGTCGCACGAACCGCCGATCATCTGCGCGAGATTTGCCATGCCCGGGATGTCGCGATCGTGCTTTCGGATCACTACCGGCTGGCGGCGCAACTGGGTCTGGATGGTTGTCATCTGACCGGCGGCGGGCGCAAGGTTCGCGCCGTGCGCGCGGAACTTGGCCACGACGCCATTGTCGGCGCGTTTTGCGCCGCATCCCGCCACGATGGTCTGGCCGCGGGCGAGGCGGGCGCGGATTACGTGGCGTTCGGCCCGGTCGGCGCCTCGGCGCTGGGCGACGGCAGGGTGGCGGAACCCGACCTGTTTGGCTGGTGGAGCGACATGATCGAAGTGCCGGTCGTGGCCGAGGGAGGCCTGAGCCAGGCCCATGTCGCAGCACTGGCCGATGTGACCGATTTTTTTGGCGTTGGCGCCGAAATCTGGCAGGATCCGGAACCCGCCCGCGCGCTGGCAACCCTGCTGACGCCCCTGCGCTAGCGGATCAAACGCGACATTTAAGTCCCCGGCGAGCGCCACGAATTTCGCCCACGCAACGAAAAGGTCGTGTTCATTTGTTTGATAAAGCCAAATCCCAGCGGACCGCCCGGCAGGAATCAACCCCCTAGCCCTCCGGCGCACCGATCGCCTCGGTCAGACCGCGCCGCACGACCTGCTCGCAATATTGCGCCAGCGTCTTGCGGTCGGGGAAATCGGCGACCCGCACCGGGTCGTGCAGCAATACCTCGATCCGGCCGTTTCGGCGCACGCCAAGGGTCGAAAAGAAATGTGGCCCAAAAGCCATGTCGCCCCACCAGCCATAGAATCGCGCGTCTTTACCGGCGGGCGCGTGGTAAACCAGCGTGGCCGGTTGAATCCACATCCTGTCGGCAAGGCCCGGGTCAAAGAACGCGGCAAACAGGGTTGACTTGAAGTCCAGCACGCGGCGGCTGTCGGTGCTGGTGCCTTCCGGAAAGAACAGCAACCGGTCGCCGGATAACAGCCGTGCCTGAAACTGGGACATGTGTTTTTTTGCGTGGCTCTGGCGGCGCTCGATGAAGACGGTGCCCGCACCTCGGGCGATCAGGCCGATGACCGGCCAGGCGCTGACCTCGGCCTTGGAAACGAACGAGACCCGCATCACGGCGTTGAGCGAAAAAATGTCGAGCCACGAAGCATGGTTGCTGATCACAGCCCCGTCATGGCGCATCGCCCGCCCCCGAACCGACACTTTCATCCCCAGAACACGCAGGCTGACCTTGCAGGCCAGTTGCACGATCGCCGACGTAAACCGGCGGCTGTGCAGCGGAATTTCGATCAGCCGCACCAGCAAAAGCACGACCAGCAAACTGTAAATCACCGTCGCAAGGATAATCAGGCGGACCAGCGCCAGCAGCACCCCTGCCGGGCCAAGGCGGTGGGGGGGCGGCGTCGCATCGGGTTGCCAAAGGCTCATGCGCGCGCCGCCGAGCGGCGGGTATACGCCTGTTTGTGGCGCTCTGACATGCGGGCGGTGTCCATCATCAACAACACATCGACCGTGTTGAAATTCCGGTCGATGAAGGCACCGTCGCCGATGAAACCGCCAAGCCGCAGATAGGCCTTGATCAGCGGCGGCGTCTGTTGTTTGGCGCGCCGGAGGTCGATCTGATCGGGCGCAACCAGATCAAGACGTTGATATTGCGCTTCTTTCACCCGCGCCCGGTATTCCGGTGGCGCCAAATGGTTGTGATGCAGAAAGCTGAGCGATTGCGAAATCGCGCCGACATCGGTGCCATGATAGCTGGCAACGCCGAACATCAGTTCGATGTCATGACGCAGAACATATTCCGCCAGCGCGTTCCACAGCAACATCATCGCGACACCGCCGCGATGTGCCGGATCGACACAGGAACGCCCCAGTTCCAACATCCTGCGCCCGCAACCTTCGAGCGCCGCAAGGTCGTATTCCGCCGCCGAATAAAACCCCGGTCCCGTCAGCGCGACGTCGCTGCGCAGCAAACGATAGGCGCCGACGACGTGATCAAGGTTCCCGCGGTCACGCCGCCGGTCGATCAGCAGAAGGTGATCATGGTATTGGTCATAAGCATCCGATTCCAGCCGCGCGCGATGATCGACCGTCGGCCCGGTGGCACCCAGTTCCTCGACAAACACGCGGTAGCGCAACCGTTGCGCCGCCCGCAGATCGGCCGGGCAATCCGCCAGTTTGAGCAGAAAATGCCGTTCGTCCGATTTAAGATTGAGGCTCATCGCGGCGGTTCCGGGCTGGCGGGAAACTGTCCGCTGTGTAGGGCGTCGATCGTGATTTGGCAACAATCGACATATGCGGTATTACATGTCTTGTATTTCAATTTTAGGTTGTGTTAGGGTCGGGAAACCCCGGCGGGTCCGGGGCGTGAACCAGAGCGACGGTATTCAGATCGATGACCACTTTGCCGACATGTTCGAAATTGACCGTCGCCCGGCCCCCGATCACCGATTGCACTTGCCCCAGACCCCAGTCGCCCGCGGCCGGATTCACGACCAGATCACCGGGTTCGAAAAATTCCTGCATGAGGTGCTCTACGCCCAAATCTAGGTTCGCGCGACATGTTTCATGATCGTCACGACCTTGCCGCGCTGATCGGCTCGCGCATTTGCCACGATCTGATCAGCCCCCTTGGCGCGATCAGCAACGGCCTGGAGCTGCTGGCGATGACCGGGCAGGAATCCTCGCCCGAACTGGAGCTGATCACGGAAAGCATCGCCAGCGCCAATTCCAAGATCCGGTTCTTCCGGGTCGCATATGGCCGCGCGCCTAATGCGGCGACCCTGGCCCAACCCGAGATACGGTCGATTCTGGGTGAATATTTCAAGGGTGCCCGGCTGAACATGAACTGGCATCCCTTGCGCGAAATCCAGCGGCGCGAGGCGAAAATCGTGTTTCTGGCCATCCAATGCCTGGAAAGCGCCCTGCCCTTCGGCGGCCAGATCGACGTGCGGCTGGACGGCACGGAATGGACGCTGTCCGCGCATAGCGACAAAATGCGGGTGGATCCCGAATTGTGGACCCGCCTTGAAGGGCAGCAACCGGCACCGGAACTGGCCGCCGCACAGGTGCAGTTCGGCATGCTGGCGATGCTGACCCAATGGCGCAAACCGGCGCTGAGCGTGGCGCTGGGCGACAATTCCGTGGTGATCCGCTGCTAGCTGACCGCCCGGTCGGCCCCTGAGGCCGTTTCGCCACACGGAACCTCCAGCACGGCGTCCCCCCTCTATTTCTTGGGAATTACCGGCGCGGTTCGGCGTCCGCCGGTCCCGCGCGCGTTCACACCGCCGGGTGGCCGGTTACGGGTCAGGGCCAACCCCTGCGCGCGAGCAATCGGGCAGCAAAGGCAGAGATCATGCCACCCGGCGCTGCGCCAGCCCGTACGGCCAACCGTCTGGTCGTTCAGCCGTCTGTTCGTTCAGCCGTCTTGCCGTTTGGCGGTCTGGCCGTCTTATCGTTTGGCTGCCTAACCGTCTGGCTGCCTAACCGTTCAGCCGTCTAGCCGTCTAGCCGTCTAGACGAAGATATTGACGTGTAACAAATTGACATATCTAGATAATTCACCGTTTTCTTGGATCCACCGCTGTTGATTTCTCTGGATGTGCCACTGGTGAATACCGGCAATCGCCCCCCCGTGTACGCATCAAAACGCGGCGCAGGACGGGCGGTCAGCTTCCGCTCAAACCGGCCCGAAACCGCCGCATGTTTTCCTGATAATGCAGGGCGCTCTGCCGCAGACCGGCGATTGCGTCGCCCTCCAACTGCCGCACCACCCGGCCGGGCGAGCCCATGACCAGCGCGCCGTCGGGAATGACCTTGCCCTCGGGAATCAGAGACCCCGCACCGATCAGGCAATTGTTGCCGATCCGCGCACCATTCAACACAATCGCGCCCATGCCGATCAGGGTGTTGTCGCCCAGCACGCACCCATGCAGCATAGCCTTGTGCCCGATGGTGCAACCCCTGCCGATCGTCAGCGGAAACCCCATGTCGGTATGCATCACGCAATTTTCCTGCACGTTGCTGCCCGCGCCGATCAGGATCCGCTCGTTATCGCCACGCAGGGTGGTGCCGAACCAGATGCCGACGCCGCTTTCCAGAACGACGTCGCCGATCACATGCGCGCCGGGTGCGATCCAGAAATCGCCGTCTGCCGGGGTCAGCGGCGCGATACCGTCAAGTTGATAGAGGGTCATTTCGCCCGCCCCTCGAATTCTGCGTTCAGGCCGCGCACATGCTCGACCAGACCCGGGCGTCGCGAACGTTTCAGGCGCTCGGCGCTGACAATCGCCTTCAGGCGTTCGGCGCTTTCTTCGGAATCGCGGTTGATCAGGACGTAGTCGTATTCCGCCCAGTGGCTGATTTCGGCTTGCGATTTTTCCATCCGCGCCCGGATCACGTCGGCGCTGTCCTGACCGCGACCTTTCAGGCGGCTTTCCAGTTCAGCGATGCTGGGCGGAAGAATGAACACCGAGACCACCGATTCCGCCAGCGCCGAGTTCGTGATTTCGGTGCCGCCCTGCCAGTCGATGTCAAACAGGATGTCGCGGCCTTCGTTGATTGCCGCCTCGACCGGCGCGCGGGGCGAGCCGTAGAGATTGCCGAACACCTCGGCGTGCTCCAGCATGTCACCGGCCTGAACCATGGCGCGAAATTCGGCGTGCGACCGAAAATAGTACTCGCGCCCGTCCTCTTCGCCGGCCCGGGGTTCCCGCGTCGTGGCGGAGACCGAAAAGTTGAGGCTCGCATCCCAGCGCATCAATCGCCGCGCCAGGGTGGTTTTCCCGGCCCCCGAGGGCGACGACAGGATGATCAGCAACCCGCGCCGTTCAATTTCACCGGCGCTATTCAACGTTCTGAACCTGTTCGCGCATCTGATCGATCACCGTTTTCAGGTCCAACCCGATCCGCGTCAGATCGCCGGACCCGGACTTGGCGCACAGGGTGTTGGCCTCACGATTGAATTCCTGCATCAAAAAGTCGAACTTGCGCCCCACCGATCCGTCGCTTTGCAGCAGTTCGTTCGCGGCGACGATATGGGCGCCCAGGCGGTCGATTTCCTCGGCAACGTCGGCCTTGACCGCCAGCATCGCCAGTTCCTGTGCAACCCGGCCCTCATCGGCGCCGTCGGTATTTTCCATCACCTTGGCCAGATTTTGCGTCAACGTCTCGCGTGTGGTCTGCAACCGCGCCTGCGCGGCGTCGGCGGCGGATCCGACCAGTTTACCGATCCGCGCCAGTTGCCCGGCCAGAATTTCCTCCAGCGCCCGCCCCTCGGCGGCGCGGGCCGCGACAAAGCTGTCGATCAACGGCTTGATATCCGCCTTCAGCGCCGCGACCAGACCCGCCTGGTCCGATTCGGAATTGTCCGGCGCGTCCAGCACACCCTTCAGGCTCAAAATCCCGGCGGCGGACGTGGAATCCAACGCCAGCCCGGCGTTTTGCGCGCGTTGCTCGACAGATTTCAACGCCAAGATCACCCGTTCCAACTGCGTTTCATCCAGCACGGCACCACTGGTCGCGCCATCGCTGTGAACCCTTAGGCCAAGGCTGACATTTCCCCGGCTCAGGGCCGCTGCCAGCGCCTTGCGCAGTACCGGTTCCAGATCGTCCAGACCTTCGGGCAGACGCAGGCGCAGATCCAGCCCGCGCGCGTTGACGCTGCGCAGCTCCCAGCGCCAGCGAACGCCCTCGGCCTCGCCCTTCAGCGCGGCAAATCCGGTCATAGAATTAACCATTTAACAGTTTTTGCCTCACTTTTTGACGCATTTTCTGCAATATTAAGAATTGGGTAATAATTCCGAATATAGGGTTAACAAATCCGACCCTGTTTCACAACAAAGCATCTCTGGGATGCGGGGCGTTGAAATGGTAGGGAAGTACGGGATCGGATGCGTAAAAATCTGTGTAACGACAGCAATGTCACGCTGCTGAAACATTATCGGAAACCGATGAAAAACCCCATTTTTGTCGAACTGCTGGACCACTGGGAAAGGCTGCGGGCCGGGCGCATCGCGCCCCTGCGCTCCGAGATCGACCCCCGCCAGATCGAGAACGTTCTGGAACACGCCTTCATTCTGGAGCGCCAGCCGAATGCGGTGCCGCGTTTCCGGATTGCCGGGATGCGGCTCAACGAACTGATGGGAATGGAAATCCGCGGCATGCCCGCTGATTCGGTGATCGCGCCCGAGGGTCGCGACGGGTTTGCAAATACGCTGACGCGACTGTTCGACGCGCCGGAAATCGTGGAATTATCGCTGGCAAGCGCCCGCCCGCAACAGGTATCGCTGCGCGCCGAGATGTTGCTTTTGCCGATTCAAAGTGATTCCGGCGTCGTTTCGCGCATTCTGGGATGCCTGGTGGCTGAAGGCGCCCCCGCATCGCCGCCAATCCGATTCACGGTTACCGCGAAAAAGGTCACGCGGATCATCGCCGCGAACCGCCTGCGCGTGCCGGACGACGCGATGGGGTTTGCCGAGACGCGCGCGGCTTTCACCCCCGCGCCGCGCCGACCGGCCCGAACCGGTTCTGCCGGGCCGCGCGATTATATCCGGTTGGTCAAATCGGACGAATAGGCGGTTCAGACCGCGGCGCGCCGCTGCTGCACGCGGTTGGCGAGTTCCTCGGACACGAGAAATGCAAGTTCCAGCGCCTGACTGGCGTTCAGCCGTGGGTCGCATGCCGTGTGATACCGGTCCGACAGGTCCTGATCGGTTACCGCGCGCACGCCGCCGGTACATTCGGTCACATCCTTGCCGGTCATCTCGAAATGAACGCCGCCGGGATGGGTGCCCTCGGAATTGTGAATTTCGAAAAACTCGCGCACTTCGCGCAGCACGGAATCAAACGGACGGGTCTTGTAGCCCGACGCCGCCTTGATCGTGTTGCCGTGCATCGGATCGCAGGACCAGACGACCTTGAAACCCTCCTGCTCGACCGCGCGGATCAGGTTTGGCAGATGATCGCCAACCTTGCCGGCCCCAAACCGGTTGATCAGGGTCAGGCGCCCGGCCTCGTTTTCGGGGTTCAGGGTCGAAATCAGCGTTTTCAGGTCATCCGTTGAAATCGTCGGGCCGCATTTCAGCCCGATCGGATTTTGCACGCCCTTGCAGAATGCCACATGTGCGCCGTCGGGCTGCCGGGTGCGGTCGCCGATCCAGATCATGTGGCCCGAGCCCGCCACCGGCAGGCCGGTCGTGCTGTCGATCCGGCACAAGGCCTGTTCATATTCCAGTAGCAGCGCCTCGTGGCTGGTGTAGAAAT
>CAZRLO010000026.1:0-28296 GCA_964600965.1 uncultured Rhodobacter sp.
CTGGTCACTGCCATTGTGAAAGCTGCCGCCGGGGCACGTCTTCGGCGTTTACCACTTTTGTCGGCGTGCCCAACGGCGCGTGGCGCTGGACCGGCGAGGTTCCCAAAACCTTCGCATCCTCCAAAGAGGTGATCCGCTCATTTTGCGGTAATTGCGGCTCGCCCATGGCCTATCAGACCACAGCGCTGCCCGATGAAATCCATTTTTACGCGGCATCGCTTGTTGACCAGACCCACCTAAAACCGCAAAAACATTTCTTCGCAGAAGAAGCGGTTGACTGGGTGCGCCTTGGTGACGATCTACCCGCCCACGAGGCCTTTCAGGAATAGGAACATTCATGCCCGACAGCAAACCGGACCCGCGCAACGATCCCGCCCGCCACGCAATGAAGATGGCCAAGAAAAAGGCCGCGCGCGACAAGATCATGGCGACCAAGACCGATCAGAAAGGCCTGATCATCGTGCATACCGGCAAGGGCAAAGGCAAATCCTCGGCCGCGTTTGGCATGATTTTCCGCTGCATCGCGCACGAAATGCCTTGTGCGGTCGTGCAGTTCATCAAGGGCGGCATGTCCACCGGCGAGCGTGATCTGATTCTGTCGAAATTCAG
Source organism: uncultured Rhodobacter sp. (assembly GCA_964600965.1). GTDB lineage: Bacteria > Pseudomonadota > Alphaproteobacteria > Rhodobacterales > Rhodobacteraceae > UBA5972. The sequence goes on from CAZRLO010000026.1 coordinate 610, forward strand.
CGATGCCTGCGCCTTTCACACGATGGGCGAGGGGTTCACCTGGGAAACCCAGGACAAAACCCGCGATACCGAAATGGCACAGGCCGCCTGGGCCAAGGCCAAAGAGCTGATCCGGGACCCTGCAAACAAGATGGTCCTGCTGGACGAAATCAACATCGCGATCCGCTATGACTACGTGGACATCAACGAAGTGGTGACCTTTCTGGCCTCGGAAAAACCCGATATGACCCACGTCGTTCTGACCGGGCGAAACGCCCATGCCGACCTGATCGAAATTGCTGATCTGGTAACCGAGATGGAACTGGTCAAACATCCGTTCCGATCCGGGATCAAGGCGCAGGTGGGTGTGGAGTTCTGATGGCAATACCAGAATCCGGTCAGCAGATGCCATGAGCAGCTTGCGCATCCTCGGGATATCCGGTTCGCTTAGGGCCGCGTCGCGAAACACCGCATTGCTGCGCGAGGCTGTGCACCTTTTCGGCGAGTGTGACGCTGGATTCGCCGATCTGCGCCTGCCGCTTTACGACGGCGACCTGGAAGATAGCACAGGATTGCCGGGCGCGGTGAGGCGGCTGAACGACCAGATACGCGAATCCGACGCGATCATCATCGCGACCCCGGAATACAACAAGATGATCCCCGGCGTGTTGAAAAACGCGCTGGACTGGATCAGCCGCGACACACCGCAGCCACTGGTGGGCAAGCCGGTTGCGATCCTTTCGACCGCGGGAAGATCGGGCGGCGAGGTCGCGCAATTCACGCTGCGTCACGCGCTGGCCTCGTTCAACACCGCAATATTGCAGGGTTCGGCATTTGTCGTGCCAAACGGCCGCAAGGCCTTTGATGCACGGAATCGCCTGATATCCGAGAAGCAGCGCGAAAGTCTGACCAAACTGATGGCACGGCTGAGGGCCGCATGCCCTTGACCCGATGGATTCGACCCCGCGGTATTGGACGGCATCCGAAAACCGGTCCCCACTTTTCGGATTGCAAAACGGCTTTGGCTTAAAGCGCAATTTGGTCCGAAAACCGGTCCCCACTTTTCGGATTGCAAAACGGCTTTGGCTTAAAGCGCAATTTGGTCCGAAAACCGGTCCCCACTTTTCGGATTGCGCTTTGGGAATTCGCGAAAAATCTCCAGCGCACCGGAAGCCTGAACGGGGATGTTTTGGCCGATCGTACCGAATCCAGCGGTCTGGCCAACTGGCCGGTTAGCTGTCGGGCCCTGTGGCCGTCTGGCCGTCTGGATGGTTAGCCGTCTGGCCGTCTAGCCGGCTAGACGGCCGGATTTAGACGTATCGCCTTGTTATCTATCGTATTTATCATCCTCACAGGCATCGGCGGATGCAAAATTCCGATTCCGAATTCTGATCATCCACCGACGACAACGGCCGGCCCAGGTCATCCGAAATGCAAGATTTACCTCTTTTGCACGCGGCAGCGTGAAAGGCTATTTCAGGTTGGCCTCTACACTGAAACCCGCCGGAATGTCGGCGCGACCGTCCAGAACCAGATCGGCCATAACCTCGCCGGCCTTCACCGCAACGCCGTACCCGATCTTGAAACCACCATTGGCGATAAAGACGTTCCGGCGTAACGGATGCCGCCCCAGCATCGGCGAGCGTCGTCGGCTGCGCGGGCGGATCGCGGCCCAACGGGCAAGGATCGGGGCGCTGCGCAGCGCGGGCAATATCCCGACCGCGCGGGTGTGCAATTCGTCCAACTGCCCGTCGGTCGCGCCCGGGTCCTCCCATTCGATTTCGCTGGTCGAGCCTATGGCAAGCGTACCGTCGGCGTGGGGTATGATGTGCAGGCCTTGCGCGAACACCTGCGGCAGGTTCCGGCGATCCAGTGCGTAAAGCAGGCTCTGACCCTTCACGCCCCCGCCAACGGGCCGGCCCAGTTCCTCGGACAATTCACATAGCCCGGCATGCCCGGTGCAAAGAACGGTCGCGTCCGCCCCGGTCCCGGCGGATCGCCCCAGCACAATTTCGCCCTCGATCGCCTGAAAAGCCCGCGCCAGCGAACGGCAGGCCAGCGGCGGCGAGATCCGTGCCGAAAGCGTGTCAAATGCCAGAAATCCGGTCGCCGGAGAAAGCGACCAACCCTCAATATCGCGCGCGCCGACGACCTGCCATTCGCCCGCGCCCCGCCAAAACTGAACGGCGCCGGCAACCCGCTGACGTGCCAGTTCCAGCGCGGTTTCATCCTCGATCAACTGTAGTCGCCCGCATTGGCCGTATCCGGTGGATATGCCGCTTTTCGCCTCGATTTCGCTCCAGAACGCGGCGGTGGCGGCAAGGCTTTCCAACTGGAATTGCTTCTTGTCGTTCCAGTTGTCCGGCGTGTGCGGCGCCAGCGCGCCAACCGTACCACCACTTGCGCCGCCACCGATCTGGTGGCGTTCGATAAGACGGACCCGTGCACCGCGTTTCGCGCAGGCATAGGCGACCGACAATCCGAATATGCCGCCGCCCAGCACTTCGATTTCTGCCATTGCCATCCGCCTCGTGCTGACCCATTGTCGCGCGTCACGACCCGGTTCGCTTATAGGGCAAACCATGCAGAACGACCAGATAACAGAGGCTTGCATCGACTGGCGGGACGGGGACATTCCGGTCGCCACGCGGTTTGACGATCCCTATTATTCGGTCGATGACGGGCTGAGCGAAACCCGCCATGTCTTTCTGCGCGGCAACCGGCTGCCCCAGCGTTTCGCGCCCGGATTTCACATTGCCGAACTGGGTTTCGGCACAGGGTTGAACCTGCTGGCCGCGTGGCAGGCATGGCGTGAAAGCGGGCAGAAAACGCCGCTGCGCTATACGGGGTTCGAGGCATTTCCCATGCGCCCATGCGACATGGAGAAAGCGCTTGCGCCGTTTCAGGAGCTCGAACCGTTCGCGACGGAATTGCTGGCGGGTTGGGCGAAAGACCGCACAAGTCTGCACCTTGAGGGTCTTGAGGCGCAGATCATCCTGGGCGATGCACGCGACAAAATTCACGAAATGGACGCGCGTGCGGATGCCTGGTTTCTGGACGGCTTTGCGCCGACCCGAAATCCCGAGCTCTGGCAGCCCGAATTGTTGTTAGAGGTCGCGAAACGTACAAGGCCGGGCGGGACATTCGCCACCTATTGCGCGGCGGGGCACGTTCGCCGGTCGCTGACGAATGCGGGCTTCACCGTTGCGCGGCTTGGCGGTTTCGGCCGCAAACGCCATATGACCGCGGGCGTATCCGAGGTGCCGCAATGACCGGCAACAACCCGCGTCTGGGTATCTGGCTGATGATTGCGACCACGTTTGTTTTTGCCATGCAGGACGGCATTTCACGGCACCTGGCCGCCAATTACAACGTGCTGATGGTGGTGATGATCCGGTACTGGTTTTTTGCCGCCTTCGTTCTGTTTTTGGCGGCGCGACAGAAAGGCGGATTTCGCGCGACGATATCTACCCGGCAACTGCCGCTGCAAATTCTGCGCGGTCTGATCCTGGCGGGCGAGATCTGCGTTGCCATTCTGGCATTTGTTTTTCTGGGATTGATCGAAACCCACGCGATTTTTGCCGCCTATCCGCTGATGGTGGCGGCGCTGGCCGGGCCGGTTCTGGGCGAGGCCGTCGGCTGGCGGCGATGGGCCGCGATATCCGTTGGCTTCACCGGAATGCTGATCATCCTGCGCCCGGGCGTGGCCGTGTTCACGCCTGCCTCGCTGATCGCGGTGATCTCGGCCCTGATGTTTGCGGTCTATGGCCTGTTGACCCGATTCGTCGCCCGCAAGGACAGCGCAATGACCAGTTTTTTCTGGACCGGCATTTCCGGCACCGTGATCATGACGGCGATTGGCATCTGGTTCTGGGAACCGATGACACGCCCCGATCTGGTGTGGATGATGGTACTGTCGGTGACTGGCGTGACCGGCCATTTCCTGTTGATCAAATGCCTCGAAGTTGCCGAGGCCAGCACGGTGCAACCGTTCGCCTATTTCCAACTGGTTTTCGTCAGCTTTATCGGCGTGCTGGTTTTCGGCGAGGCGATCCGCTGGAATGTGGCGACAGGTGCCGCCATCATCGTTGCGGCGGGCCTTTTCACATTCTGGCGCGAGCGGCGGCGGGCCAACATGCAAAAGGTGCCCTCCGACCCCTGATCGCGGAACGGGTTTTCGAGCATGCCGTCCCCGTGCAAGTCGATGCAGATCGGTCCGCGGTCGCGCCACCACGCCATTGCCACGCCCGACCGTCCGAAAGTTTCCGGTACGGGCCCAATCCGGATCGATAGGCCGGCGATCTTGTAAATGGGCGACCGGTGGACCGGTTTTCTGGGCGACCGGTGGACCGGTAAACCGGTAGACTGGTAGACTGGGCGATCAGTAAACCGGTGGACTGGAAAACCGGTAAACCGGTGGACTGGACGACCGGTAAACCGGTGGATCGGTAAACTGATAGACCAGAAAACCGGTAAACCGGTTTTCCGGATCATTGGATGTTTTTGCGTTATTGTTTCAACATCTTACGGGATTTATGGTCGATTTCAGATGACAGCCGGGAACCGCGGCCCGGAGGAGCGATCGCCTCAACCGCGCTTCAGGTCCTTTGAGATGCGAACCTTCGGCGTTCGCCCGCTGATCCGCGCGCGATATACGTGCAGCGATTCCATCACCCGCATCACGTAATTCCGGGTTTCCCGAAACGGAATGTGCTCGATCCAGTCGACCTGGTCCAACCGGTCCTTGCGCGGGTCGCCATAGCGTTCAATCCACCGCCGCGCACGGTGTGGACCTGCATTATAAGCCGCAAAAGCAAGGACATAACTGCCATTGAAATCCTCTAGCTGTTCCGCCAGATAGGCCGACCCAAGCGTCGCGTTATATTCCCAGTCGCTGGTCAGTCTGATCAGCGAATAGCCAACGCCAATACTCTTTGCCACTTTCCGTGCCGTGGCGGGCATCACCTGCATCAGGCCGCGCGCGCCCGCGGGGCTGATGATCTCGGCGTTCAGCTCGCTTTCGCGCCGGGCAATCGACATGGCCAGTTCCGGCTCCACCCGCAGCCGCTTTTTCGCCAGTTCTGTCAGCGGAAAATAGGTGCGCGGCAGAACGTGCCCCTGCCGCGCGGCTTGTTTCGACAAGCGCACTGCGATATTTGGACGCCCGATTTCCATCGCCAGGTCCGCCAATTGCTGCAAGCCGACCCGATCCAGGCTTTTGGCGTGAAATCGCATGAAACGCTCGGTCAGGCGCGGTTGGTTGGCATAGTGAAACAACAGCGCCGCCCGGATCACGCTGTGATCGACAAAACCGGCAAGTCGCCAGTCGGGGGTGATTTCACGACCGCTCAGGCCGGTATCCGGCGCGGTCCCGGCTTTTTCTGCCGCCAGTTGCCCATAGAAACTGGTCTGATATCTTGCAGCGAACTTGTAATCCTCCATCGCTTCGCCGTCTTTGCCCAGGGCCTCCAGTGCGCGGCCCTGCCAGTATCCGGCGCGCCCGTAACTGATCGGCGTGGCAATCGCCGCGCGAAACCGCGTGAAATGCACGAGCGCCAGCGCCGCGTCGTCAAGTTTCCTGAGCGCGATATAGCCCGAAAGCCACTCCAGATCGGCATAATCGCTGCCCGACGAAAGAAAGTGCTGCGACGCGATCTTGTACGCACGGCGGTTGTTCCCGTCCCGCATTTCCTGCCGCGCGATGCTGCGGCGCCGGCCCGACCAGTATTCGGGCCGGCCCAGACTTTTCGCCGAGGTCGAGCTTTCGATCAAAAGGTCGCGGGCTGAATCGGCCTTCTTCTTGCGACTGCGCCACAGAAAGCGTTCATAGGCCAGCCCCGCGTCGTCCTGCAGCGCCTTGGGCACCGCCGCGATCAGCCTGTCCACCCCGCCGACCTTTTTGCGAAGACCCAGCCGCGCCTTGGCCAGTGCCACGTAACCAGCGGGCACCAGCGTATAAAGGCCCTGCGCCTGACTCGCGAGATTGCGCCACAACAACATGTCGAGCCGGGCAATATGATGGTCCGCCAGCGCATCCCCGAACCGCGCATACAATTGTTTGCGCTCGTCCTTGGTCATGGAATAATTCCGCCATGCGCGAATGGCTTCCTTTTGTGCCAGTCCCGTTTGACCGGTGGCCTGATAAGCCTCGGTCAGGCGCAGAACACCGATCCCCGACTGCGGTGGCGTGTCTTCGAAATAGGCCAGAACCTTTGCCGGTTCATACCCGACCGGCATCGCGGCTTCGCTGCGCCGCCGAATGCGTTCGAGCCCGGGCCAGTCTGGGTTCTTGCGCAGGAATTTCCGGTAATCGTCCCAACCGGCCTCGCTGTCGCGCAAGCGCATCCATTCGATGATATCGGTGGCCACCGGGTCGCTGACCTTTTGCGCAATCGCGAACGCTTTGGGCCAGTTTCCGTCATCCGCCGCCAGCAGAGCGGTGGCCAGAAGGGAACCGTTTTCCTCTTCGGATTGGGCAAGCAAGGCACCGCTGCCAACCGTCAGGCAAAACAGTCCCACCAGAATTGCTCGAATAAATTGAAACACGCGGGAAATCCGGTCTGCTCGTACTTTGACGAGCATACCCCGTCTGTTCCGCCTAATCAAAGCACCGCTTGGAAAAGTGAACATTCGCCATTACCTTGCCGCCGGTTCGATGATAATGGAACCGCGATACCGGAAAGTCCGGCCAAAACAGGAGCATGTCATGTTCAAAGGGTCCTTGCCCGCATTGGTGACCCCGTTTTCGGACGGCGAGGTGGATTATGGCGCGCTGAAACTTCTGGTCGAATGGCATATTGCCGAGGGCAGCAACGGTCTTGTGCCGGTCGGCACCACCGGCGAAAGCCCGACGCTCAGCCATCACGAACATGAATCCGTCGTCCAAACCGTGGTCAAGACCGCCGCCGGTCGTGTCCCGGTGATTGCGGGAGCCGGTTCCAACAACACGGCCGAGTCGATTTCGCTGGTCAATCACGCCCGCGTCGTCGGGGCCGATGCGGCGCTGGTGGTCACGCCCTATTACAACAAGCCGACGCAGCGGGGGCTGATCGCGCATTATACCGCGCTCAACGAATGTGGCATCCCGATCATCATCTACAACATCCCCGGCCGGTCGATCATCGACATGACCCCCGCGACCATGGGGGAACTGGCAAAGCTCGAAAATATCGTCGGCGTCAAGGACGCCACCGGCGATGTGGTGCGCGTCAGCCAGCAACGGGCAAGCTGCGGGGCCGATTTCTGCCAGTTGTCGGGCGAGGATGCCTCGGCACTTGGCTTCAACGTTCATGGCGGGGTGGGCTGTATTTCGGTGACCGCGAACGTCGCGCCGCGCCTCTGCGCCGAATTTCAGGCGGCGACGCTTGACGGGAAATGGGCGCGGGCGCTGGAATTGCAGGACCGGCTGCTGCCGCTGCATACGGCGATTTTCCGCGAACCGGGGCTGGTGGGCGCGAAATACGGATTGTCGGTGCTTGGCAAGTGCCGCACTGACGTGCGCTCGCCCCTGACCGAGGCGTTGCCCGAGACGAAAGCCGAAATCGAGGATGCGATGCGGATTGCGGGCGTGCTGAACTAGAATATCTTTCCCGAAGGATTTTCAAACCAAAGAAAATTCGCGAATTTTCTTCTGCGTCCGGGTGAAAGCGAAACACAGCAAGAGCCGATGCCAAAAAAACCCAAAACCGATCCGAATTTCAAGGTCGTCGCCGAAAACCGCAAGGCGCGGTTTCATTATGCGATCGAGGATGATCTGGAATGCGGCATCATGCTGGAAGGCTCTGAGGTCAAGTCGCTGCGCGCGGGCAAGGCCAATATCGCCGAAAGCTACGCAACCGTGACCGACGGCGAATTGTGGCTGATCAACGCCTATTTCCCCGCCTACCAACAGGCCAAGACTTTCCCCCACGAAGAGCGCCGCCGCCGCAAGCTGCTGGTCAGCAAGCGCGAATTGTCCCGTCTCTGGCAGGGGATTGGCCGCGAGGGGATGACGCTGGTTCCGCTCAGGCTCTATTTCAACGACAAGGGTCGCGCCAAGCTGAAACTGGGGATCGCCAAGGGCAAGAAATTGGCCGACAAGCGCGAAACCGAAAAGAAACGCGATTGGCAGCGGCAAAAAGCCCGGCTGCTTCGGGATCGGGGGTAGGTCGTGACCGGGCTTGAAATCGCCTCGATCCTGTTGGGGATGATCTGCGGCAATCTCGGTGCTGTCGTGATCAAGGCCTTAAATGTCGGCCTGTTCTGGAACACGATCTGCGGCCTGGCGGGTGCGTCAGGTTTCATCCTCGCGCAGCGCTGGTTCGGCTGGGGCATGTTCGATTTCTGGTATTACGATTTTCTGAGCGCCGGTGCCGCGGGCATGGCCCTGATGTTGTTTGCCGGCGCAATGACGGCTTTGCGGTTTCGCGATTAGCCGCGAAAGCGCCGGGATATCGGCACAAAGATCAGCCGTGCACCGCGGTTCGCGAACGCGACCAGTCAGAAGATCATTTCGCCAATCAGCCAACGGTATCCGTCGGAGAGACCCAATTTCTCGATTATGCAAACAGATGCCAATCGGTGTTCCGCAAATCCATCGACGAAATTGAACTCAAAACCGCTTTAATTCCAACGGCCTGTACGAATACCCACGTTTCCAGCCGGCTGGACACGCGGATATCGTCCATCGTCGGCCTTACGCCTTCCGGTGCTTGGCGTCCGCCGTGCACTCGATTTTCGGCGAGCGGCGAAACAAATTTCCCGGTGCGTATCGGGGCAAAGCTTGCAACCCCAACGCCTCGGCGATACTCCGGTCTGGTCTCACTTTGAAACTGGGGGCAGAGCATGCCACATAGTGACCCGACGACACTGGTTTCGACCGACTGGCTGGCGGCGCATTTCGACGACCCCGACCTTCGAATACTGGATGCGACCTGGTTTCTGCCGGGCAGCGAGCGTAACGCGCGGGCGGAATACCACGCCGCCCACATTCCGGGTGCGCGGTTTTTTGACATCGATGAAATATCGGATGGACGTTCCGACCTGCCCCATATGGCGCCTCCGCCGGAAAAGTTCGTCTCGCGGATGCGCGCGATGGGCGTTGGCGACGGTCATCAGGTCGTGGTTTACGAAAGCGCCGGAATCATGTCGGCGGCGCGCGTGTGGTGGCTGTTCAACCTGTTCGGCAAGACGGACACCGCTGTGCTGGATGGCGGGTTTCACAAATGGCGCGCCGAAGGCCGCGCGACCGAGGACATGTCTCCGATCCTGCGCGAGCGGCACATGAGCGTTCAACGCAACGCCGGTCTGATCAAGGACGTGACCCAGGTCGCGGCGGCGGCCAAGCTTGGTGATGCCCAAATTCTGGATGCACGGTCCGCCGCCCGGTTCAGCGGTCAGGCCGCCGAACCCCGTCCCGGATTGCGCAAGGGCCACATTCCGAACGCCAGAAACCTGCCTTTCGACGCGTTGCTGAAAGACGACGGTACGATGAAGCCGGTTGCGGAACTGGCGGCCCAGTTCGCGGCGGTCGGCACAGATATGCGCGCGCCCGTGATCACCACCTGCGGGTCCGGCGTTTCGGCGGCGGTTCTGAACTTGGCCCTGCAACGGTTGGGGCACCGCAATCACGCGCTTTACGATGGTTCGTGGGCCGAATGGGGCATGTATAACGACTTGAAAGTAGCACTGGGCTGAAACAGACCCTCGGGGATATTCGATGCTGACAAATCTGCAAACGCAACCACAGGACAAAATCCTGCAATTGATGGCCCTGTTCCGCGAGGATCCGCGCGAGGACAAAATCGACCTTGGCGTCGGTGTGTACAAAAACGCCCAGGGCGTGACGCCGGTCATGCGGGCAATCAAGACCGCCGAACAGCAATTGTGGCGGGCCGAGACCACCAAGGCCTATACCAGCCTGACCGGCGATCCCGCGTTTCAGGACGCGATGATCGGGCTGGTTCTGGGCGACAGCACCGCGCGCGAACGTATCGCTGCGGCACATACGCCGGGCGGAACCGGGGCAATTCGCATGGTGCTGGAACTGGTCAAGGCCGCAAACCCAGATACCACCGTCTGGCTGAGCACGCCGACATGGCCGAACCATCCGTCGATCCTGCGCCATCTGGGGATGAAGACGGGCGCATACCGGTATTTCGACGAGCCAAGTCGGGCGGTGGATTTCGACGGGATGATTGCCGATCTGAAGGGCATCAAGGCGGGCGATATCGTCCTGCTGCACGGCTGTTGTCACAACCCGACCGGGGCCAACCTGAACGCCGGGCAATGGGCCGAAATTGCCGACCTGCTGCTGGAACGTGGCGCAATCCCGTTCATCGACATCGCCTATCAGGGGTTTGGCGACGGGCTGGACGCGGATGCTGCCGCCGTCAGGATGCTGGCGGCAAAGATGCCGCAAATGCTGATCGCGGCGAGTTGTTCCAAGAATTTCGGCATCTACCGTGAACGCACCGGGATCGTTCTGGCCATCGCCCCGAATGCGGAAACCGCGACGGTGACGCAGGGCAACCTGGCGCACCTGAACCGTCAGAATTTTTCGTTTCCGCCGGATCACGGCGCGCGTCTGGTGACGATGATCCTGAACGATCCGGCGCTGAAAGCCGACTGGATGGCCGAGCTCGAAGAGGTCCGGCTGGGCATGCTGGCGCTGCGTCAGCATCTGGCCGACGAATTGCGCCGCTTGTCGGGTTCTGACCGCTTCGGCTTTGTCGCCCAGCACCGGGGCATGTTCTCGCGGATGGGGGCGACGCCCGAACAGGTTCTGGCGCTGCGCAACAAGCACGGCATCTATATGGTGGGCGACAGCCGGATCAATATTGCCGGGCTGAACGCCGATACGGTCCCGGTTCTGGCCGCCGCGATGATCGAGGTTGGCGCGTAGGGCGCCCCCCTGCCAAGAACACGCCCCGCGGCAGATCCTTCTTGCGCCCGGTTGCATTCCGCCCTAACAGGCGCGGGTTCCGGTCGTTGCCGGGATAATGTGTCCGCTACCATTTCAAAACGGAGCCAACCCGATGTCCCGCACCCTTCTGCCCGGCGTGATCGCCATGGCGGCAATCGTTGTTGCCAGCAATATCCTGGTTCAATTCCTGATTCTCGACGGCCTTTTGACCTGGGGCGCGTTTACCTATCCGTTCGCCTTTTTGGTCACCGATCTGATGAACCGCATCTACGGTGCGCCCGCCGCGCGCCGGGTGGTTGTGGTCGGTTTTGTCACGGGAATCGCCTGCTCGCTGATCGGCAGCCGCATCATGCTGGAGTTCGGCCCCGCCGTCCCCTTGCGCATTGCTGTCGGCTCGGGAACTGCCTTTTTGGTGGCGCAGCTCGTGGATGTCGCGGTCTTTGATCGCCTGCGCCGGGGCACCTGGTGGCGGGCACCGCTGGCCTCGTCGGTGATCGGCTCGGCCCTGGATACCGCATTGTTCTTTACCATCGCCTTTTCCGCCAGCATCACCATATTCGGCACCAACGCCGACGCCGCGATTGGCTGGGCGCAAGATTTCGCACCCTTCATGACCGTCGGACCGATGACACCCTTGTGGGTAACGCTGGGCATTGCCGATTGGCTGGTCAAACTGGCCGTTGCGATGGTGGCACTGGTGCCATTCCGCCTGATCGTTGCGCGTGCGTTACCACGGCCCGGATAAAATGTTTTGACTTTTTAACTACATGTGCCACCATCCCCTCTAACAGCAACAAGCGAAAGGAGGTGATCCAGTGTCTAAAGAGATGTTGGAGAATGCAGTCAGGTCAACGCGAGAGGTTGCCTTTTGACGATGATCGCCCCAGCGCGAGAAATCGAAGACAGGGGAAACCCGGCCTGATCGGCCTCCAAAACTCTTGTTGAAAATTTGAAAGGGCCGCGAGACGATCGCGGCCCTTTTTGCATCTTGAAGCAATTTCCGATAATATTGGGCCGATCACGTCACTGCTGGCGCGATTTTACAACCATGGCACCGAAAGACACGGCATATTATTCCGTCGCGACGGACGATTACATCCCGACTCCATCGATGTTCGAACGCCGCTGCACCCATTTTCTGGTCAAAACCCTGTTTCGGGGCTTGCCGGTTGCGCTTGATTTTGGAAACGGCGATCTGCGGGATATCTCGGCCGGCACATCCGCGATACATTTTGCACCGCCCCGATTTCTGGCATTGCTGGGTATTCTGGTGCATCCGGGATTGCGTCTGGGCGAGGCGTACATGGACGGCAAATGGTACCTTAGCCGGGGGTTGCTGTCAGATTTCCTGCTGATGCTGGTGACGGCGAAAGGCAGTACACGCGTACAGAATGGCCTGAATTTCGGCTTTTTTGAGTGGGCAACGCATATCTACAAACAATTCCTCGCCACCTTCAGCGCGACCCGAAAAGTTGTCAGCCATTATGACGTCAACGCCAAGGTATTTCGGCGGATGATCGGCGATCATTACGCGTATTCCTGCGCGTTTTTCGATGATCCCGGCATGTCACTGGACCAGGCCCAGCAGCACAAGTTCGATACGATCTTCCGCCGGATGCAGCTTTCCACCCTGCCAAAACCGAAAATTCTTGATGTCGGTTGTGGCTGGGGTTCGTTCGAGCGGTTCCTGCCATCCGACCAAGGCGCTGAAATCGACGCCATTTCGATTTCCGGAAACCAGATCGCCGATGCCGCCAACTGGGCCGCGTCCCGCCCCGGAAATCCAAGATCGGAAGTACGATTTCTGAAAGAAGATTATCGCGATTTCTGCATGCGCCACCCCAATGCCTATGACCGCGTCGTCTCGATTGGAATGCTGGAGCATGTCGGGCGATCGAAATACGAACATTTCTTTCGCAACATCCGCAATGTTCTGGCCGACGACGGCGTGGCGTTGGTTCATTCAATCGTGAAACACAGTCCCAAGACCACCAATCTGTGGATCGACCGGTATATTTTCCCCGGGGGATACGCGCCCTTGGTCAGCGAGGTCGTTCTGGGCATCGAAAGATCGGGTCTCAAGATACGGGCGATTCACTATCACGACGGCGAAAACTACATCCGGACGCTGCGGTGCTGGCTGACCAATCTGCTGGAAAACGAGGCCGAAATCCTGGCGGAGTTCGCGGCGGAACAAATAAAAATTCCCGATACCGAGCGTGACAAGATCGCCCGCAGCACGTTTCGGATGTTCATCTACTATCTTTCCGCCGTGCAATTGATGTTTCACCGGGATTACTGGCAGGATGGTGTCGCACATTTCGTGGTGACGCGATAATTTCCGCGTTTGCGGTGCAATCCGGCGCGGATCGGTGTATCAGACACGCGGGCGGCAGGCGGCACCGGACTTGATCTACATATCCGAAAACATAACCATTCAGGACTGGGAGCTGACCGAGAGTTTCAGCCGCGCCTCGGGCCCCGGCGGGCAGAATGTCAACAAGGTCGCGACTGCGGTTGAATTGCGGTTCGAGGCGGCGCGGTCGCCCGCGCTGGAACCTGCCGTCAAGACGCGCCTGAAACGTATTGCCGGGCGCAAATGGACCCGCGACGGCGCGATCATCGTTACGGCCGAAAAACACCGCAGCCAGGCGATGAACCGCACGCTTGCTGCCGAAAAACTGGCCGAAATGGTCCGCGCCGCGCTGGTCGCACCCAAGAAACGCGTCCGCACCCGGCCCACGCTGGCCTCCAAACGCCGTCGACTGGCCGCAAAATCGCAGCGTTCCGGCTTGAAGGCGCTTCGGCAGAAGACTACGGACGACGAATAGGTCGCAAGGGGCGAAACGGTGGAAATCAGCGATTTGATGGCGCGGCGCAAGCGCCTGCTTGGCCCGAATGTTGCCACCTTTTACGAAGAACCCGTTCACATCGTCAAAGGCCGGGGCGTCTGGCTGTGGGACAGCGCGGGGCGGCGCTATCTCGACTGCTACAACAACGTGCCCCATGTGGGGCATTGCCATCCCAAGGTGGTCGCGGCGATTGCGGGTCAGGCGGCGGTGCTGAACACCCACACCCGATATGTGCACGCCGGTATTCTGGATTATGTCGAGGCGCTGACCGCGAAATTCGATGAAAGTCTCTGCTCTGCCATCATGGTCTGTTCGGGGTCCGAAGCCAATGATGTCGCCCTGAGAATGGCGCAGGCGGCAACCGGGCACAAAGGCATCATTGCCACGGACCGGGCATACCATGGCAACACGGCGGCGGTCAGCCAACTTACGGCGTACCGATCGCCGGTCGGGACACGCGCGGATCATGTCGCCCACATTCCGGCCCCCGACAGCCTGCGCCCCTTGGGCGGGCAATCCGGCGCGGGATTCGCGGCGGCATTCACGCATGCGGTGGAAAAAGCCATCACCGACCTCAGGAATTCGGGCCACGGCGTGTCTGCGCTGATCGTGTGTCCGTTTTTTGCGAACGAGGGCTTTCCCGATCTGCCGCGGGGGTTTCTTGACGGCGCTCTGGCCGCGGTTCGCGCGGCCGGAGGCGTGATCATCGCTGACGAGGTACAACCCGGTTTCGGCCGCATCGGCAGCCATTGGTGGGGCCACGAAAGGATCGGGTTCACGCCCGAGATCGTGACGCTGGGCAAACCGATGGCCAACGGGCATCCGGTCGCGGCGGTCGTGGCGCAACGCGACATGCTGGCGGCATTTCGCAGCGGCTTTGGCTATTTCAACACTTTTGGCGGCAACCCGGTCAGTTGCGCGGCGGCAATGGCGGTGCTGGAAATCATCGAGTCGGAACGACTGGTTGACAACGCCCGCGATGTCGGTGGTTACGCCTTGTCGCGGCTTGCCGAATTGAAAACCGCGCATCCGGTCATCGGGAATGTTCGCGGATCGGGGTTGTTTTTCGGCGTGGAACTGGTGCTGGACAACGCCATGACACCCGCGACGAAATTCACGACCGGCATTGTCGAAGCCATGCGGCAGCGGGGCATTCTGCTGAACAGTCTGGGCCATGGCGACGCCACGCTGAAAATCCGGCCACCCATGGTGTTCAGCCGCGACAATGCCGATTTGCTGGTCGATACGCTGGATCAGGTCTTGCGCGAAACCCCGGTCGTGGCATGAGCACGCTCGACCTGAATGCGCAGGCCCACCGCGCGTTGCAGGCCTGGGGTGGCACGCGTGGGCCGGCCAAGCTTATCTCTGAACGTGAAAACGCGGTTCTTGAGGTCCGCCTGAACGATGGTGTCCGCGCGGTTCTGCGTTTGCACCGGCCCGGATATAATGCGCGGGACGAGATCGAGGCCGAGCTCTGGTGGATGGCGGCACTGGCAGGGGCGGGCTTTCAGGTACCACCGCCCATCCGCAATCAAGGCGGCGACCTTTCGACCAGGATCGGCAAAGATCGCATCGCCACCGTGATTGGCTGGGCGGCTGGCGCACCAATCGGGGCATCGGGCGCGCCATTGCCCGGCACCGGTTCTGCGCAGGTGGCAACCTACCGGCGCATCGGCGCGATGCTTGCCGATCTGCACGACCGGACCGACGCGCTGATCGTGCCCGATGGGTTCCGGCGCCGACGCTGGGACCGCGACGGGTTTCTTGGCGATGCGCCGCATTGGGGTCGGTTCTGGGAAAACCCGACGTTGAATCCACACCAAAGGGCGTTGATCCTGGCCGCGCGCGAGGCGGCTGACGCCGAGCTTGCGGAATATGCGAACCATGGTGCGGATTACGGGCTGATCCACGCGGATGCGCTGCGTGAAAACGTGTTCGCGTCGGATCGGGGCCTGACCCTGATCGATTTTGACGATTGCGGTTTCGGTTACCGGATTTACGATCTGACAACCGCAATATCGCAAAGCATCGGGGACGCGAATTACCGGCACCTTCGCGATGCGCTGATCGGCGGTTATACATTATCCCGCAGGCTTG
Organism: uncultured Rhodobacter sp.; assembly: GCA_964600965.1. Taxonomy (GTDB): domain Bacteria; phylum Pseudomonadota; class Alphaproteobacteria; order Rhodobacterales; family Rhodobacteraceae; genus UBA5972. The sequence continues at coordinate 16,441 of CAZRLO010000026.1, forward strand.
AGGACCGGGACATTGCGATGATGCCGCTGTTCGCAATGTTGCGGACTTTTGCATCGCTCGGCTGGGTCATGCCGCGAATGCGCGCCGACGATCCGCAAGTCCCGCGATACGCCGGGCGGGCAGTGACGGCGGCAGAGGAATATCTGGAACAACGGTGATTCCCGTCATCCCGACCGTGGTTCCGCGCGGCACAATGCGAATTTCATGATCAAGCCGCGTGTCACATCGATCACCGCGAAGGGAATGTTTTTCGGGAAAAATATTCCGCCATTCAACATTCGTGGGGCGTGGGCTCAGACGACGACTTCCATCGCCTGTTGCTGCCCGACTCCGAATATCTTTTTGTAACGTGCAACCTCGCCCGCGGGCCCCATCGCCTTGTTCGGGTTATCCGACAATTTTACGGTCGGTCGCCCGTTTGCGCTGGTGGCCTTGCACACCAACGAAAACGGCCGCAATGCGTCGTCGGCAATCAGACCTCTGAAGTCATTCGTCAAAAGTGTTCCCCAACCAAAACTCACATTCGTGCGCCCCGAAAATATCTGGCTAAGTTCACCAATGCGATCCACGTCCAGCCCGTCCGAGAAAATCACGCGTTTCTCACGCGGGTCTTCACCCCGCTCCTGCCACCAGCGGATCGCCATCTCTGCGCCCCTGACCGGGTCGCCGCTGTCGACGCGAATACCGGTCCAGCCACCCAGCCAGTCCGGTGCATTTTTCAGAAAACCTTCGGTGCCGAACGTGTCGGGCAGGATGATCAAGAGATTGCCGTCGTGTTCGTCCTGCCAGTCCTGCAAGACCCGATAAGGCGCAATGGCAAGATCAGCATCGTTTTCGGCAAGCGCCGCATAGACCATCGGCAGTTCGTGCGCGTTCGTACCGATCGCTTCGACCTCGCGACGCATGGCAATCAGGCAGTTCGAAGTTCCGGTGAATTTGCTGCCCAGCCCCTCGATCATCGCCTCGACGCACCGGTTCTGCCACATGAACCCGTGCCGTCGCCTTGTGCCGAAATCGGCAAGGCCCAGATCGGGAATTTCACGCAAGCGTTCGATTTTTTCCCATAATTTGGTCAGGGCGCGGGCATAGAGCACCTGAAGCTCGAATCGGCCCAGCCCGGCCAATACCCGGCGCGAGCGCAGCTCCATGATGATCGAAAGCGCGGGGATTTCCCACATCATCACCTCGGGCCATTTCCCTTCAAACGTCAGTTCGTATTGCCCGTCGCGTTTTTCCAGATGATAGGGCGGCAATCGCAATGCTTCGAACCACTCCATGAAATCGGGCCGGAACATCGCCCGTTTTCCGTAAAACAGGTTGCCACGCAACCAGGTACTTTCGCCGCGCGACAATGACAACGAACGCACGTGGTCCAGTTGTTCACGCAGTTCGCCCTCGTCGATCAGATCGGCAATGCGCATTGATTTCGTGCGGTTGATCAGGCTGAAGGCAACATCGGTATCCGGACGGTTGCGAAAAACCGACTGCGCCATCAGTAGTTTGTAAAAATCGGTATCGATCAGCGACCGCACGATCGGATCGATCTTCCAACGGTGGTCATATACGCGTTTGGCGATATCCATGAAGGGGTGGTCCTCGGTTCGGTTGCCGCAGAAACTTACGCCAGAACGACGCCGCAATCGCGCATGTCTGCGAGGGCCTCGGCCAGCGAATTATTCAGATCGATCGCCCGGCACGCCGCTTGCACCACGGTAACGCCAAAACCCAGGTTTGCCCCGTCTACCGCCGAATAGCGCACGCAGAAATCGGTCGCCAATCCGACCATGACCAAATCACGCACCCCGCGCTCGCGCAGATACCCGGCCAGTCCGGTCGGGGTCCTGTGGTCGTTTTCAAAAAACGCGGAATAGCTGTCGATTTCGCGGCGAAACCCCTTGCGCAGGATCAGGTCCGCTGCATCCGTACGCATTTCCGCATGAAACTGCGCTCCGAAACTTCCCTTTACGCAATGGCGCGGCCACAGCACCTGTGGTCCATAGGGCATGTCGATCAGCGAAAAAGCCTCGTGACCCGGCTGGTTGTCGGCGAAGCTCGAATGATCCGCAGGGTGCCAGTCCTGCGTGAGAACGCAGACTGAAAAGTCGCGCTGCATCGCGTTGACTTGTGAAATGATCTGGTCGCCACCATCGACCGCCAATGCGCCGCCCGGGCAGAAATCATTCTGCACGTCGATGATCATCAGTGCGGTTGTATCGGGATGCTGCATTGCGGCTCCGCTGCGGAAAGACAAGATTTAGAGCGCCTGAACCGTGCCGTCAATGCAATCGCCCGCTTCGGGTCATGCCGCCGCACGCTGGGCAAACGGGCGCTCGTTGACCGGAAGGTGAACGATGGCCGACAATGCCCCGACGCCGACACCAACCCACCAGACCGCCGTATAGCTGCCATAGATGTCGTACATCTGCCCACCCAGCCACACGCCCAGAAAACTGCCAAGCTGGTGGCTGAAGAATACGATCCCGTAGAGCGTGCCCATATATCGCAGCCCATAGATATGCGCCACCAGACCCGAGGTCAGCGGCACCGTGGCCAGCCACAATGACCCCATCGCCAGCGAAAACAGAATGACGCTCGTGGGCGTGACGGGCAGCATGATGAACAGGGCGGCAATGATGGTTCGCCCCAGATAGATCCCCGCCAGCAGGTACTTGCGCGAATAACGGTTGCCCAGCCACCCCGCCAGAACGGTGCCCGCGATGTTCGCGAGACCAATCAGCGATATCGCCACCGCGCCCAAGGCCGATGTCGAGGTAATTCCGACGCTGGACAGCGCACCGCCCGGGTCGATGGCGCCGCAAATCTCGGTGACCATCGCCGGAAAATGCGCGGTGATAAAGGCAAGCTGGTAGCCGCAGGAAAAGAACCCGACGAATATCAGGATATATGACGGATCCCCAAAGGCGGTTTTCAGCGCGTCGCCCATGCTCTGTTCAATCTCGTTGCGCGTGGCCGGGGCCGGGCCGCGCATGATGGGCAAAACCACCAGCACCGCCAGAATGCCCGCCGCAAAGATCAGGAACACGTTCTGCCACGCCATCATCGACAACAGCCACTCTGCCGTTGGCGCCCCGATCACCTGACCGGCAGAACCGGCCGCCGTCGCGATGCCCAGCGCCATCGACCGGTTTTCATCCGACGCCGTGCGTCCGACGACGGCCAGAATGACCCCGAAACCGGTTCCCGCCACGCCAAATCCGACCAGAATTTCCAGAAACTGGTGTGCGCCCGGTGTGACCGCGAAGCTCGACAATACCAGCCCGGCAGCATAGGTCAGCGCCCCCAGGATGATGGCGCGACGGTCGCCGAATTTTTCCGCCAGCGCCCCGAATATCGGCTGGCCGATACCCCAGGCAAGATTCTGAATGGCAATGGCCAGCGAAAACTCGGATCGAGGCCAGCCGAATTCGGTCGCGATGGGAATTTGGAACACGCCGAACGAGGCACGAATCGCGAAGCCCATCAGAATGATCACGCAACCCCCGACCAGTATCGGTGTGAACAGCGGTGATTTTGGCGGGTTCATCGCGTGCCTTTGTGACTGCGAATGAAAACGGTGAAAGAAATCGCGTCGAAGGTCAAAAGAAATCTTGACGTATCAGCGATCACATTCGGTTATGGTCCGGCCCGCCGGAGACCGCGCAACCGATGCAAACCGACCTGATCTCGCAAATGCGCATATTGGTGCGCGATGGCCAACTTCAGCGCGACGAGGCGCAGTTGCAGGCAGCGGCCGTGCTGGAGGAAATCCGCGCCTACCTCGAAGCAACCTCGCGGGCGCGAAAATCGCTGCTGGGGTCGCTGCGGGAAAGATGGAAACCGGTTCAGCCACCGGGATTATATCTGTGGGGCGGCGTGGGCTCAGGCAAGTCTATGCTGATGGACCTGTTCTTTGCCGCAACCGATATCGAACGAAAACGTCGGGTGCATTTTCACGCATTCATGCAGGAAATCCACAATTCGCTGCACGGGTCGCGAAAGGACGGGCAGGCCGATCCGCTGGCGCATATCGCGGCAAAAGTTGCCAAAGAGGCGCGGCTGTTGTGTTTTGACGAACTTGAAATCGTCGACATCACCGATGCGATGATTGTCGGTCGGCTGTTTGAAAATCTTCTCGGACTGGGCGTGACCATCGTTTCCACATCCAATCGCGCGCCGGGCGAGCTTTACCAGGACGGTCTGAACCGGCAGCTTTTTCTGCCATTCATCGACCTGCTGGCATCGCGCATGGTCGTCCATCATGTGCTGACCGAGCTTGACTATCGTCAGGAAACCCTGCGCGGGACGCAAACGTGGTTCTGCCCGATCGGCGCGAAATCGACGGGCGCGCTGGATAAAATCTGGTTTGCCCTGACGGGCGGCGAAGACGCGCCGCTAAAGCTGCGGGTGAAAGGACGTGACGTTACACTTGCGGCATTTCACAACGGCGTCGCGCGGGCGACATTCACCGAATTGTGCGAAAATCCGCTGGGGACGACGGATTATCTGGCGATCGCCGCCGCCATCCGGGTACTGGTGGTCGACGACATTCCCACGCTGAGCCGTGCGCGCAACAACGAGGCCCGCCGGTTCATCCTGTTGATCGACACGCTTTACGAGGCGGGTATCTGCCTGATTGCCTCGGCTGCGAGCGAACCCGAGGCCTTGTACCGAAAAGGGCCGGGTGCCTTTGAATTCAGGCGCACCGCATCGCGTCTGCGCGAAATGCAATCCGCGGATTGGGCCGGCGGCGGACATGCGTGATGGTGCGTGCACCTTCGCCAAGCCCCCAATAACCGAACCATATCGCGAGGCGGGTATCGGCCGCACGTCCCGCGCTCAAGACAGGCCGGGTGCGCGACATCAAGGGCGCAGGCCCGCCGCGCCTCATTGCACCGCCCCCCGACACGACTCTGCGAGCGTCCGGGACAAGGTCTGCCGGGAAGCCTGAACCGTTCAACGGAGAAAGGTCGGTCCTTGGGTCCGTTGGTATCATTCCGTCTCCAGGGTGCGTGCCGTGCACGCACTGTCCCCGGCCAAATCCTCATTTTCGCTTGGTCAGCAGTTTCAGCAAATCCGTGGTCGCATACCCATCGGGCGTCAGGCCAAGCGAGGCCTGAAAAGCCCGGATCGCGGCAATCGTGACCGGGCCGACGATGCCGTCGACTTTCTCGGTATCAAATCCCTTGCGGGTCAAAAGCCGCTGCATCTTTTTCTTCTGTTTGAACGAAAGTGCCTTTTCGCCGCGTGGCCATTTTGTCTGGATCGCGGGGCCGCCCAGAATTCGGTCGCCCAGATGCCCGACCGCAATGACATAGGCATCGGCGGTGTTGTAGCGCTCGATCACATGGAAATTCTCGAATATGATGAAGGCCGCGCCTTTCGCACCTGCGGGCAACAGAATGGACGAACGTCCGTGATCGGGCAGTTTGCTGCCGTCGATCCTGGTAATACCAAGTGCCCGCCAATCGCCGACGGATTTCTTGATCCTTTCGCCGGAAAGCGCATAGTCAAACCCTTTCGGCAACTTCACTTCCATTCCCCAGGGCTGGCCCTTTGTCCACCCGTGCCGCGCCAGATAATTCGCGGTCGATGCCAACGCGTCGGTCGGATCCTTGCTCCAGATATCGCGCTTGCCGTCGCCGCGAAAATCCTGCGCAAAGGCAAGGTATGACGTGGGAATGAACTGCGTGTGGCCCATCGCGCCCGCCCATGATCCGGTCATCGATTTGGCGCGGACATCACCGGATTGCAGAATGCTGAGTGCGGCGATCAACTGCGCCTCGAAAAACCGTTGGCGGCGCCCGTCAAAGGCCAGTGTTGCCAGGCTCTCGATGACCGGAATATCGCCCATGTGGGTTCCATAAGCGCTTTCCAATCCCCAGATCGCCAACACGATCTGCGCGTCGACGCCGTACTTTTTTTCGATCTTTTTCAGCAGGGCGCGCCGTTTTGCCAGCGCAGCCTTGCCGTTCCTGACCCGCGTGTCCGAGGTCGCGGTATCCAGATAATCCCATATCTGCTTGGTAAATTCGCTTTGGTTGCGATCCTTTTCCACGACGTAGGTGTTATATCTGACCCCTTGAAAAGCACGGTCATAGACGCCGGGCGATATACCCTTGGCCGCGGCCTTCTTGCGAAAGGATTTGACCCACTGGTCGAATCGCTTGTTTGAACTGGCCACTCTGATCTCCGCTGTCGCCTGCGTCGCGGGGCGCGGTTTGGGTCGAAAATCGAGCGTTGGCACTTCGGTAGCGGCGATTGCGGAAAGCGCCGTGCCCAGAAATATTGCCAGACCGATGATCCCTCTGATCCGATACATGCTGCTGCTCCTGCCCGTTTTTGGGAAAGCGTATCGCGAAACCCATCGCAGGACAAAGCGTTTCGCCGCGACCGGCGGAGGCTTGCCAACCGCCCCGTCAACGCCCGCCGCGTCGGGGCGGCTTTTTTCGCCCGAACTTGCGTCCGCCCGTCGGTTTTCGCGATGACCTTGCGGCGCGCCCGGTGCCCGATTGCGGCTTCAGGGCCGTGCCGTCAACGCGGATCAGATCAAGCGATAATCCGCCGGTCAGGGGGACGGCCTCGGCCAGTCGGACGGTGACGGGTTGCCCCAGCCTCAGCACCAGCCCCGACCTTTCGCCGGTCAGGGTCTGCGCGTCGGCATCGTGGCGGAAATATTCGCGCCCCAGCGTTGAGATCGGCACCAGCCCGTCGGCACCCGTATCCGACAGACGAACGAACAGGCCAAACCGCGCGATCCCGGAAATCCGGCCTTCAAATTCCTCGCCGCTGCGTTCGGCCATAAAGGCCGCAAGATACCGGTCGTTGGTGTCGCGTTCGGCCAGCATCGAGCGGCGCTCGGTCCGGGAAATCAGAACGGCGGTTTCGCCCAGCGTTTCGATGTCGCCCGCCGAAAGACCGTCATCGCCCCAACCATGCGCCGAAACCAGTGCCCGGTGGACAATCAGGTCGGCGTATCGCCGGATTGGCGAAGTGAAATGCGCGTATCGGCGCAGCGCCAGCCCAAAATGACCGGCATTTTCCGGCGAATAGTAGGCCTGGGTCATGGAGCGCAGCACCGACATGTTGATGATCTCGGCATTGGCGGTCCCCGCGGCACCGTCCAGAAGCGTGTTGAGGTGTCGGGTTTTCAGAACCTGCCCCTTGGCCAGATTCAGCCCCGCCGCCTGCGCGACCTCGCGCAATGCTTCCAGCTTTTCGGGCGCGGGTGGTTCGTGATCCCGGTACAGAAACGCGCGCTGCCGTTCTTCCAGCGTTTCGGCGGCGGCCACGTTGGCCAACACCATGAATTCCTCGATCATCCGGTGCGCGTCCAGACGTTCGCGAAAGGCGACCGATGTCACCTCGCCGGTTTCGGAAAGCTCGATCCGGCGCTCCGGCAGGTCGAGGTTGAGCGGCTGGCGATTGCGCCGCGCGGCCAGCAACGCGGCAAATGCGGCGTATAGCGGTTCGATGACCGGGGTCGCCAGTGCCGCGACCTGTTCGTCGGGAACGCCGTCCTTTGCGGCCTGCGCCTGCTGATAGCTGAGCGAAGCCACCGATCGGATCATCGCCCGGCTGAACGCGTGCCCGGTTTTCCGGCCATTGCGATCCAGCACCATGCGCACCGCGATCACGGGCCGCGCCACCGCCTGATGCAACGAGCACAGGTCGCCCGAAAGTGCATCCGGCAGCATCGGCACCACGCGGTCTGGAAAGTAGGTGGAATTGCCGCGATTTCTGGCCTCGCGGTCAAGCGTCGATCCCGGTCGCACGTAATGGGCCACATCGGCGATGGCGACCCAGACGACATGGCCGCCGGGATTGGCCGCATCATCATCGCCATGGGCATAAACCGCATCGTCCCGGTCGCGGGCATCGGCGGGATCGATGGTGACGAAGGCAAGATCGGTCAGGTCCGTGCGCGCGCCCGTTCCGGCAGGCAGCGCATTTTCCGCGGCCTGCAATACTTCGGCCGGGAACTCGTCCGGGATGCCATGGCTGTGAACCGCGATCAGCGATACCGACCGGGGTGCCATCGGATCGCCCAGAACCCGGGTGATCCGTGCGCGCACCAGCCCCATGCGGTTCTTGGGGCCTGCCTGCTGTGCCTCGACCAGATCGCCATTCTGGGCGGCACCGGTATCGCCGGCGGCGACTTGCCATTCACGATCACTTTTCTTGTCCACCGGTATGATGCGCCCGCCCGAAGGTGTCTCGCGGAAAAGCCCGATCAGCCGCGACGGTCCGGCCCCGATCCGGCGGATCACGCGACCCTCGTGCGTATGGTCCTGGCCGGAAACCGGTGTCAGGCGGGCCAGAATCCGGTCACCGGCCGCAAGGGCCCGGTCGTGCGCATTGCCAAGGATCAGAATGCCCGGCGCATCATCGCCTCGCCCATCCTGCGCCGGTCGCGCGAACAGGTCGCCCTGCGCGTCGGGACCGGTGACCTCCAGAACCGCAACCGGTGGCAGCTCTCCGGGTGGGGTGCCGGGCCGCTGGCGCTTTTCCAGCACGCCTTCGGCGTAAAGCTCGCGCAGCATCCGCTTCAGGTCGATCCGCGCCGCGCCCTTGATGCCAAACGCCCGTGCGATGTCCCGTTTGGTGGCTTTGCCGGGGTTTTCCGCGACCCAGTTCGCGATATCGGATTTGGATGGGGGCTTTTTCATCGCGCCGCCATATCACGCCCGGTTTTCCGGGTCATTCTGAATCAACCGCCGCCAGGTCGGCGCAGGTGTCGACATCGCGCAAACGGTCGATCTGCGCGACCTTGTGATCGCCGAGACTGCGAATCGTGTCGGCGCGCGCATTTGCCGTCGACCAGCGCACCCCGGAAAAGAGGCCGGGCGGCACCGCCCTGACCCGTTTCATGCCAATCAGCCAGTACCCACCATCGTCAGCAGGCCCGATCACCGCGTCATGATCGCCAAGGGCATCAAAGGCCCGCACGATGTGTTGCCGACGGATTCCCGGAATGTCGGCACCGATGATGACCACGGGACCGGGGGGCAACGTCCTGAATATCCGGTGCATCCTGTGGCCAAGATCGCCGCTTCCCTGGGGGATGCGCGCAAGGTCCAATGGCCAGACCCGGCTGGTCAGCCCGCCAATATCCGGGCTGACGGCAAGCAGGGTATTCCATCGACGGTCACGACCAAGGCGGCGGATCAGGCGGGTGCTCTGATGGCGGAACCACCACGCGGCGCGGTTCATGCCCATGTCGCGTCCCAGACGGGTCTTTACCCGACCGGGGTTTGGTTCCTTCAGCATGATGACAAGCGTGCGCTCAGGCAAAATACCCCCGCAGGATTCGCGTATAGATCGACTTGAGCTGGTTGATCTGATCGACGGGAACACATTCATCGACCTGATGCATGGTCTTGCCGACCAGCCCGAATTCCACCACCGGGCAATGATGCTTGACGAACCGCGCATCCGAGGTGCCGCCCGTCGTCGATGGCACGGGTCTGCGCCCGGTTTCCGCCTTTGCGGCTTGCGCGATCAGGTCTGAAAGCGGGCCGGGTTCGGTCACGAAGCTTTCCCCGGCAACCGTTGTTTCCATCGCGATTGCCACGCCGAAATCCGAGGCGACGCGGTCGGTTTCCCGTTGCATCCACGCCGTCAGGGTTTCGGATGAGTGCGCATCATTGAACCGGATGTTGACCGTGCCCTTGCAGGACGCGGGAATGACATTGCTGGCCGGATTGCCGGTGTCGACGGTCAAAACCGCCAACGTCGAGGGTTCGAAATGATCGGTGCCATCGTCCAGATTGTGTGCGTCGAGCCGGTCCATCAGCCGGATCATTGCAGGCATGGGATTGTTGGCGCGGTGCGGATAGGCCGAATGGCCCTGCGTACCCGTCACGGTGAAGAAACCGTTCATCGACCCGCGCCGCCCGATCTTCATCATCTCGCCCATTTCATTCGGGCAGGTCGGCTCGCCCACCAGACAATGATCCATGGTTTCGCCGTTCGCCGCCATCCAGTCGAGGATCGCGATGGTACCGTCGGTCGCCCTGGCCTCTTCGTCGCCGGTGATCGCCAGAACGACCGAGCCGTCAGGGGGCGTGTCGCGCACGAAATCGATGGCCGCCGCAGCGAACGCGGCAACCCCCGATTTCATGTCGGTCGCGCCCCGCCCATAAAGGATGCCGTCCTCGATTTCAGCCCCGAACGGATCGTGGGTCCAGGCGGTCAGTTCGCCGACCGGCACCACGTCGGTATGGCCGTTGAATCCAAAAGTCGGCCCGTTCCGCCCCTGCCCCCATCGGGCGAAAAGGTTCGATATTCCGCCCCGGTCAACGCGCCTGCAGGTGAACCCGCCATCCTCCAGAACCTGTTGCAGCAATACCAGGGCGCCGCCTTCTTCGGGTGCGATGGAAGGGCATCGGATCAGGTCGGCGGTCAGGGTCACCGGGTCGCAAGGCTGGGTCATGTCTTGTCCGTTTCACGCTTTGGCAAGCGATAGACCAGACCGCCGCCACAGATCAACATCAATGCGTGTCGCGGCGCTGCCGCCATTCCTTTCGGTCGACCCAGTTCCGATACCACAGGTCCGCAGCGTAGAGAAAATGCGGTCGTGTAAACGGATGCAGCCAGCGCGTCCGCAACGCCGCATCGGCATAGGCTGTTGCACCGCCCGCAACGCCCACCGCCCGCAAGCCGACCTTGGTGCCCAGATAGGGCGCCATCACCGTGCCGGAACCCGAGAAGCCGAACGCGTAGTGCACCCCGTCGTTTTCGCCAACGCTGGGCATATGCGAGAAACTGAACCCGGTATTGCCGGTCCAGACATGGCTGAGGCGGGTGTCGTTCAACGTCGGCCAGATGTCGCACATCGTGGTGCGCAAACGCTCGGCCACAAGTGCCAGCGGTATATTCCGCATCGACGCCCGTCCGCCGAACAGGACCCGTTTACTGTCGGGCGAGACCCGCCAATAGGAATGCCGCGCGCGGGTTTCGACCATCATCCGGCGACCGGGGGCAATCTGGTCGATGATTTGCTGCGGCAATTCCTCGGTCGCGATCAGAAAGCTGGGCAACGGAAACACCCGCCGCTGATGCCAGCGAAACAACGACGGTGTATAGCCGTTGGTGGCAAGGATGATCTTGTCGGCGCGAATGGTCCGGTTCGGCACGATCGCGTGAAACCCCGAAAGGTCGCGCCGCAATTGGGTGACCGGCGTATTCGCACAGACCGCAACCCCGCGCGAGCGCACGGCCGCCAGCAAACCCGAGTGAAATTTGCGCGGGTTGATGGCACAATGCTCGGGGAAAAGCAGCCCGCCGAAATACCGCTCGGTTGCGATTTCGGCGGTCAGGTCGCGGCGTTCGACAATGGTGACCTTGACATCGCTTTTGGCCTGGACGTGCCCGGCGAGCTTCTTCAGCCCTTCCAGATGCGCCGCGGTCCAAGCCAGCGAAATGCGGCCCGTGGCTTGCAGGTCGCAATCGATGCCTTCACGCGTGATCAGATCCTTGACGAAACGCATGGCCGGGTTTGCCTCGGCAAACAGCGCGTCGGCGGTCTTCGCGCCGAAAGATGCGGCCAGTGCTTCCCAGCCAAGGCGGGGATGTGCGCCGAACATGCCGCCGTTTCGGGTCGAGGCCGCCTGCCCCGGAATGCCCGCATCCACGACCACGACCGACGCGCCCGCATCATGCGCGGCGATCGCGGCGGCCAGCCCGGTATAGCCGCCGCCGATGATCAGGATATCGGCTTTTGCCGGCGGCTCGATGGCGGGATCGGGCGACGCCGACCGGTCATCCCACCAATAGGGATGCCCGGGTTCAGCTTCGCCCGTCCAGACCGTCAAGCGTAGTTGCCCTTGACCCTTTCCTTGGTCGGGTCGAAATGCG
>CAZRLO010000027.1:0-28120 GCA_964600965.1 uncultured Rhodobacter sp.
GATTTGAATATTCCGCAGACTCCTATGCCGACGAAGTTCCGTATTATGTCGCGGGGCCGAATGGGCCATTTCTGATCGTGCCCTACACACTTGATGCCAATGACATGCGTTTCGCCTCGCCACAGGGGTTCAACTCTGGCGATCAGTTCTTTGCCTATCTGCGCGACAGTTTCGATGTGCTTTATGCCGAAGGCGGGCGCATGCTGTCGGTTGGCCTGCATTGCCGCCTTGTCGGTCGCCCGGGCCGCGCGGCGGCGCTGGCGCGATTTCTGGACTATGTTCATGGCCACAGGGATGTCTGGGTCGCAACAAGGCTGGATATCGCGCGGCACTGGCGCAAGCGCTGGCCACAGGGCTAAAAAGGGTTTATCTGGGCGCGACCCGGAAAGTGAAATCATGCCCGATCCCATCTATGCAACACCCCAGGCCGGACTGCCCGCACAAACCGACCTGTTGACCCATCGCGCGGTTTTTACCGAGGCCTATGCCGTCATTCCACGCGGCGTGATGCGCGACATCGTGACCAGCAACCTGCCGGACTGGCAGGGCGCGCGGGCGTGGATACTGGCGCGACCGCTTTCGGGCTTTGCTGAAACTTTCGTGCAACTGATCGTCGAACTTGCACCGGACGGTGGTTCGGACACCCCGGAACCCGACCCCGCGGCGCAAGGAGTGCTGTTCGTGACGCAGGGGACGCTTGAACTTTCGATCGAGGGCAACCGGCACAAGCTGGATGCCGGAGGATACGCCTATATTCCACCGGGAACCGACTGGGCATTGCGAAATCATGGGGCGGGCAACGCGGTATTCCACTGGATTCGCAAGGAATACCACTTCGTGGAAGGGATTGAGCCGCCGGACGTCCTGATCACCTCTGATCAGGCGGTGACGCCGGTCGCGATGCCCGGCACCGACGATGCCTGGGCCACGACCCGGTTCGTCGATCCCGACGACATGCGCCATGACATGCACGTGAACATCGTCACGTTTCAACCCGGCGGTGTGATCCCGTTCGAGGAAACCCATGTCATGGAGCACGGGATATACGTTCTTGAAGGCAAGGCGGTCTACAAGCTGAACTGCGATTGGGTCGAGGTCGAAGCCGGCGATTTCCTGTGGCTGCGGGCGTTTTGCCCACAGGCATGTTATGCTGGCGGGCCGGGGCCGTTTCGCTATCTGCTTTACAAGGACGTGAACCGGCATCCTGAACTGACGCTGCGATGATCCTGCAGGCCGAACCGCTGAATGCCGCGGCATTTTCCCCGTTCGGTGCGGTGATCGGGGCGGATCCGGCAACAGCCATTGAAATCAACGAGGGTTTTACGACCCGCTTTCACCGTCTGGCGGCGGCCGATTGTGACGGCAAGACGATCCTGTCGATCTTTCGCGGTCGCGTTCGCCCTTTGCAGGTTTTGATGCTGGAAAGACACCCGCTGGGCTCGCAGGCGTTCATGCCGCTTGGCGGCCATCCCTGGTTGACGGTCGTTGCATTGTCGCCCGAACCCGCCGCCTGCCGGCTGTTCGCGTGCCGCGGCGATCAGGGGCTGCAAATTGCAAAGGGCGTCTGGCACCATCCGCTACTGGTACTGGAAGGGGCGCAGGACTTTCTGGTGGTCGACCGGGACAGCGACGGCGACAATCTTGAAGAGGTGTTTTTTGAAAACCCCGTATCCCTGGCGGTTTGATCCGGTGCCACGGACGATGGTTCAGAAATTATCCTTGCGTCGCCGGATTTCGCCAAAGACCTCGGCATCGGGCGCACCCGGCATCCCGACGGCGGCCTTGACCTCTGGCAGGTCCGCGCGCAGGAACGGATTGGTGGCCATCTCAAGCGCCATGTTCGGCCCCATCGTATCCTCGCCGCGCGCGCGCAATTCAGAAATCCGCCGGACGCGTTCGATCAGTGCCGGATTTTCCGGCTCGACCGAAAGCGCGAACTTGGCGTTGCCGGCGGTGTATTCGTGGCCCGAATAGACCCGCGTTTGCGGTGGCAATGCCATGAATTGGCCCAGCGTTGCCCACATCATTTCGGCATTCCCTTCAAACAGCCGCCCGCACCCCATGACCATCAGGCTGTCGCCGCTGAACAAGGCGTCGGCATCGGCAAGATAATAGGCGACATGCCCCTTCGTGTGACCCCAGGCTTCAAACACCTGCACGGTCTGGCTGCCAATGTGAAGGACGTCGCCCGCGGCAACCGCGTGCGTCAGATCCGGCAACCGGTGTTGGTCTGCCGCGGCGCCAATCACCGCAGGATCGCCATTCCTGAGCCCCGCCAGCGCGTCGATATGGTCCGGGTGGTGGTGGGTGATCAGCACCTGATCCAGTGACCAGCCCCTTTCGGCCAGGCACCGGTTGATCGGTGCCACCTCGGGCGCGTCGATCAGGGCGGTTGCGCCGGTGCCGGTATCGTGCAGCAGATAGGCGTAATTGTCGGAAAGACAGGGAATGGTCACAATATCCAGAGGCATGGCAATTTCACCGGGATCAAACTAGGTTCAACGCGGGATTCTCACCGATCAGGGGTCGGGATGCAATGCACTTGGACGTCGTGGACCTGAAGGCCTTTTATGACCGGACCAGCCTGGGGCGGACGGCACAGCGGGCCTTGCGCGGGCGGGTGCGCGAATTGTGGCCCCAGACCAAGGGCCTGAACGTTGGCGGGTTCGGCTACGCGCCCCCGGTGCTGGCGCCGTTTCAGTCCGAGGCAAAGCGGATGATTTCACTGATGCCCGGTCCGCAAGGGGTGTTGCCATGGCCCGACGGCGCGGCGAATGTCTCGGTTCTTTGCGACGAGACCCGATGGCCTCTGGAGACCGGATTTCTGGACCGTCTGGTCGTGCTGCATGGCCTTGAGACCACCGATCAACAGGTCGCTCTGCTGGATGAGATCTGGCGGGTTCTGGCGCCGGGTGGGCGGGTCCTGTTTGTCGTGCCCAACCGGTCGGGGCTTTGGTCACGGCGCGATGTCACGCCTTTCGGTTATGGTCGCCCCTATAGTTTGCGGCAGATCGAGGCGCAGATCAGGCGGCATCGGTTCCTGCCCGAACGCCATCTGGCCGCGCTGTTTTCCCCGCCGAGCCAGAAACGTTTCTGGCTGAAAATCGGCCCGGTCTGGGAGCGGTTTGGCCGCAGGGTCAGTTCACATCTTGCGGGCGGCGTGCTGCTGGTAGAGGCGAGCAAGCAGATTTATGCGCCCAAGGCCAAAGGTCTGGGCGAAAAGGTAAAACGACCGTTCGGGATGCTGGAAGGGATCGCAAGGCCAAACCCGGAGCCGGTGTCCGGTCGCAGCTCATAGCGGCGCGACTGCCAAGAAATACCCCGGCAAACACCATTTGATGCGGATCACACCGCAACGCAGATGGCCGGGCACCGGGCCGCGTGAATGGATCACGCACTAGCCGGATTGCGGTCTTGCCAAGGGGCTGTCGAACGTCGCGCCGCGAACGCCCCGGCCAATGCGAAATTCGGCGATTTCGAACGTGGTGCTACAATTTTTGCTCAAGCGTCTGGAATAATTCGGTTTTTGAAGTCCAATGCCCCGGTTCGCAAACCCGCATTCGGCGTAACCCTTTGACAATCACCAAATTTTTTTCATCCACAGGCCCTGCCAAAGCGGTTGCCAGCCTTCATGTCCTCTGCTATCACCGCGCCGGTTTCAGCGTTTATGCCCGGCATAGGCGCTGTCTTTGTAGCCGGGCCGGTCTAGCGCCGTTTCGGACAACCGGAAATCGGAAGGGTTGCGGGTGACCGAAACAGCATCAATCTCCACGGGTATTGCTGCGCGTTATGCAACGGCGGTTTTTGAGTTGGCCAAGGAAAACGGACAGTTACCCGCCCTTGAACAAGACACCGGCAAACTTGGCGAAACGCTGGAGGCCAGCGCGGATTTCGCCTCGTTGATCACCTCGCCGGTCTATTCCCGCGACGAGATGGCAAAAGCAGTGGCGGCGGTCGCCGCCAAGCTGAAGCTCAGCGCCACAATGTCCAACACGCTGGGCCTGATGGCGGAAAACCGGCGCCTGTTTGTTCTTCCCAACCTGATCGACCGTATCGCTGCCCTGATCGCCGCGGAAAAAGGTGAGATGAGCGCGGAAATTTCATCCGCCAAAAAGCTGACCAAGGCGCAGGAAACCAAGCTTGCCGCCGCGCTGAAAAAAGCGGTTGGCAAAGACGTGAAAATCCATGCAACCGTCGATGAAACGCTCATCGGCGGTCTTGTCGTTAAAGTGGGATCGCGGATGATCGACAGCTCGATCGCCGCGAAACTCTCGAATCTTCAAAACGCTATGAAAGAGGTCGGATAATGGGCATCCAAGCCGCAGAGATTTCTGCAATCCTCAAGGACCAGATCAAGAATTTCGGTCAGGAGGCAGAAGTTGCCGAGGTCGGCAGTGTGCTGTCCGTGGGCGACGGGATCGCACGGGTTCACGGGCTGGACAACATTCAGGCCGGTGAAATGGTGGAATTCCCCGGCGGCATTCGCGGCATGGCGCTCAATCTGGAGGTCGATAACGTCGGGGTTGTCATCTTCGGTTCCGACAGAGACATCAAGGAAGGCGATACCGTCAAACGCACGAACGCCATCGTGGACGTTCCGGTCGGCGATGAGCTGCTGGGCCGCGTGGTCGACGGTCTGGGCAACCCGATCGACGGCAAGGGTCCGATCAAGACGAAAAAGCGTTCGCAGGCCGACGTAAAGGCCCCCGGCATCATCCCGCGCAAGTCGGTGCATGAACCGATGGCGACCGGTCTGAAATCGGTGGACGCGCTGATCCCGATCGGGCGTGGGCAGCGCGAACTGATCATCGGTGACCGACAGACCGGCAAAACCGCCGTGGCGCTTGATGCGATCCTGAACCAGAAATCGTATAACGAGGCTGCGGGCGACGACGAGGGCAAGAAGCTCTATTGTGTCTATGTCGCCGTCGGCCAGAAACGCTCGACCGTCGCGCAGCTTGTCAAAAAGCTCGAGGAAAGCGGCGCACTGGATTATTCCATCGTTGTTGCCGCCACCGCGTCGGACCCCGCACCGATGCAGTTTCTGGCGCCGTACTCGGCGACCTCGATGGCCGAGCATTTCCGCGACAACGGCCGCCATGCGCTGATCATCTATGATGACCTCAGCAAACAGGCCGTGTCCTATCGGCAGATGTCGCTGCTGCTGCGGCGCCCGCCGGGACGCGAGGCCTATCCGGGTGACGTGTTCTATCTGCACTCGCGCCTGTTGGAACGTGCGGCAAAGCTGAACGAAGACAACGGTTCCGGATCGATCACGGCCCTGCCGATCATCGAGACGCAGGGCGGGGACGTTTCGGCGTTCATTCCGACCAACGTGATCTCGATCACGGACGGCCAGATCTTCCTTGAGACCGAACTGTTCTATCAGGGAATTCGCCCCGCGGTGAACACCGGTCTGTCGGTGTCGCGCGTCGGCTCTTCGGCGCAGACGGATGCGATGAAATCGGTTGCCGGTTCGATCAAGCTGGAACTGGCGCAATACCGCGAAATGGCGGCGTTCGCGCAGTTTGGTTCGGACCTTGATGCCGCGACACAGGCATTGCTCAACCGTGGCGCGCGCCTGACCGAGCTATTGAAACAGCCGCAATATACCCCGCTGACCAATGCGGAACAGGTGATCGTGATCTACGCCGGCACCAAGGGCTATCTGGACAAAATCCAAGTTGGCGAGGTTGGCCGTTTCGAGGCCGGGCTTTTGAACCATGTCCGCCAGAATCATGCCGATTTGCTGGCCGACATCACCAACAATGACCGCAAGGTCAAAGGTGACCTGGAAGACGCCGTGAAGTCCGTGGTTGAAGGCTTTGCCAAGGACTTCAATTGAACGTGGCCTTAAGGAAACGGGAGATTTGCTGACATGGCAAACCTCAAGGACCTGAAGACAAGGATCGAGAGTGTCAAAAGCACTCGGAAGATCACCAAGGCCATGCAGATGGTGGCGGCGGCCAAACTGCGCCGGGCGCAAGAGGCGGCCGAGGCGGGGCGTCCCTATGGCGAACGCATGGCTGCGGTCATGACCAATCTTGCCAGCGGCGCGGCGGGTTCGGAGACCGCGCCGAAACTGCTGGCCGGAACCGGCAGCGATCAGGTGCACCTGTTGATCGTGGCGACCGCCGAGCGGGGGCTTTGCGGCGGGTTCAATTCGTCCATCGCAAAGCTAGCACGCGCGCACGCGCAAGCGTTGCTTGCCAAAGGCAAAACCGTGAAGGTCGTGACCGTGGGCAAGAAAGGTCGCGAGCAACTGAAACGCGATTTTTCGGAAATGTTCATCGACCACGTGGACCTGAGCGACGTGAAACGCATCGGTTACGGCAATGCCAAGGGGATCGCCCACGATATTCTGGCCCGCTTCGAAGCAGGCGAATTCGACGTGGCCACGATTTTCTACAACGTCTTTCAGTCGGTCATTGCGCAGGTGCCGACGTCCAGGCAACTGATCCCGGCGGAAGTCGACGAAAACGCGGGCGAGAGCGGCGCGTTTTACGAATACGAACCCGACGAAGAGGAAATCCTTGCGCAATTGCTGCCAACCGCGATGACCACGCAGATATTCACGGCACTTCTGGAAAACGGCGCGTCCGAACAGGGTGCGCGCATGTCGGCGATGGACAATGCCACGCGCAACGCCGGTGAAATGATCGACAAGCTGACCATCCAATACAACCGCTCGCGGCAAGCGGCGATCACCAACGAACTCATCGAGATTATCTCGGGCGCAGAAGCGCTTTAGGACCGGAGACAGATAAATGGCAAAAGCTGAAGGCAAGATAACCCAGGTGATCGGTGCGGTCGTTGACGTTCAGTTCGACGACGAGCTGCCCGAGATTCTGAACGCGCTGGAAACCGACAATAACGGCCAGCGGCTGGTTCTGGAGGTCGCACAGCACCTTGGCGAAAACACGGTTCGCACCATCGCGATGGACAGTTCCGAGGGGCTGGTGCGCGGCGCGAAAGTCACCGACCTTGGCGGCCCGATTTCGGTTCCCGTCGGCACGGCGACGCTGGGGCGCATCATTAACGTGATCGGCGACCCGGTCGACGAAAAGGGCCCCGTGACCACCAAGGAACGCCGACCGATCCACGCGGATGCACCGGATTTTGCCGACCAGTCGACGGCGTCCGAGATTCTGGTAACCGGCATCAAGGTCGTGGACCTTCTGGCGCCTTATACCAAGGGCGGGAAAATCGGGCTCTTTGGCGGTGCCGGTGTCGGCAAGACGGTTCTGATCATGGAACTGATCAACAACATCGCGAAAGTGCATTCGGGCCTGTCGGTTTTCGCCGGCGTTGGCGAGCGGACGCGCGAAGGCAACGACCTTTACCACGAGATGATCGAAAGCGGCGTGATCGTTCCCGACAATCTGGAAGAAAGCAAAATCGCGCTGGTCTATGGTCAGATGAACGAGCCTCCGGGGGCACGGATGCGGGTCGCGCTGTCGGGGCTGACCCTGGCAGAGCAGTTCCGCGACGAGACCGGAGCGGACGTTCTGTTTTTCGTCGACAATATCTTTCGCTTCACACAGGCCGGTTCGGAATGTTCGGCGCTATTGGGTCGTATCCCGTCTGCTGTGGGCTATCAGCCGACACTGGCCACCGACATGGGCGCGATGCAGGAACGGATCACATCGACCAAATCCGGCTCGATCACGTCCGTGCAAGCGGTTTACGTGCCAGCCGACGACCTGACCGACCCCGCGCCTGCAACGTCGTTCGCGCACCTTGATGCCACGACCGTTCTGGACCGGGCGATCTCCGAACTTGGGATCTATCCGGCGGTGGACCCGCTTGGATCGACCTCGCGGATCATGGACCCGTCAATTGTGGGCGAGGAACATTACAACGTTGCCTTTGACGTTCAGGGCATCCTGCAACGCTATAAATCGCTGCAGGACATCATCGCCATTCTGGGCATGGACGAACTGAGCGAGGAAGACAAACTGACCGTGGCCCGCGCGCGGAAAATCCAGCGATTCCTGTCGCAACCCTTTGATGTTGCGCAGGTCTTTACTGGTTCGCCGGGCGTACAGGTGCCGCTCGAAGACACGATCTCATCGTTCAAGGCGGTGGTTGCGGGTGAATATGATCACCTGCCCGAAGCCGCGTTCTACATGGTCGGCGGCATCGACGAAGTGGTCGCCAAGGCCGAACGCATGGCAGCCGAGGCCGCCTAATCACGGAGGCCGCGATGGCCAACATGCAGTTTGATCTGGTCTCGCCCGAGCGGATGCTGGCCTCGTTCGAGGCCACCGAGGTCGAAATTCCGGGGGCCGAAGGCGACTTCACCGCCATGCCCGACCATCAGGCGCTGGTCACGTCCATGCGCCCGGGGGTGCTGAAAGCCACGGGTGCAGATACCGCGGAATTCGTGGTTTCCGGCGGTTTCGTCGAGGTTTCGGCCACCAGCGTTTCGGTACTGGCGGAAATCGCGGTGCCGCGCGGCGAAATCAATCGCGAAACCCTTGATGCCATGATCGCCGAAGCGGAAAGCGCGGCGGCCGAAGCGACGCCCGAAATGAAGGATTCGGCGGATAAACAGGTGGCGGATATCCGGGAATTGGCGACGATTCTATCGCTCTGAGGCACGCCTTGCACCAAAACAATAGGCCCCGTCGAAAGATGGGGCTTTTTCTTTGGTTCGTTCCGTTTTAATTGGACTTTACCATCAATATCTGCGGCCAGGATATATGCGGAGACTCAGAAATCATCTGATTGGCGTCGATCAGGGCAGCGTCTTGGTCTTCTCGGATTTCGAGAATGCCGGCGAGATGTGGACCGGCAAGGGCACCCGGAAACGGCGCGTGGCCGTGCGTTTTTCGGCGGCATTCAAGACCCGACCCGCCGTCCATGTGTCAATCGACATGTTTGATATGGACCAGAAGACCAATCAACGCGCTGATATATCAGCGGAAAATATATCACTGGACGGGTTTGACATCGTTTTTCAGACATGGGGCGACACCAAGATTGCCCGCGTTCGTGCCGCATGGCTGGCGATTGGCGAAGTCTTGGGCGACGATGAATGGGATGTGGAGTGAGCCTGGCAAATAAATACCGACGGCCCGCACACCCGAACGACATTACATGGCGGCTATCGGCCCTAAATCCGGCGCTTGCGACCAACCGGGGGCGCAAGCCCGCCGTGCATCATTGGGCCCCGTCACTTGCGCCTGCTCACCGCACCACGGCCCGTCGACAGTTGGCTCTGTCGGCGTCGGGGGCAAGGTCTGCCAAGAAGCCTGAGCCGTTCAATGCACCAGGGTCCGTCTTTCGGTCCGTTAGTAAAGGGTCAGTTTGGTCGACCCGGGCACGGCCGTTTGCCCGGTGCCCATGTCTGTGGTGTTGCGAGATCTTTGGGCGGCGCTAGTTCGCGAAAACGTCCCGCGATGAGTTGAATTCTTTTTGCATGACAAAAACATGCCCGTTTCGCAATCGGGCCGTGTCCAGAACCTCCCATCCCTTGGTGAAATAGTTTCCGGGTGCTTGCGCCAAAAGATAGGCACATGTATCGCCGCCCGCCGCCAGATAGCTTTCGACGTGATCCAACAACGCACGCGCGACGCCGGCATCACGGTGGTCGGGATCGACGATCAGGTTGGACACCCACGGGCTGAGATGGGCGTGGGTTGCAAGCCCTTCGCGTTCCAGCATCCAGACCATACCGACGGGTGCGCCATCGGCCAGCGCCACGAACACCTCGTCAACCGGATCGGATTCGATGCGGCGAAACTCGGCAACCCAATCTTCAAAGGCAAAGCCGCTTTGCCCGCCCCATTCGCGGTCGCACCAGTACAGACATTGGTTCAGCGCGTCGGGCGCCTGATTAAGGGGGCAGATTTCGAGCATCGGATCCGCGCAGCAGATTTTCGGACCAGATCACGCTAGCACGGCTGGGTCATGCTCGGTAAGATTGCAGGGAAAATCGGCCCGAACTGTTGCAGGGATGCCAAATGGCGCGCGGAGAACCGGAATTCATGCATCTGGCGGACGGCCGCGCCTTCACCGTCAGGGTGACACCGAATGCCGCCCGGAGCAGCATAAAGGCCGATCCGACCGGGCGCGCCGACCTTCTGGTCACGGTCACGAAAACCCCCGAAGGCGGCAAGGCCAACGCGGCGGTCGTGGTGGTGCTGGCCAAGGCGATCGGTGTTGCGAAATCGCGGTTGTGCCTGAAACGTGGTGCAACGGCACGGATCAAGCAGTTTGCGGTGGCTTCATGCTAAGGGCGATGCGCGGTTCGAAGCGGGGTGCGTTCAGCCGGCATCGCCAAACTGATAGCTGCCTTCGGGCAAATCAAGCGCCGCCCCCAGATCGCGCAATTGTGCGGGCGAAAGGGTGATTTTCAGCGTCTCGCCGCGCTTTTCGTCAAATTGCTCGATCGTGACACAGGACGCAAACGCGGTGATGATCACGTCCTCTGAAAGCGGCGATTTGCCATCGTCGACCAGAGTTACAACCGTCGCATCAAATTCGTGTTCTATGGTAAACATGTCAGAACGGTAGTCCGGCAATGCCGGTCGCGCAACGCAGAATGATCGGGCCGAATGATGGGACCGAAACGCAAAAATCCGGTGCAGACTTGAGGGCGGCCCTGCTGGTGCTGCTGCTGGCGGCCTGCGTGCCTGCGCCGGGCCGGTGGGCAAATCCGCTGGGCTGGCACTGGCAGGGGCGAACGCTGGTTTGCGGGCAGACGATGGATTTTCGCCCGTCGGCGCGCGACGACCTTCCCGGCTATTCACCGGAGCTGCGCAGGGGATTTTGTGCTCGTGTGGTTCGTTTTTTGCGCCTTCACCGTCGATATGGCACCAAGACCGGTTATTTTGGCGTGACCGCGATGACCACCTCCGGGTTGGCGGCAATCGATATTCCATCGCAAAGGCACCTGTATTCCGAGCCCACATGGGATTTTCTGGCAGGGCTGAGCGGGGCTCTGGAGGTCGAAACCGCGCGCGCCGAGGCCGTGGCGAATCGTGGCCCGCTGATCGGGCGCGCGCTTGATCTGGCGCTGTTTCAGGCCGAGCAGCGGGCGGTGCAGCAGGCACTGGACGCACTGCGCGCGCGCGACGAGACCGCGCATCAACGGCTGGTGGGCGAGGTGAACGCGACCCTCAACCCCCGTGATCCGCTGCTGCTGGCGGCACTGGCCAGCACACCGTTTTTCGCGAATTACCACGCGGCGCTGGCCGGGGTGCGGACGCGATTGGGGCGCGACATCGATTTTGCGCGCAAACGCGACCGCGTGGCGGTGGCACTGGCGCTGGCCGCGATGCTGGGGGCAGTGAGGTGATGCGGCGATTGCAACGACAGGAAACTTGATTCCCACATCAATCCACCCACCCGGACGGCGGAGCCTGCCCGCGTGCGGCAAGTTGCGCCTGCTGCTGACGTTAGTTTTATTTGAACATTGGTGGCATCTGGCCCAGTCTGCGTAATATGCGCCTGTTTTTCCTGACGAGTTTGGTGATGGTGGCCTTTGCTGCCAATTCGGTCCTCAACCGGCTGGCGTTGGCGGACGGGATGATCGGGCCTTCGGCGTTCGCGATGATCAGGGTTGGATCGGGTGCTCTTGTTCTGGCGGTTCTGGTGTTCTGGCAGGACCGGCGGCTGGTGGATTTGTCCGAGGTTTCGTGGGTCTCGACCGGCGCATTGTCGCTTTATGTCCTGGGATTTTCCTACGCTTATCTGACGCTGGGCGCAGCGACGGGGGCCTTGATCCTGTTTGGCGGCGTGCAGATCACCATGTTTGCAGGTGCGCTTTCGGCGCGCGAAAACATGCCGACGGCGCGTTGGATCGGGGCGGGTATCGCCTTTGGGGGGCTGGTGTTTCTGCTGGCGCCGTCCGCCGATGCGCCAGCGCTGGCCGGGGTGGTGCTGATGGCGGCGGCGGCGCTGGGGTGGGGGATATATTCTCTTTACGGGCGGCGCATTCGGCGTCCGCTGCAGGCCACAGCGGCAAATTTTCTGCTGTCGGTGCCCGTGGCTTTGGTCGTTGGGTTGGCGGTTGGGGACGATCTGCCGATCCGGGCAGAGGGCGTGGGACTTGCGGTGCTGTCCGGCGCGGTGACTTCCGGGCTTGGCTATGCGCTGTGGTATCTGGTCCTGCCACGTTTGGCATCAACGGTGGCGGCGGTTGCGCAACTGACGGTGCCGGTAATCGCGCTGGCCGGTGGAATGGTCTTTCTTGGCGAGGTCGCAACCGTGCAATTCATCATTGCGACGGCCCTGATCCTGGGGGGGGTCACCATTTCAATCCGTCGCTAGCGGCGAGCCATTGCATGATTGCCCCGGCCCAAACCCGGGGGCATGCGGCCCCACAGATCATATTCTCCGGCTTCGTCCACCTTTACTGTTACAATATCCCCGGCTTGCAACTCTTCAAATCCCTCGTCGATGAACAGGTTGCCGTCGATTTCCGGTGCGTCGGCCTTTGTGCGGCAGGTGGCACCCTGGTCGTCAACATCGTCCACGATCACGTCCAGCGTTTGCCCGACCTTGGCCGCCAGCTTCGCCTCTGAAATTGTTTGCGCCTTGGCCATGAACCGGTTCCAACGTTCCTGCTTGATCTCGGCGGAAACATGGTCGGGCAGGGCGGTTGATCGGGCTCCTGCGACATTTTCGTACTGAAAGCAGCCGACGCGGTCCAGTTGAGCCTCGTCCAGCCAGTCGAGCAGGTGCTGAAACTCGGCCTCGGTCTCGCCCGGAAAGCCCACGATGAAGGTCGAACGCAGTGTGATGTCCGGGCACATCGCCCGCCAGTTCGTGATTTCGTCAAGCGTTCTGGCGCTGGCCGCCGGGCGGGCCATTCGTTTCAGAACATCCGGGTGGCTGTGCTGAAACGGGATGTCGAGATATGGCAAAACACCGCTGGCAGGACCTGCCATCAGCGGGACGAGATCACGCACGAACGGGTAGGGGTACACGTAATGAAGCCGCACCCATGCGCCAAGTGTTCCCAGATCCCGGGCCAGATCCACGATGTGCGCCCGATGGTCACGATCGGTTTCATGCTTGATGTCAACGCCATAGGCAGATGTATCCTGGCTGATGACCAGCAATTCCCTTGTGCCGTTTTCAACCAGCGCGTTTGCCTCGCGCATGACGGCGTGGGCCGGGCGCGACCGGAGCTTTCCGCGCATATCCGGAATGATGCAGAACCGGCATTTGTGGTTACACCCCTCGGAAATCTTGAGATAGGAATAGTGGCGCGGGGTCAGGCTGACGGCACTTGCGGGCAGCAGATCGACGAACGGATCCGGATCCGGCGGCACCGCCTGATGAACCGCATCAAGCACTGCCTCGAATTGTTCGGGTCCGGTCACGGCCAACACCTTTGGATGCGCGCCGGTGATATATTCCGGCTCGGCCCCCAGGCAGCCGGTGACGATGACGCGACCGTTTTTCGCCAAAGCCTCGCCGATGGCCGCAAGACTTTCGGCCTTGGCGCTGTCCAGAAAGCCGCAGGTATTGACGATCACGGCTTGTGCCCCAGTGTAATCTGGTGAAACCCCGTAGCCCTCGGCCCGGAGCCGGGTCAGAATTCGCGCGCTGTCCACCAGCGCCTTTGGACAGCCAAGCGAGACCATGCCGATGGTTGGCTGATCGGGTCGGGGACGCCCGGCAAGGGCCGCTTTCGGTGCAAGATCCGGGCGCAGCGAAGGGGAATTCTGGGTCATTCGCCGGGCTATACCCTACGGGGCCGGAATTGCAAATCGCAGCGGGACGTTTCCCTGGGTCGTCGGGCGGCCCCCTGCAAAGGTTGGGGTCGGCGCGACGGTTTTCAGCATCAAGAACGCTTTGCAGGTGGATCTGGCAAGACGCGGCATCCTGCGCCTTTGACGCATGCCGGCCCGTTCCAAGCATTCCGGGCGTCGACCGATGGCGATATCAGTAATTAATCACGGATAATCAGCAAGATAGGTGGGCCGGCCTAAAGTGACTAAAATATTTCAGTCACGCCGACTTCGGCACCAAGATCCCGACCAATTCACGCCAAATCAGACGTCTTGGCCCCTGTTCCCGAGCCTGCTAGGTTCGCCGGATGCACCGGACGTCAGCCAAAAGAAACGTGATCACGCTGGCCGAAGTCGAGGCCGCCCGCGAACAAGTTTACACGCAAATGCCCCCGACGGCCCAGCACATCTGGCCGCTTCTGGGCAAGGCAACGGGCGCAACCGTCGTCGTCAAGCACGAGAACCACACGCCGGTCGGGTCGTTCAAGATCCGGGGCGGCATCACTTTCATGAACTGGCTCAGGCGCGAACACCCCGGTTGCCGTGGTGTGATCACCGCGACGCGCGGCAATCACGGACAGTCGCAGGCCCGCGCGGCGGTGGCGGCGGGGATGGTTGCCAAAGTTCTGGTGCCGCACGGCAATTCCATGGAAAAGAACGCCGCCATGCGTGGTTTCGGGGCCGATCTGATCGAATTCGGCGACGATTTCGACGAGGCTCGGATCGAGGCGTTTCGTCTGGCGACCCAGCAAGATCTTTTTCCGGTGCCGCCCTATCACCGCGCTTTGACCGCCGGCGTCGCGTCCTATGCGTTGGAGCTGTTCACCGCCGTACCCGATCTCGAAGAGGTTTACGTGCCAATCGGTGGCGGCACGGGCATCTGTGGCGTGATTTCAGTTCGCGATGCGCTGGGGCTTTCGACCAAGGTTGTCGCGGTGGTTGCGAAAGCGGCGCCCTGCGCGAGTCTGTCGGTCCAGGCCGGCGAACTGGTCGAAACCAGTTCAGCCGCGACCATCGCCGACGGCATGGCCGTGCGCGTGCCCGTGGCCGAAAGTTTCGCGATATACTGCGACGGGGCCGACAGGTTCGTCACGGTAAGCGACGCCGAAATTGCGGCGGCGATGCGCCTGTATTTCCACGCCACCCACAACGTTGCCGAGGGCGCGGGGGCGGCAGCACTGGCGGCACTGATGCAGGAAAAGGACCGGATGCGCGGCAAGAAGGTCGGGGTGATCCTGACGGGGGGTAACGTCGATACCGACTGGTTCGCCAAGGTTCTGGCCGGCGAGACTCCGAAACCGCGCTAGACGGTGCCTCGCTCATCCCCCGGCTTCCGGGGCGGCTTCCAGCAACTCGAATATCCGCTCGCGTTCGGAATAGACCAGCAGCAGCGCCATGTCGCCAGGCTCGATCCGCGCGAGAATCTGGCTGACCCCGTCAAACGAGGATTCCGCCATCATCAGTTGGTCGTCAGCCATGCCCTGCGCCGCGCAGGCGTCGCGCAGCAATTTCGGTATTTCGCCAATCTCGCGCCCGCGCAAAAGGCGCTCGATTTCGGCGATGGCAATGAAATCCGGGTCAAGCTGAAACACCGTATCCGCAAGATCGCGGATATCCTGATCCGACCGGTCGCCGGCATGGCCGATCAGGGCAAAGCGGCGCTTGGCGGGAATCGCGGCCATGGCGCTGACAACGGCGGCAATGGAATGCGGATTATGCGCGAAATCGACAAACAGGCGCGCGCCGCGCCAGGCAAATTCGTTGCAGCGCCCCGGATTGTCGCGGGGGTCGTTTCTGAATCCGGCCAGCCCGCGCCGGATGGCATCGCCACCAACGCCAAGCGCCTTGGAAACCAGGGCAGCCGCCAGCGCGTTCTGGATATTATACCGCGCAGCACCCCGCATCGTGATGGGGATATCCGCCACCGCCATCAAGACATCCTGCGTCCGCCCGTCGAACAGAACCAGCGCGTCATTTTCCAGCCATCCGCAGGGCGTTCCATCGCGAACCGCCGCGCGGATTTGCGCTGTGTCCGGGTCCAGTGCAAACCACCAGACCGGCGCGGCGACGTTGGCGGCTTGTTGGCGGACATGCGCGTCGTCGGCGTTCAGCACCATCACGCCGTCTGCGGCCAATGCGCGGCCAACTGCGAATTTGGCCGCCGCCAGTTCACCGACGGTGTTGATGCCGTAATGACCCAGATGATCCGCCGCAACATTGGTGACCGCCGCGACGCGCGCGTTGCGCACCGCAAGCCCGCGGCGCATGATGCCGCCCCGCGCAACCTCGAGCAGACCGATTTCCAACCGCCGGTCGCGCAGCACCATACGCGCGCCGCCCGGCCCGGAATAATCGCCCCGGTCCAGAATATCGTCGCCCACGCGTACGAATTCCGTCGACGTCAGCCCCGACACCACGCCAGAGGCCTTGGCAATCGCCGCGCAAAGCCGCGTCGTCGTGGTCTTGCCATTGGTGCCGGTGATCAGGGCCAGAGGCAGGTTATATATCTGATCCCATTCGATATTCACAGGGTCAGGCAGGTTGTCGAGCGGCCAGGTCCGTGAGCCGGCACCGTGGCCCAGCGACAGGTGATCCTCGTCGGCCAGTATTTCCAGGCCGCGATCCCCTGCCGTCCGGGCCAGCGCGATCAGGGCCGGGTTGGCCTCGCGCTTCATGACGGACACCAGATCGTCAACCATGCCGGAAAAATCGCCCGGAGGCACACCAGCAATCTCAGATGCGCAGAAATGCCATGCCGTCTGGGCTGCGAAAACCGCCGAATATAGCTGATCGATGGGGGCCGAAATGGCCAGACTGGCACCGCCTTGCCATAACCGCAACGTGGCGCCCTCGGCCCGCCAGCCGATTGCATCGAGAACACGACGTGCCTCGCGCGCCCACAATTCCCGGATCGTTGCATCGCCGACCCGATCCAGCTTCACGTCCAGCACGGCTCCGGGGCGGTCCCACAACATGCCGGGACCGGTCTGACGCCGGGCGCTGACAAGCGAGATTTTCTCGCATTCGGGCAACGGCACGTTCAGCGCGCGTTCGATGATTTCGGCGGCTTCGGGCATGGCAGTTCCTCGCGATATTGGTGCCGGCACCGTTTGGGCCGTCTCAGTCGCCGTCTTCATCGGACGTACGTGCAAGGCGCACACCGCGATCGTCGCGGATCAGCGTATCGCCCTTGCCGACGATATCTTCGATCCCCAACGCCTCGTCCGTCGGTTGCGGGCTTGTGGCCATGGCTTCGGGCGCGTCTTCGTCCTTGAAGTGGATGATCTGCTTCCACGACCGAACGCTGTCATCCCCAAATATGACCAGCAAATCACCCTCTTGCGCCATGTTCAGGCCCGCATCCACCGCCGCGGCTTCGGACGGGATGATTTCGATGTGGTCCGCGTCAACGCCGTGTTCCATCAATCCCTTGCGCAGCAATTGCGGTATTTCGTCGTGACCGCGTTTTCGCCGGTTGTCGTCCGCTTTGCAGATGTAGTGATCGAAATGCCCGGCCAGAATTCCGGCGGCTTCCATAACATCCTCGTCGCGCCGGTCGCCCGGAACGGACACAACGCCGATGCGTTTTCCCGCGACGTCCAGCCGGTCCACCAGATCGGACATCGCGCGGAATGCCGCGGGATTGTGGGCATAGTCGAGAATGACCTTGAACGCGTGTTCGTCAAACACGTTGGTGCGCCCCGGCGCCTGAAAGAACGAGGTGTCAAACGTCCGCAGCCCATGGCGGATGTTGTCGAGATCAACGCCAAAGCTGAAGGCCATTCCAGCGGCGAACATGGCGTTTTCGACGTTGTACATCGCCTTGCCTTCCATCGTCGCGGGCACCAGATGCGACCACAGAACCGGCATATGCGTACCATTGTCGTAGATCGTGATCATGTCGCCGTTCATGCCTTTTTCCAGCGCCACTGCGCGGCCACCGGCGCGGATGTGCTCTTTGACCAGCGCGTGTTCGCCGTTGCGCGTGACATAGCAGATGTTTTTGGCCTCGGAAAAATCGGCCATGCGCAGGCAGTGCATGTCGTCGGCATTCAGCACCACGGTTTCGGTGGCGCTGTCCACGACCACGCGCTTGACCACGGCCAGTTCATCCACCGTGTTCACGCCACGCAGCCCCAGATGATCGGCCGTCACGTTCAGACACGCCGCCACGTCGGAACGCTGATACCCCAGCCCGCCGCGAAGCAATCCGCCGCGCGCGGTCTCCATCACCGCGAAATCGACCGAAGGGTCGCGCAGCACGATCTGGGCTGAAGTGGGGCCCGTCATGTCGCCTTTGACGGACAGTTTGCCATCTACATAAACGCCATCGGTCGAGGTCATGCCGACGACCCGCCCGCTGGTTTTCATGATATGCGCCAGCATCCGCGAGGTTGTGGTCTTGCCGTTGGTGCCGGTGATCGCGGCGATGGGGATGCGCGCCTCGGTTCCGATCGGGAACAGCATGTCCATCACCCGGCCCGAAACGTCGCGCGAGGCGCCCTCGCTGGGGGCGACATGCATCCGGAAACCGGGTGCCGCGTTGATCTCGACGATTGCGCCGCCGGTATCCTTGTAGGATTTGGTGATGTCGTCGATCAGGAAGTCGACCCCGCCGACATCCAGCCCGACCGCACGAATGGCGCGTTCGGCCATGTCGCGGTTGTCGGGGTGGGTGATCTCGGTCATGTCGATGGCGGTGCCGCCGGTCGACAGGTTCGCGGTCGAGCGCAGGTACAGCGTTTCGCCCTTGGGCAGGATGGTTTCGCTGGTCACGCCTGCATCTCGCATCAGACGGCGGGCCTGATTGTCCAGCATCAGATTTGTCAGCACCTTTTCATGACCGAACCCGCGACGCGGATCGCTGTTCACGATCTCGATCAGTTCGGCGATGGTCGATTTGCCGTCGCCAGTCACATGGCCCGGCACACGTTTGGCCACGGCCACCAGCTCGCCGTTGACGACCAGCATCCGGTGGTCGAAACCGGTGATGAAACTTTCGACCAAACCGCCCTTGGTCTTGCCGTGTTCCAGCGCGTCGTCGAACGCGGCCGCGATCTCGTCATCCTCTGAAAGATCGATCGTGACCCCGCGCCCGTGATTGGCGTCCAGCGGCTTGACCACGACTGGCGTGCCGATCCTGTTCGCCGCCCGCACGGCGGCACGGGCATCGTAAACCATGCGTTGCTGGGGCACCGGCAGGCCGAGATCGTTCATCAGGTTGTGGGTTTCTTCCTTGTTGCCCGCGATTTCGACGCCGATGTAGCGGGTTTCGCTGGTGATCGTTGCCTGTATCCGCTGCTGGTATTTGCCGTGGCCGAACTGCACAAGCGAATGGTTGTTCAGGCGGATCCACGGAATATCGCGTTCCTCGGCGGCTTTGACCAGCGAACCGGTCGAGGGGCCGAATTCGCGGCGCTGGGCCCCCAGAACAAAGGACCGCAGCTCTTCGTCCCAGTTGAATTTCGGGTCGTAATCGTAATCGATCTGCTGCTGCAATTTCTTTGGCAGCAGATGCATCAAGAGCCGCAGCGCCAGTTCACCGGCGTCCAGCCCCACGTCGCGCTGGCGGTATTGATAGACCATGTTGTACTGGCCCGCGTCACCGGTACTGCGCGTCCGCCCGAAAGTGACGTCGGACCCGGCGACGTCCTGAATTTCAAGGGCGCAATGCTCCATGACATGGCCCATCCAGGTGCCACCGTCCTCGCGCAGGCGGCGCAGAAATCCGCCGGGTTCGCGATAGGAACAACCGTGTGTTGCCAGTCCCGGCAGCGCAGCCACCAAAGCTTCGGTGAAATCCTCGCCGATTTTGGCGCTGGGCCAATCTTCCAGAACGCCAAGGTCGACCACATGGCGGATGACCGGGAATCGAGCCCAGACATTCGGGCCGACAAAAACGTTGGTTGAGACGATTTTCATTTGGGGGACCTTCTGGACGTTATGTTTTCATGGGTTACTTTGGCGCTGGCAGACCGGGTTCGGCGGTCGGTTCGAGGGTTTCGGGCAATGTGCAGAATCCTGCCGTCTGATCGGGCGGGTAGGCCTGAAAATCAGCAAGATCAAAGCGGCAACCCTCGCCCATCACGTGAATTTGCAACCCCAGCAGGCTTAACGCATCGCCCGGTTTGGCGTGCCACATCGACGAATAGGTCAAGGCACTGGTATCCACGACGGTCACGGTTCCGCTGCCGACCACCTGCAACAGATCGTCCGGTCCGATGAAGGCCGCGGTATCCTCGTCAATCCCGAGGCCGATCAGAAACGGGTTGTAGGACGTGCCGGCAAGCAGGCGGCCCAGGCGGTTCCGTTCGGTGAAATGCTGGTCGATGATTACGGCGTTGGTTAGCCCGAGACCTGGGGCAAGCGTGATGCTGCTGGAGGTCGGGCTGGAATTGCTTGCGCCGCCCGCGACCATATGCTCGGACATGATCGATGCCCCAGCCGAGGTGCCGGCAACTGGTACGCCCGACGCGTTCTGACGCCGGATTTTCTGGGCGACCAGCGTACCGCCAAGGATCGTTGACAGGCGCAGTTGATTGCCCCCGGTCATGAAAATTCCAGTGGACCGGTCCAGCATTTCGGCGAAAGCGGGATTGTCGCAATCGGCGCGGCTGGTGATCGGCAGGAATTCCACCTGTCCCGCGCCGAGTTCGCGAAAAATATTGTTGTAGTCGGGTCCGGTATTTTCGAGCCGCGAGGCGGTGGGGATCACGACGATATCGGCATCTGATCCGCCAGATAATTCCACGAATTTCCGGTGGATGGCCATTTCCTTGACCCGGTCCTCGCCGCCGCCGATAGGGATGATAAAGCCGCGTGGCTGGTCCTGGGAAACGGGTGCGGGGCACATTCAGATAGGCTGCCTTTTCTTGGTCCCGCCGTTGCGGGTTTCACAGGAAAGGAAACTTTACCCGGCGCATTCGGAACATTCCAGAGCCAATCCGCAGGCGTTGCCTGACTGCATGGCGCCACGCGCGCGCTGCATCAACGATCGTGAATGTGCCGTGTCGGGATGATTTCGGGCGAAAGAATCTGAGGCGCGCGGGGTTGCGTTGAATTCGGGATTTACCGTTCAGGAACAACAGGTTTCTAGGGGATCGCTAAAGTGACTAAAATATTTTAGTCACTTTAGCGACGCGCCCTCGGATCTTGCCAGCCGCACCTGAATTCGAATACATCGCCCCGGCGAAACCGGATAGCTTGCCGCATGTACCGCTGGTTGGGAAATCGCCGGGCCACGCTCGCCGTGCGGTCAAGTCACGAATGGTCCGGTTCCGCGTGTTTCGGCCAAGCAAGATCAGACTGGTCCAAATTTTGCGGATGCGCGGGCTGGGCCCGATCCATGAACCGGCATCAGATCACGCTGGCACGGCAAACGCGCGCGCAATCCACTTGATCGCCGGCTCCCGCACGGGCAAACAGGGTTCATGGCCAAGCTCTATTTCCACTATTCCACCATGAATGCCGGAAAATCGACGATCCTGCTGCAGGCGTCGCACAATTACCGGGAACGCGGCATGGAAACGTATCTTCTGACCGCTGATCTGGATCGTCGCGCCGGACAGGGTCGCATCAAAAGCCGGATCGGGTTTGGCGACGATGCCGCGACATTTTCGCCCGGGGACGATCTGTTCGAGCGTCTGAAATTGCGGCAGGCACGGGGGCCGATTGCCTGTGTTTTCGTCGATGAGGCTCAGTTTCTTGGCAAGGAACAGGTCCGGCAACTGGCGCGGGCGGTTGATGATCTGGGCGTGCCGGTCATGTGTTACGGTCTGCGCGTCGATTTTCGGGGCGAACTTTTTCCGGGTTCCGCTGCGCTGTTGGCGCTGGCGGACGAAATGCGCGAGGTCCGCACCATCTGCCATTGCGGCAAGAAGGCGACGATGGTCGTACGGCAGGGGCCGGATGGTACGGTGCTGCGCGAGGGTGACCAGGTACAGATCGGTGGCAACGAGACCTATGTTTCACTGTGCCGTCGCCACTGGCGGTCGGCGGTCGGGGACGTCTGGGCTTAGCCGTCAGAACATCCGTGCGCCCGGCTCGACTTCGCGATCGGGCGCCAGCAGCACGACGTTGCCGTTGGTATCCGGCACCCCCAGCACCAGAACTTCGGACATGAACGGGCCGATCTGGCGGGGCGGAAAGTTGACCACCGCCATCACCATCCGCCCCGGCAGATCGGCAAGACCGTAGTGCTCCGTGATCTGGGCCGAGGATTTGCGTTCCCCCAGCTCCGGACCGAAATCCACCCACAGTTTGAAGGCTGGTTTGCGGGCCTCCGGAAACGCCTCGGCCTTCAGGACACGACCGGCACGGATATCGACCTTTTGGAAATCGGCAAATTCGATGGTGCTCATGCCTGTTTGCCCAATTCGCGCGCCCGTGCCGCCGCCGCCGTGACCGCGCGTTCCAAAAGGGCGGGAAATCCGGTTGCCCGGTCCATCAGGACACCAAGCGCAGCCGCGGTCGTGCCGCCGGGCGAGGTGACGTTGACGCGCAGTTCGGCCGGTGTTTCGGCGGCGTTTTCCGCCAGATCCCCCGCACCCGCGACCGTGGTCAGGGCCAGTTTCATCGCGATATCGGCTGGCAGTCCCTGCGCCTCGCCCGCGGCGGCCAGTGTTTCGATCAGGTGGAATACATAAGCGGGACCCGAGCCCGAAACCGCGGTCACGGCGTCGATCTGCGCTTCGGAATCCAGGCGCACGGTCTGTCCTATGGCGCCCAACAGATTTTCGGCAAGCTTCAAATCGGAATTCGAAGTCTGGTCATTACCGATCAGCGCCGTGATCCCATGACCGACCGCAGCAGGCGTGTTTGGCATGGCACGGATGATCGGCGTTCGCGCGCCCAAAGCGGTTTCCAGGGCGCGGATGGGGGTGCCGGCGGCGATCGACAGGAACAGGGTGTCGCCATCGCCGAGCGGTTTCAACGCCGCAAGCGCTTCGCGCATCATTTGCGGCTTTACCGCCAGAATGCAAATCGCCGGATTTTGGGGCAGTCCCGCGTTGACCGAAACACCGCTTTCTTGCAGGGAAAGCACCCATTCGGTCGGCTTGGGGTCCAGAATGCTGATCGCTCGGGCGCTGGTCCCCGCGTTCAGCCAGCCAGCCAGCATTGCCGACCCCATCTTTCCGCATCCCAGCAACACCAGACCGCGCTGGTCGACGAGATCAAGGTTCATGGCGGCTCCGTTCGTGGATGTCTCGTGCCGCCCGTGCAATCCGGACCGCGCGGATTCGTTTACATCAGATGTATCGGGGATGGTGGTAAAGCGCAAGCGCCCGAAAGCCGGGGAAAGCGCTGTAACCCGTTGGGGTCGAACGGGATTTCCCGAAATCTTGAGCGCCTCACACGGTGGCCCGCGCATCCGCCCTGGCAATTGGCGGGCGCTAGCCCCGCAATGCCCGCAACATCACCTCGACATTGGCGGGGTCGGCGTCGGGTGTGATTCCATGGCCAAGGTTGAAGATGTGCGGCCCGTTGGAAAACGCCGATGCGATGCGCCTGGTTTCGACCGACAACGCCTTTCCGCCGGTCACCAGAAGCCCCGGATCGAGGTTGCCCTGTACGCAGCCATCCGTCTGCACCATTTCGGCCGCCCATGCCGCATCGACCGCCGTATCAAGCGCCACGCAATCGGCACCAACGGCGTTTGCGAAGCCTGCGAACCGTTCGCCCGCGCCGCGCGGGAACGCGATGACCGGCAGGTCGGGATGAACCGCCCTCAGACCGGCAATGATGTCTTTGGCCGGTTTCAACGCATACTTTTGGAACGCGGCATCTCCAAGCGATCCGGCCCAACTGTCAAACAGTTTTACCACCTCGGCCCCGGCCCGGACCTGCGCCGACAGATAGGCGATGGTCGCCTCGGTCAGCAACCCGATCAGCGCGTCAAATACCGCAGGGGTCTTGCGCATGAGCTCGTGTGCCGGTGCCTGATCCGGCGTGCCGCGCCCCGCAATCATATAGGTCGCAACCGTCCATGGCGCGCCGGCAAATCCGATCAGCGCTGTTTCCCGGGGCAGTTCCCTGGCAACGCGCCCGACGGTTTCATAGACGGGCGACAGCGTTTCGTGGATGGTATCAACGGGTTTCAGGCCGGCAAAATCGGCAGCGCTCGTCATCGTTGAAAGCCGCGGGCCTTCGCCGGTTTCGAACCACAAATCGGCGCCAAGCGCCTGTGGCAGCAGCAAGATATCGGCAAACAGAATGGCGGCATCAAACCCAAAACGCCGAATTGGCTGCAACGTGACCTCGGCCGCCAGTTCGGGATTGTAGCACAGCGACAGAAAATCCCCGGCCCGGGCGCGCGTCGCCCGGTATTCCGGCAGATAACGCCCTGCCTGCCGCATCATCCACACAGGCGGCACCGGCAAGACCTCGCCCTTCAATGCGCGCAACAGCGGTTTTTCTGACATCGTGTTTCCCCGGAAAAGTGCCGACTTTGTGTCCTTGCGCCGCGACGGGGCGAAGTCAATGTGTCTTTGTGCGCAAGGGCATTGTCAGCGTCCGGGCGCGGCGCTAGGAAATGGCGATGCAACCCCTTTGGCCCAATTCTGATTCCCCGCTGCGTATCGGGACGCGTGGCTCTCCGCTGGCGCTTGCGCAAGCGCATGAAACGCGGCAACGCCTGATCGACATGCACGGTTTTGACCGGGCGTCTTTCGAGATTGTGGTCATCAAGACCAGCGGCGACATGATCCAGAACAAACCGCTGCGCGAAGTTGGCGGCAAGGGTCTGTTCACCAAGGAAATCGAAGAGGCGCTGATCGATGGCCGCATCGATATCGCGGTGCATTCGATGAAGGATATGCCGGTACTGCAACCCGGCGGGCTGACGCTCGACTGCTTTTTGCCGCGCGAAGACCCGCGCGATGCGTTCCTGTCGCCAATCGTCGAAAACCTGACGGACCTGCCCAAGGGATCGACCGTTGGCACCAGCAGTCTCAGGCGGCGGGCGCAAATTCTGTATCGCAGGCCCGATTTGAATGTGGTGGAGTTTCGTGGAAATGTTCAGACACGGCTCCAGAAACTGGATCAGGGCGTTGCGGATTGCACGTTTCTGGCGATGGCGGGTCTGAACCGGCTTGGGATGGAAAAGGCCGCCAACGGCCCGGTTCCGCTTTCCGAAATGCTGCCCGCCGTGGCGCAGGGTGTGATCGGGATCGAGCGGCGGGCCGACGATGAAACCCTCAAGGATCTTTTGTCGCCAATTCACGATTTTCCCACCGGCTATCGGCTGGAGGCCGAGCGCATGTATCTGCAGGTGCTCGAAGGATCCTGCGAAATGCCGATCGCTGGATTCGCCGAAATCCGGGAACGCACGATGCGTCTGCGCGGCGAAATTCTGCGCACCGACGGTTCGGAGCGTCTGAGTCACGAGGTCAGCGGCCCCATCGACAGCGCCGCCGAACTGGGCCGGTCGCTGGCCGGGACGCTGTTGGCCGAAGCGGGACCTTATTTCTTTGACTGATTGGTGGATCATGTCGGATGGGTGCGCCGATATCGGCCGCCTTGCCGACCGCCGGTTGGCGGGTTAGAAATTTTGCGGATTTGGTTGCGGGAGCAGGGTTGATGGGCAAGTTGCTGGACGAAGCGGTCTCGTTGACCCGAACGCTGGTCGAATTGCCGTCAATCTCGACCGACAGCAATCTTGATGTGATTTCCTTTATTGAAACCGTTCTGACCGACCTTGGCGCGAAGATCGAGATCACCCGCGACGCGACCGGCGCAAAGGCCAATATTTTCGCGACACTTGGCCCGGATATTGATGGCGGCATCGTGTTGTCGGGTCATACCGACGTGGTGCCGGTGGAGGGGCAAGACTGGACCAGCGACCCTTTCGTTCTGCGTGAAGAAGGCGGTCTGTTGTTCGGGCGCGGCACGTGCGACATGAAGGGTTTCATCGCCTGTGCGTTGGCCATCGCCCCTGAATTCGCCGCCAAGAATCTCGAAAGACCTTTGCATTTTGCCTTTACGTATGACGAGGAAACCGGGTGCCTGGGTGCCCGCGTCATGCTGGAAGACCTCAAGAAAAAGGGGCGCAAACCCGCGATCTGCATCATCGGCGAGCCGACCTCGATGCAGGTGATCGAAGGTCACAAAGGGTGCTGCGAGACGACCACGCGCCTTGGCGGGCTGGAGGGGCATGGATCATTGCCCGCGGCGGGCGTCAACACCGTGGAATACGCGGCGCGCTATATCGGCGAGTTGCTGAAAATCGGCGAAGAACTGAAACCCCGCGCCCCTCTGACCAGCCGGTTCGAGCCGCCCTGGACCACCATCAATGTCGGCGCGGTCCAAGGAGGGGTTGCGCATAACGTGATCCCGAATTTCTGTCGGATAGATTGGGAATTCCGCCCGGTGAACCGCGACGACAAGGCCTTTGTGCGCGACCGGATCAACACATTTGCCGACGACGTTCTGCTGCCTGAAATGCGGTCGAGCTATCACGACGCTTCGATCGACATCGAATATGTCGGCGATGTAGACGGTCTGGAGCCGACCGAAAACAACCCCGCCGTGACGCTGGTGCAGGAACTGACCGGTGGAAATTCCGTCGGACTGGTCG
This sequence comes from uncultured Rhodobacter sp., assembly GCA_964600965.1. Taxonomy (GTDB): domain Bacteria; phylum Pseudomonadota; class Alphaproteobacteria; order Rhodobacterales; family Rhodobacteraceae; genus UBA5972. The sequence continues at coordinate 26,323 of CAZRLO010000027.1, forward strand.
CGTTTGGAACCGAGGCGGGATTGTTTCAGGAACTTGGAATTTCGGCGGTCGTCTGCGGACCGGGATCGATCGTGCAGGCCCACAAACCTGACGAATATGTCTCGCGGGACCAACTTGCGGCCTGCCTGAAAATGTTGCGCGGCCTGCTGCCGAAATTGGCTGTCTGACCGCAGAACGCCATGAAAAGAGAGGTGAAATGGCCGATTTCATTGCCGCGCTAGGTGACATTGTCGGTGAAAAATACTGTCTGCATGGCGACATGCAGCGCACGAAATACGAGCATGACATAACCGGCGCATACAAAGGCAGATCGCTGGCGGTTGTTCGGCCAAAATCGACGGCCGAGGCTTCGCGAATTCTGATGCTGGCCAACGCCAGCGGTACGCCGGTGGTTCCAATTTCAGGCAACACCGGCCTTGCCGGCGGGGCTTATGCAGCGGAGTCGGGCGACCGGATTTTGCTGTCACTCGACCGGATGAACCGGCAACCCGAGATCAATCCGCTTGCCCGCACCGCCAGGGTGCAGGCTGGTGTCATTCTGTCCGATCTGCACGATGCCGCGGCGTCGCATGGCCTGACGTTTCCGCTGATGTTCGGTGCCCGTGGTTCCTGCATGATCGGTGGCAATCTTGCGACCAACGCCGGAGGCTCGAATGTCTTGCGCTATGGCAATACCCGCGCTTTGTGCCTGGGGCTCGAAGCGGTACTGGCCAGCGGCGAGGTGGTCAACCTGATGTCAGCGCTGCACAAGGATAACACCGGTTATGATCTGAAGGATTTGTTCATCGGTTCCGAGGGCACGCTGGGCGTGATAACATCGGCGGTGGTGAAGCTGGTGCCGAAACCCGGTGCCTTTGCCACGGCGATGGTGGGCATGCGCGATATTCGCGCCGCACTTGAATTGCTGCATCTGCTACAGGCGGAATCGGGCGGTGCCGTCGAGGCGTTCGAATATATGCCCGCGAATTATTTCCGGCACCTGCAACAGTTGGACCCCGGCGCAAAGGCGCCATTTCCCGAACCGATGGAGACCGGCATTCTGGTCGAACTGGCGGCGACCGGCAGCCAAAGTGCGGAACCGGCCAAAGACGGTCGCATCGCAATCGCAGCAGTGCTGGAAGACAGCCTGACCCACTTGTTGGAATCCGGCGACGTCCTGACCGCCTCGATCGCCAGTTCCGAAGGCCAGCGGCTGGAAATGTGGCGACAACGGGAAATGGCGTTCGAAGTTTCCACCCATCTTGGCGTACCGGTAACAGCGGATATAGCGGTGCCGCTGGACGCGGTTGCACCGTTTCTGGAACAGATGGAACAGCGACTGAAGCCGGTTGCGCCGAAAGCTGAAGTGATCGCCATCGCACATCTGGGCGACGGCAACATCCATTACAGCCTGTGGCCGGATCCCGGAGAGCCGCAAGCCGTGGGCGCCGGGACAAGGGAAGCGATCTATGAATTGGTCGAAGACGTGGTGCAGGAACTGGGCGGCAGTTTTTCGGCTGAACACGGCATCGGATTGGCGAAACGAGGCGCCATGGGCCGGCGCAAGGACCCTGCAGCACTGAATTTGATGCGGCAAATCAAGACGGCGCTGGATCCCGGAAATATTCTGAATCCGGGCAAGGTGCTGCCTTAGCGGTGGACGCGCACCCTCCCGGGCGCGATGCGAAGACCGGTTCAGACCTGAGTTCGGTCGCGACGCTTTTCGACATCTATTCCGTTGGTCAACAAAATACCGAAATGCAATAAGTTTCGCTAAATCAGGTGGTTATCGGTGAAGTCATCCGGAAAACTAGTTTAT
>CAZRLO010000028.1:0-5616 GCA_964600965.1 uncultured Rhodobacter sp.
TCACGGCCGGGCCGTATGAGTGGCGGATCGAAAGCCGGGTCCGAAAAACCGAGGTCGGATTTTTCGAGGTAACACTGAACGTTGCCGCCACGGGCCAGCCCGGCGCGCACCGGGTCGTCTTTGTGCCCTGGGCCCCCCTGCCGTGAGCCGCCGGATCATCCAGCCGACCACATCGCCCCGATCCGCCGGGTTCACCCTGATGGAACTGGTCGTGGTCCTGATGATCTTTGCGCTGGTCGCGGTTCTGGGATTGCAGGCGCTGACCGGCAGTTTACGGGCACGCGACCGGATCGGCGAAGCTGACCGTGCCACGTCCGAACTGACCTTCGCCCTGTCGTTGTTGCGCTCCGATCTCGAAGCGGCGGTGCCGCTGCTGTTCTACCCCCCCGGCGGCGGCATCGAATCGGCCTTCAGGATCGCGCCGGGTCAGGATGAATTCGCTATTTCCGTCAGTCCCGCGATCCGCGACCCGGGCGAGACCGTGGCCCCACCGGGGCGCGTGATCTGGAGCATCGATCGGAATGCCGGCAAGATCTACCGGCAGACCTGGCCGGTTCTGATCCCCGCCAGCCCCGCCCTTGCCGCACCAAAGGTGGAGATCGGCACCGGGTTCACCGACCTAGCCATCCGCACCATGACCCCCGCCCGTCTCTGGGTGGCGGGGGCCGATCCCGATCTGCTGGGCACCGCGGCGGCCCTGCCGCTGGCCATCGAGATCGTGATCGATTCCGCACGCTTCGGCCCCCTGCCAACGCTGGTGGCCTATCCATGAAACGCGGCGCGCAGGGCGAAACCGGTTTCGCGCTGATCAGCGCGTTGCTGATCGTCGTTGCCATCACGGCCATATCGGTGCTGCTGCTGGAGCGCGCAACCCGGTCCCGGCAACGCCAGAGCCAAGTGCAGGCGGTTTTGCAGACCAAGGCCTATCTGGACGGATACGAGAATTTCGTGCTGGCCGCCCTTGACGCCGACCTGAAGAACAGCGCGTCTGATCATTCGGCCGAGGCCTGGGCGACGCCCCGACACGTCGTCGCGATCGATCAGGGACAAGCCGGTGGCAGCATCCGGGATCTGCAGGGACGGTTCAATCTCAACTGGCTGGCAGGGGGCGACGCCGTTTTCGGACCCGAGTCGTTTTCGCGCCTTATGGCCGAGGCCGGTCTGCCCGCGCAGCTTGGCAAGGCCATCGTGCAATGGTTGTCGGAATCCGGCCCGGCGGATCGTGCGCCCTACCGCAACCGCGCACGCCCCATCGATCCAAGGGGCGGAACGGCCGGTATCCTTGACGAATTGCGCGACGTTGCCGGGATGGACGCGGCCACCTTTCGCCGTTTGCAGGCCATCAGCACCGTCATTCCCGCCGAAGGCACGATCAACATCAACACCGCCCCCGGCGCGGTGCTGCGGGCGGTGCTGCCCGAACTGGCACCCGGCACCATTTCCGCGCTGATGGATGAACGCACCGCGCGGCCCTTTGCCAGCGATGCGGCATTTGTCGATTGGATCACGCGTTCGGTTTCCGAGATCACGCTGGCGGAAATCGATCTGGGGCGGTTCAGCGTCTCCAGCAACTGGTTCGAGGCGCAAATTTTTGCGACATTCCACCAAACGCAATTGCGGCGCAGGCTGATCTTGTACCGCTCGCCGGAAACCGGCAAAACCCGGGTAAGATTTCGCCTGAGCAGCGGGCACTAGCAAAGGACGGACCAGTGGCGACGATCGTTGACGACGATACTCCGCTATACGACCTGCGAACCGGCGGCCCGCTGCCCGGGGCCGCTTTCGTCGCGCTGGTCCCCGGCGAACGCGCACCGCTCTTGCCACTGGACCTGCCCGACGGGCTGCGCGGCCCGGCGCGCGAAAGCGTCGCGCGCCGGCAGGTCAGCGATCTGCTGGGGCTGGCGGGCGATGAAATTGAATTACGGCCGGGCCACGGGGGGCCGGACCGGGGCGTCTGGCACAGCACGATGGTGGTCTGGACGGCCGAAATCGCAACATGGCGGGCGCGATTTGTTGGCGATGCCCCGCATTGTCTGGCGATCTTGCCGGATTATCTGGCCCTGCCCGCCGCCAGCGATACCTGGGTGATCCACGTCGCGGGCAACCGGGTTCGGGCCCGGCTGGGCGTGGTGGACGGGTTTTCCTCAGAACCGGAACTGGCGCGACTGCTGTTGGCAAAAGCGCCGAAACCCGCAAGGATCCTGCGCCTCGGCGACCCGGTAAAGGCGCTGGACGACGATTTGGCGGCGTTGAAAATTCCGCTCCATACCGAAGCGCAGGCGATGTCGGGCGAAAATACCGCCGCGCCGCGAGCGTTTGCGCATGGGGAACTGCGGCTCGATCTGGCGGTCGATCCGCAGCGCGCGCTTGAAGGCCTGCTGAAGGGGCTTGTCCTTTGGCGGCTGCCCGTGGCGCTGGCGCTGAGCGCGCTGGTGATTTGGACGGCGGGCAACCTGATCGCAACAACCGACCGGCAGGCGCGCGCAGAGACGCTGCGCCGCGACATCGTCGTGGCCCTGCACGCAACATTGCTGCCCGACGCGCCGGTTCTGGATATCCGGCGGCAGGTCTCGCAGGCGCTGGCCGATCGGCAACGCGAGGCAAGCAACGCCCGGGCGCAAACACCGCCCTTTGAGCTGTTCCGTCAGGTTGCCGATATCGTCGCCAGCACCGATGCCCGCGTGACCCGCGCGGGGTTCACCGCCGATACCGGTCTGGGCATCACCGTTACGCTGGCGGATTTCGCGCGGCTGGACCATTTGAAAGCAGCGCTTGAAACCGGCGGAATAAGCGTGACCGTGGCCCGATCCAACGTGGCCGAAACCGACGGGATCGAGGCGGAATTGCTGTTGAATACCGCACCGAGGCCCGGCCAATGACCCTGCGTCTGGCCGAACTTTTGCTCGCACTGAGCGCCAATGAAAGACGATTGCTGGCAATCTTGTGCGGCCTGGTTCTGCCGCTGGCCGTGATTTTTCTGTGGGTCCTGCCTCTGGCCGACCGAGGGGCCGCGGCACAACGCGATCTGAGCACGGCCCGCGCGCTGATGGTCTGGGTCACCCACCGGATCGAGGAAAGCGCCGCACTGGTCGATGGCCAGACCAACGCGATCCCGAAAAACGGTGCTCCCGTGGGCCTGAGCGGGATCGAAAAGGGTCTGAACGAAGCCGGCCTGCGCCCATATGTGACCCGCCTTGCCGGGCGCGATGACGGTGCGGTCGAGTTGGTGATCGAAGACGCACCCTTTGCCACCGTGACCGCGTGGACCAGCGCCGTCCGGCCGGTCTGGGGCTACCGGATCGTGTCGTTTCACATTCAACGCACCGACCGCGCCGGTCAGGTGGCGGCGGAATTCCTGTTGGGCGAGACGCCATGATCCGCGGTCTCTTCCTGTTGCTGGGCCTGTCGCTGGGCGTGATCGCCGCCGGGCTGAGCCAGACGGAAATCGCGCATTTGCGTGTGCTGATGCCGGGGCGGCTGGCGGCATGGACCACGGGTCTGGACCCCGAAAGCGGGTTGCTGCGCGGTACTGGCGTTGGTCTGCCTGACGGCAGCACCGTCAAATGGCGCCTGCTGGGGCTGGATGCGGGGGGGGCGCGATACCGGATCGAGCTCGTCGGCAGCGGATTTGAATTCAGGGGCGAACTGCACGCGCGCATCGGCAATCGCATGGCCCGGATCAAGGGCCCGATCACGGGGTTGGCCCCGAAGCAATGGTTGCCGGCCCTGCAAGAGGTGCCGGACATCGATGGTGCCCGGATGCTGGATCACCGGATTGATCTGGCAACCCTGGACTTGTCGCGCTGATCCCGAAATGCCCCGCGACGGCGGTAATTAAAATTCCGGGCAACCGTCAAGAAATCACCATATTCCGGTAAGGTCACACAAATCCCGCTCGCTCAAAGTTGCCTCTGGTGGTGGCAATTGTGGGTGAACCGATGGGGATGATGAATTTCGTTGCGACGTTCGACGACGTGTCGTTGAATTTCGTGACCGGACTGAGCGATTTCGAGACTTTTCAGACCCAGAGCGGTTGCGTGCTGTACGCCGCCGGCAGCGCGGAAAACGGGCTGAGCGCCTTTGATCTGGTAACCGGCCAGGCCGCGACCTTCATCGAGCAAAGCGGATTGCCTGCTCGAGCGTCGCTTGCCCCGCTTGACCTGGAGCTGGTGGATTTTTCCCAGACATCCGCGCTTTGGGTGGAGCCGTGGACGGCATCCGGGCTGAACGCATTCGCGTTAGGCGTTCAGGGGCAACTTGGTGCCATTGCCCAGTTCAGCGGCATGGCGGCGCTGGCGCAGGGTTTGGTGCATACGACCGCCGTTCAGGGGGTCGGTACAGAGACATGGGTCTATGGCGGGGTCTGGGGCGGATCGGGGCTGATGCGGCTCAATCTGGATGCGAACGGGCAGCTTTTGGCGGTCGAGCAAATTGCCGCCGCCGGAGCCGAGGACGCCGCCGCGCTGGCGCAGGCGACGGTCGGGGCGGAAACATTCCTGTTTTCGGCCCGCCTGAGCGATGCCGCGCTGACAAGCTGGCAGATCGGCGCGAACGGGCAGTTGAGCGAACTGGATTCGATCGGCGCCGTCGACGGCTGGGGCATCGCCACGCCGACAGCGCTGGAGACCGTCGATTTCGCGGGCGAGACCTTTCTGGTGATGACGGCGGCGGGCAGCAACTCGATCTCGGTGGTCGGGGTCGCGGCAAACGGCACGCTCAGTCTGCGCGACCATGTGATCGACGATCTGGGCACGCGATTCGCGGGCCCTGAAACCCTGTCGGTCGTCAGCCATCAGGGCCGTGTCTATGTTCTGGTCGGCGGGGCAGATGACGGGATCAGCCTGTTTCAGATGTTGCCGGGCGGGCGGCTGTTGCATTTGCAGACCATGGCGGACGATGCCGCCATGGCGCTTGGCAATGTCAGCGCCCTTGCGGCGGTGGTTGTCGGCGGCGAGATCCAGATATTCGTCGGCAGCGGCAACGAACGCGGACTGACGCAACTTTCCTATACGCCGGATGCCGCCGGGGTGATCGACACCACCGTTTCCACCGCATTCACGGGAACCGCATTGGCCGATATCCTGCAAGCTGTCGGCGGCGGGGTTTCGATCGACGGACAGCAGGGCAACGACATCCTGATCGACGGCACCGGCAGCGACTGGCTGACCGGCGGCGCGGGCCGGGATATTTTCGTCCTGTCGCCCGACGGTGTCGTCGACCGGATCGTCGATTTCACACCCGGCGAGGACCGGATCGACCTGACCGCCTTTCCGATGCTGCGCGACATTCGCCAGATCGAGATCACGTCGACCGCCGATGGCGCGTGGCTGAGCTTTCGTGGCGAGGTTCTGGAGATCACGACCGCCGCCGGTACGCCGCTTGCGGCTGCGGAGTTTTCCACCGGTGATCTGCTTTCGCTGACCCGCGCCATGCCGCATTCCGGCGCGATCCTCGGGATGCAACTGACCGGCAGCACCGGCGACGACGTGTTGAACGGCGGTATCGGCGCGGACAGCCTGTTCGGGCTCGGCGGTAACGATACCCTAATGGGCAATGACAGCAACGACACGCTGGAGGGGGGCGACGGGAATGACACGCTGTTCGGGCATAATGACA
>CAZRLO010000028.1:5716-28023 GCA_964600965.1 uncultured Rhodobacter sp.
GCGACATCCTGAACGGGGGCGCGGGCGACGATGTGCTGGACGGGGGCTTTGGTGCCGATGCGATGGACGGTCAGGCGGGCATCGATACGGTCACCTATGCCGTCTCAAACCGGTCGGTGGGGGCACGGCTGGACGGCGGCGCGAACTTTGGCGGGGCCGCGGGCGATACCATCACCGGGGTTGAAAACCTGACCGGCTCCGGTTTCGGCGATATACTGGTCGGCAGCAGCGGTGCCAACCGGCTGGATGGCGGCGGCGGGGCCGACCGGCTGTATGCGCTGGGCGGGGACGACATAGTGATCGGTGGCGGCGGGGCCGACTGGCTTTACGGGCAGGCGGGCAACGACACGCTGGAGGGCGGCGACGGGAATGACACGCTGTTCGGGCATAATGACAGCGACATCCTGAACGGGGGCGCGGGCGACGATGTGCTGGACGGGGGCTTTGGTGCGGACACTTTCGTCTTCACCGCGGGCGCCGACGTGATCACGGATTTCACCGACGACATTGACACCCTTAGCTTCGATGCGGCCTTGTGGAACGGGGCGAGTTTGACCACCACCCAGATACTGGCGATGGCCATCGTCTCGGTGGATGATATCGTGTTTGACTTCGGCTTGGGCAACACGTTGACGTTGCAGGGCCTGGCGCTGACGGGGGTCGCGGCCCTGGCAAACGATATTTCGGTTTTCTAGAAGGCCCATTCGCAAGATTTCCGGGTCGGCGGGCGGCGCATCTTGCCGACGATGCGGCCCCGCATCGAACGTTGATTTCGACGGATGCAGGTGTTGCCAGACCTTGGCACCGTCTATAAGAAAGTCGTGATTTCCTCCGGACGGCCAAAATTGATTGCGGAAGAAATCGACAACCGGATCCGAATTTAAGCACACAAATGATCGAACATCATGAATTATCGCTACATATTTGTTCTGGCAAGCGGTCGGTCCGGATCCACGCTGGTTCAGGGTATTCTGAACAGCATCGATGAGGTCAAGATCAGCGGCGAAAACAACGGCGTCCACCGGCGGCTGATCGAATCCTATTCGTTGCTGAAACGCGCGATCCACCGGCACGCAGGTTTCAGCCACGAAGTCGAAACCCCGTGGTACACCATCGGCAAGGCAAATCTTGAGGATTTTGGCCGGGAACTCCGTCTGGCCTTTGAGAAAAACATCCTGCAACCGGAACCCCACCACAAAACCATCGGGTTCAAGGAAATCCGGTACAATTTTCCCACCCGCGCCGATCTTGAACATCATCTGGACACGATCCGGGAAATTTATCCCAGCGCGGGATTTGTCCTCAATACCCGCAATATCAACGACATCATTCTAAGCAATGCGCGGGCGAAACATGCTGCGGCCGAACGGCATTTGCGACAGCTCAACCAGTGGCTGGGCGAAATCGCGGGCGAAAGGGACGATTGCTGTCTGGTTCATTATGACGATTATGTTGCAAACCCCGCGCGGTTGAAGACGCTGTTTGATTTCGTCGGCGCGGAATTCGATCTGGCCCGGGTGAACGCGGTTCTGGCGCGGCCCCATTCCTCGGTCACTTCAAAATGACACGAACGGCACCGGAAATCACCTTGGGATCGCGTTTTTGGCCCGGTCCGGTTGAAAACGGGTAATTTGCGCCGGTATAAACAGAGCGGACACATCGGGTGAAATGCCGCCAGTACCGTCTGACGTCAGGCCATTGAACCGGCAGGAATGGGCAATCAGTTTGAAATCCACCGGCAACAAGGCGACCGTGATCATCCCCGTCAAAAACGGCCTGCCGCATTTCCGACAGGTCTGTGAAGCCCTCAAGCGGCAGAAATTCGCCCCCGGATTCGAGGTGATCTGCATCGATTCAGGTTCCACCGATGCCAGCGTCAGCGTCGCCAAAAGCCACGGTTGGCGCATCGAGCATATTCCGCCCAGCGAATTCGGCCATGGCAGAACCCGGAATTTTGCCGCAACATTGGGCAATTCGGAATTCATCGTCTTTCTGACCCACGACGCCATTCCGGCCAACGATCTGTGGTTGGCGAACCTGTTGCAACCGCTGGAAGAGGATCCCGATATTGCCGGCGCATTCTCGCGACACGTCGCCCATACCGACGCCGATCCGTTTGTCGCGTGGGAGATACAGCAACATTTTCGCGGGCTAGAGGAATTTCCGGTCGTCCAGATCACGGATCGCGCAGCTTATGATGCCGATATCGGTCTTCAGCAGATCTATCACTTTTTTTCCGACAACAGCTCGGCCCTTCGCCGCTCGGTCTGGGCGGAATTTCCCCTGCCGGACGTGCAGTTCGCCGAAGATCAGATCTGGGCCAAAACGATCGTCGAAGCGGGCTATAAAAAGGCGTTCGCCGCGAATTCCGTCGTGCGCCATTCCCATGCATTCGGCCCCTGGGATACCCTGCGGCGCAGTTTCGATGAATCCCGCGCCTTTCACCGGTTGTTCGGATACCGCCTTGCCGGATCCGTGCGCGGCATTCTGCGATCATCGATTTATCTGATCAGGCGGGACATCGGCAATGCGCTCCGGTATGGTTGGTGGCGGACCCATCCTGCCAAGACGATTTCGCGGACGCTTGAATCCTTTGCCCGCCCGCTTGGGCATTACCTTGGGTGCAGGAAAAACCTTCCCCGGTTTGTCCTGGCCAGAATTTCCCGGGACGATTGGATAAAGTCGCTTTGAAACATGATTAGACTGGCCCGGAAATTCATTCGCCACGCCCGCCTGCATGGGGTGGGTTCCGCCTTGAGCGTTTCAAGGCGGCATTTGACCGGGTCCGTGGCCCCCGACCCCGTTGCCGCCAGCGATACCGGCATCAGCCCGCGGCCGGCCCCGGCCTCGGCCCGCCGGAAAAGCGACGTGATCGGGTTTTATGAAAATATATTCGGCTTTGCTCATGGTGCCGATGACGACCCTGATCTGACGGATGCGGGCCGCGATACCCTGCAATGGGTCATTCCGAATTTCGGGTTCGGATCGGGCGGGCATCAGACGATCTTCCGGTTTGTCAATTTGCTGGCGGAACGTGGGGTGAAACAAAACGTGGTGATCCTGCCACCCCATAACTGGCGCAACGGGGCCACGGCGAAACGGGCGATACGTGAATGGTATTTCGAAATTGACGCCGACATCACGCTTGGCATCGAAGGTTTCAGGCCGGCCTTCAGCACGATCGCAACCGGCTGGCAGACCGCCTATTGGGTGGCCAAATATCAGGCGACGCGGCAGCGATTCTATTTCGTGCAGGATTTCGAGCCCGCGTTCTATTCGGTTTCTTCCGAATATTATCTTGCGGAAAATACCTATCGTCTGGGACTGCGGGGGATCACGGCGGGGACTTGGCTCAGCGGGAAACTGCATTCTGACTACGGCATGAAATGTGATGCGTTTTCGTTCAGTTACGACCGGAAACTTTATGTCCGCCAGCCCAAACAGCCGACGCCGGATTTCAACATCATGTTTTATGCGCGCCACGGCACCAAGCGGCGATTGTTCGAGCTTGGACTATGTGCCCTGAAACAGGTGTGCGACCAACACCCCGAAGTCGTCGTCACATTCTTTGGCGGCGACGTCGGCGGATACGACATCCCGTTTCGGCACGTCAATGCCGCAGAGCTGCCGATCCCGCAATTGCCGGCGTTGTATTCGCAAAGCGATCTCGGCCTGCTGCTGAGCGGGACAAACCTGTCCCTGATCCCGCTGGAAGCGGCCGCCTGCCTCTGCCCGGTGGTGATGAACGACACGCCCTCCGCGCGGTGGTTGCTGCCGGAATCGGCAGCCTATTACGCGCCGATGGACCCCGACGGCATGGCCGCGACGATCCTTGGGGCGATCTCGGACGAAAAGGGCCGCAACGCCAGGGCGCAAGCGGCGCAGCGAATTGCCGAGGCTTCGTCATGGCAGGACGAAGGCGACCGGATGTTCCGGTTGATATCCGGAAACGGGGAATAGAGCCTGCAAATTTTCAAGTGATGCCAGACCGTTGGCCAACCGCGTCCCTGCAAAACAGCAAGAAATTTCCGTATCGCAAACGCCGAAAGCGGGCCCCGCTAGAGGCCCGCGATTACTTTTCGCCGCGCCGACCGAATTACATGGTCGTCGTGGTCGATCCATCCGGAATCAGGAATGGGATCAGAAGACCCGGAATCAGGAGCGACGGACGGAAGCTGCTGGAGGGCGGCGGAACCGCGACCACTTCATCGTCTTGAACGTCTGCCACCACGGCACCGGCGAAAGCGCTGGTTGCCATTGCCGAAGCCAGCGTTGCCGCCGCTGCGAGAATTACGAACTTTTTCATTTGGAAATCTCCATTTATCGTGTCTTGCGTCGAATTTACGGTTTTATCGCCTTCCGAGTCAACCAAATCGTTGCGGCGATCAACGTTGAACGACCTGCACCAGCAGAACCCCGGTTTCGGGTCCAACCCATTGACGGGATTGCCAAATTTGCCCATTACTTGCGGAAACCCAATATTCGTTGACGAAATTCACTGTCTCATTTGAGCAACTTTCGCGGAAATGCCGGGTCTGGTGTTTGCGACCCAGAATTTCGACCCCTTCCGACCCGGTTTTCACCAGCGAACAGGTGAACGACATCGCCAGCGTGTGATTCTCGCCATCAAGGTATCGGTGCGTGCGCGGCAAATCTCCGCCACCACCGGTGCGCAGTGCGACCGACGTCGCAAATGCGTCTGTGAACATCAGGTCTTCGCCAAGGCCACGTGTGGCGATCACCATGCCCCGCCGCAGGGTCAGCGACGTCCGGTCCGACGTGAAATAGGTTTGCGCACCATCGTTTTCGCGAATCATGACCATCGCGCCGCTGCCGCCGGATTTTTCGACCGTGATCACGACCACCGGCTTGTCGATACCGGCCAGTTGCGCGCGGCTCAAGGCAGGGGGCGCCACCTGCCCCCCTGATTTGGCGCCAGCGATCTTGGCGCGCAGAAAATCCAGCGCCGGGGAATTATTCCCTTCCGACGAACAGCCCGCCAGCGCGATCAGTCCCGCGCCCAATGCCAATGCGATCCGGTTCATCGCCAGAACCTCCCCCAGGTTGGTTCAAGCCGGTGCCGCCGGTATTCGCTCAGCAGAGGATAGAGCCGGTTCGAAACCTCAAGACGTGCACCACCGTCGCGCGTCAGCGGGCGGATCGCGGTTTTAGTAACCTTGCGGTTGGGCGTGCCGCTGGACCAGGACATTGGAATGGTGAACAGCAGGCCCTTGTCGAACGACCCTTCGCCGAAGGTCGCGAACGGTACGTTGGTCAGGGTCGCGAACGCGCCGACCTTCCAGCCGTTGTCGAACCGCCGTTCCAGCGTCAGGGTCGCCCCGGTATCGCCCGCCAGATACCGCCCGACATCCAGTTGCGCGGCGAACCCGTTTCGCATGTCCCAATAAGCCGAGACGTGCCCGGTGACCACCTGATAGGGCTGGAACCCGAACAGCATGTTGAACGCCCGCTGTTGCACCACGTTGGCCTCTATCCCAAAGGCGAGGCGGCTGTTGGTCGGCATGAACAGCAGCTCGGCGGAAACACCACCATACATGCGTTCAAGGTAACCAACGGATATCCGGCCATAAATGTTGCGTCCGGCCTTGAACATCAAATCACCGTGCAGGTTCTCGACCGCCGGGTCGCCGGCGATGTCGTAAAATCCGAAATCCGAACGGACATGCGGCAGCACCGAATTTGACAGCCGGGTGATGGTGTCCATGTTGCCGACGACTTTCTTGCGAACCGATCCCTCGACCGACAGTCCCGGCGAAATCTGGATCTTGGCCTCCGCCCGAACGCCGACATCGGCGCGCACTGGATTGTCGGGATCAAACAGCGAGAATCGCACATACGGGTTCACGGCCCAGGTCACGTAGGGATATAGATCCGGATGCTTCGTGTCCCCGCGATACACCGCTTTCGCCGCCGTGATCTCCGTACGTGCCAGCAAGGTTTCGGCGGCGTTCGGGTCGTGCTCCAGATCCTCCAGATCGCGGCGGTTCAGGGTGACCGACATGACCGGCATTCCGTTTTCAAGCGGCACCAGAACAAAGGTCTCGACCGATCCGGGCATGACCCGCGTCATGACCCGCGCCACCCGGCCGACGGCCTGTGCGGCGCTGTCAAAGGTGCGGTTGCGGAAACGAATCTCGGCCACAGAGCCGGTAATCGCCACCGCCTCGATCATGAAACCGTCCTTGGCCAGCAGCTTGTCGAGGTTTTTGAGCAGCAGTGCCTGGACGCCGGGCTGTGCCGTCCATCCGGCATCCATCGCGTCCGCGGCACCGGGCTCATGATCGCGCGGACGCCGCAGGACCGGGGTCGGCGCGGCCTCGCCCGATCCGGCGTTGATCTGTGTTTTCGGGTTCAGCGCCAGCGTGGTGCGAAACCCGAGCTGGTTGCCATGCATCAGGTATCCGCTGAACCGAAGCAGGTTGCCACGCTGGTAGTCGACGCCAATATTGATCGGCGAACGGCGAACGAACAATCCCGGTGCTCCGGTTTCAAGCGTATACGCATCCGAGGAATATTCGATCTTGACGCTCAGCCCCTTGACCGGCGTGCGCCACTCCGCGCCGCCGAAAAAGGCGGCAGGACCACGGAACCACTGGTTGAACCCCGGCACGCCGCCAAGACCCACGCCGCCGGGCCGCACAGCAAAGCCACCGCCAAGCCCGGAAAGCGGATTGGGAAACGAGTTGAACGACCCGAGCCGCCCCCAGCCGATGCCGCCGGTCACCTTCAGGTTCGGCGTCACGTGTTTGGTTGCGGCCAGATATTCGCCGGAATAGATGCCGGTGCCGATCATGTCGCGCAGACCGACCGCCACCGCCGGGCGGATATTGCCCTCGTACATCAGTTGGTAATGCAGATCGAAAGACCGATCATAATAATCGACAAACCCAAAGCAGTTACAGCCCCGCAGCACCGCATAGCGGAACGATCCGGTAAGGCGCGGTGAAATCTGAAAAGTGATCGTGTTCCGGGTCATGCCTGCAAAAGACCCGAGACTGCTCGCCAATTGGGCGTCCGGCGCGCTTTCACCGGTCGGCATGTCGATCAGCCCCGGCATGCCGTAAAGGTTAAGCGAGGCAGATTCGGCCGCCGCGCCCTGCCCCAGCGCAACCACGATTCCCGCCAGAATATTCCGGTATTTGCGCAAGTTTCTGCCCCCTTGAGCGGTTTGCTGCACCCGCCATTGGGCAACCTTGTCAGCATTTTTTCGCGCAGTTCAAGTCAATCGGAACGTTTTTCGGTGATTGTCGGATAATTCCAACAGTTTACGCCGGGATCATGCGGCGGGCCGACGTCGGAAGCGGCTGTCGCCGGCAGCCGGGTCTCAGACCGCGTCTTCGTGTCGAGGGCTGTGATATCCTGCGACCCAGCGGCTGATCAGGGCGCGCGCCGCCCCGGTGTCGCCGCTTTGGACCACGGAATTGAGGTCGCGCAGCATGGTGGCCACTTCGATCTCGGACAGTTTTTCCTCTTGTGCGCGCAGAATTTTCGGGTGCGGGGTCGTCTGCATGTCGGCGCCGATCAACAACTCTTCGTAGAGCTTTTCACCGGGGCGCAATCCGGTCACCACGATCTCGATATCGCCCTCCGGATGGCCCGCGTCGCGAACGGTATAGCCCGCACGTTCGATCATCTGGCGCGCCAGATCGCGAATTCGGGTTGGTTTTCCCATGTCCAGCACCAGAACATCGCCGCCGCGCGCGATACCGCCGGCCAGCAGGACCAGCCGTGCGGCCTCGGGCAGGGTCATGAAATAGCGTGTGACCGCGTTATGGGTCAGCGTGACCGGACCGCCGCGCGCGATCTGCTCGGCGAACAGGGGAATGACCGACCCGGACGAGCCCAGCACATTGCCGAAACGCACCATCGAAAAGAGGGTCGTCGCGCAGCGGTCCGCAAGATCCTGCACCACCAGTTCCGCCAGCCGCTTGCTTGCGCCCATGACGTTGGTCGGGCGCACCGCCTTGTCGCTGGAGATCAGAATGAATTGACGGACGTTCGCGTCGCGCGCCGCCTCGGCCATCACCCGCGTCCCAAGGATGTTGTTGCGCAGTCCCTCGATGCCATTGACCTCGACCATCGGCACATGCTTGTGGGCGGCGGCGTGCAGGACGATATCAACAGGATGGCGGCGCAAGGTGCGCGAAACCGCCGCGCGGGCGCAGACCGAACCAAGCACGGGCTCGATCACGATCCCGGCACCTTCGGCCAGCGCCTGCAATTCGTGATCGATGGCATAGAGCGCGGGCTCGCTTTGCTCGAACAAAACGATCCTTGCGGGCTTGCACACCATCAACTGACGGCAAAGCTCGCCCCCGATCGATCCGCCGGCGCCGGTCACCATGACCGTCTTGCCTTGGAATCGCGTGGAAAGGCCCGGCAGTTCGCGGTCTAGCTGGTTGCGGCCCAGAAAATCGACCGCGCGCATCGGCTCGATCTCGTCGATCAGGCTGCGGTTGCCGATCAGTTCTGAAAACGAGGGCAAACGGTGGACATCGATCCCCAGCTTTTCCAGCCGCCGCGCGATCTGGGCCTGCCGTGGCAGCGACAGAGACGGCATCGCCATCACCACACGGTCGATATCGTGTTCGCGTACCAGTTCCGCAGCGCGGGCGGGCGCATGCACCGGCAGGCCCGCGACCGTCACGCTTTGCAGGGTCTTGTTGTCGTCCAGAAACCCGACGGGATCGATTTCCTCGGACTGGCCGATCGCGGCGACCAGTTGCACGCCGGTTGCCCCGGCCCCATAGATCAGCACCCGCGTCCGATTGCTGCCCCGTCGGTAAATCCACAGGATCACCCGCAGCCCCGCCAGCCGCGAAGCCACGCTCAGGGTGAAGAACAGGAAGCCGAACACGATGATGGTTGCGCTGGGAATGCCGGTGCCCGCCAGACGGCTGGTCGCGGCGGTGATCGTGGTCAGCAGTGCTGCAAATCCGGCGGTCCGCAACACGGCGCGGGTTTCAAAGGCGTTGAGCTTGATGCTGGGGATGCCAAGGCTGATCGAGATTACGGCGGCAAGCCCGGTCACCAGCGGAAACAGCGCCCAGGAGTCGGCCATTGCAGCACCCGGCCAGAGCGTGTTCAACTGCAGGCTGAAAGCCAGATAAAGGCTGAACGGCACAAGCGACAAGTCGACGCACAACACGATCGTGCGTTTCCAGAATCTGGGTAGCGTCTTGACCAGATTATACATGCCGCCCCACTTCGCCCAATTCGAAGACCTGTGCAAAAACAGACCACAAAATGATCATTGCCCGAACGAGTCGGGCCAGAATACACGCCCGAGTTTAATGCGCTGCCCCCGGCACAGCAAGAAGTGCGCGCGAAATCCGGCACTTGCGGCAAAGTTCCGTGGGAATTGTGGCAATTCGATCAATCCGCCCGCCGCCCCGGCGGTTTGGGAACCCGACATCCGGGCGTCGCGGACGGTGCCGATGCCTGATTCGGTCATGCGTGGTACCCGAGGCCGGACTCGAACCGGCAAGCCTTGCGGCGGCGGATTTTGAATCCGCTGCGTCTACCAATTCCGCCACTCGGGCATACGCTGGGCGTGCTCTATCGCGATGCGCAAAACCCGTCAACGCCGAAACCGTGCTTGACCTTGCAATGGGCGCATGTTCGAAAGCGCCGGACCCGACCGGAGGCCCCATGCTGCGCCGACTATACGACTGGACATTTTCACTGGCCGCGCATCCCAACGCGCTTTGGGCGCTGGCACTGGTGGCCTTTGCGGAAAGCTCGGTCTTTCCGATCCCCCCCGATATCCTGATGATCCCGATGATCATTGCCGCCCCGCACCGGGCGTTTCGCATTGCGCTGGTCTGCCTTGTCGCCTCGGTTCTGGGGGCGTTGCTGGGGTATCTGATCGGCGCGCAATTGTTCGAGACCGTCGGACGCCCGGTCATCGAATTCTATGGCAAGGCCGATGCCGCCGACGCCTTTCGAGCAAGTTTCAACGAATGGGGCGTCTGGGCCGTTCTGATCGCCGGCATCACCCCGTTCCCGTTCAAGGTGATCACCATCATGTCCGGCGGAACCGGGCTGAGCCTGCCGGTTTTCGTGGCTTCGGCCATCGTCGCACGGGGCATCCGGTTCTATCTGGTCGCGATTTTGCTGTGGAAATTCGGCGCGCCGATCCGCGATTTCATCGAACGGCGGCTGGGCCTGCTGACGATCCTGTTTTTCCTCGTGCTGGGGGGCGGCTTTTACGCCGTGAAGTTTCTTTGAGTGGGCGCAATCTGGCCGTGCTGGCGGGTCTGGCATCGGCCGGAATGCTGCTGGCGGCGTTCGGATTTCAGTATCTGGGCGATATGGCCCCGTGCAAGATGTGTCTGTGGCAGCGCTGGCCGCACGCGATCGCCGCCGCGCTGGCGCTGGTGCTGTTGTTTCTGCCGCACCGTCTGCTGATGCTGGCGGGCGGCGCGCTGGTCCTGGCCGGGGCCGGCATCGCGTTTTACCATGCCGGCGTCGAGCAACATTGGTGGCTGGGGCCGACGACCTGCACCTCGCAGGGCATTAACGGGCTCAGCGCCGACGAATTGATGAGCCAGATCCTGAATGCGCCGCTGGTTCGGTGCGACGAAATCCCGTGGAGCCTGTTCGGCCTGTCGATGGCGGCATGGAACGCGGTGGTCTCGGTGGGGATCGCGCTGCTGTGGCTGAGGGCGTTCCGGGTCACGGCGGCGCGCTGATCATTGCCTTCGTCACCGCGCACCGGTTGGCGGATCAGCCCCGCGCCCACCAGTCCCAGGGTTTCAGGCGTTTTCTGGTCCCGCCGAGCCGTAGCCACCACCGCGCCAGTGCGCGCATCCGCCCCGTGGCCAGCCAGCGCCACAGCCGGTCGGCCCGGCTCGCGTAGCGGCGGTTGAACGGGCAGACCCGCATGCAGATGGCGCAGTCGGTCCTGATTTTCGCCCAGTAGCCAAAGCATTTCTCGCAATTGGCCGACCACTTTTTCACGCCCCTGATGGTTGACGGGCTGTCCGGGCCCAGATCGGGCGCGCCGAAAGGCAGGGCCTTGGGCGGGCAGGCATTGGCGCAGACCGTGCATTCGTTGCAATAGGCGCCAAGCCCCAGCCGCACCGGTTGGTCCGCGGCCAGCGGCAGATCGGTGAATATCTTGGAAAACCGCACGCGCGGCCCGAATTCGCGGGTCAGCACCATCTGATTGCGCCCGTATTCCCCCAGCCCGGCCTTGATCGCATAGGGGATCACCAGTGCCGTGTCGTTCATCGAAGCGATGGCCTGATACCCCAGCCCCCGGATATAGGCCGCCAGTTGCAGGGCGATGGTGGTTTCGTGGCTGTATTCGCGACCGGTCGACGCCCCGGCCAGCGCCGACGGATAGGTTTCGACCAGATCGAAATCCATGGCGTGCCCCATGACGATCACGTGGCCAAGCCCGGGCGGCAGATCGTTGGGGGTCGCAGAGAAATCCCGGGTATCGACCCGGTTCGCATAGTGCCAGCGTTCGTCGGTTGCCGTGATGCCGGCAAGATCGGCGCCGAACAGTTTCGCGATGCGCTTGATCTCGGCGCTTTGGTGGGCCGGGCTTTCCACCGGGGCCCTGGTCGGCGCAACCGGCGTGTCGGCGGCAATCGCGGCCTGAAAGCCCTCGCGCAATCCGCGTTCGGCACCACGATTGGAAATCAGGTCGGAAACGATCCATGACGCGTTTCTGAGCGCGAAATCCCTTTGGCTGAATCCGGGTGCACGCCGGGCCTCGGGCGCGGCACGATAGCTGTCAAAAAAGGCATCGGTATCGGCGCTTTGAACGAGGGGGTCCCAGAAGGCCCGTGTGAACATGTCGTTCATCTGATCGAAGGGTTGAAAGTCTTCGGTGATCTCGAACCCCAGGGCCCGGTCGCTGGCGGCGAAGCGTTGCTGCCAATCCTGCCGCTGCTGGGTGGTGATCGAGGCATCGGGTGCGTTATCGGGCCACATCACCGCGCCCTTTCGGCCCGCTCAGGCCTCAAGCTCGGCATCCCAGTATAGAAAATCCATCCAGCTTTCGTGCAGGTGGTTGGGCGGAAACTTGCGCCCGGTGTTGCGCAGTTCCTCGCCCCCCGGACGACGCGGCGGCCGCCTGAGGCGCATACGCGCCTGCGCCAGCGAACGCGACCCCTTGGCCAGATTGCACGGCCCGCAGGCCGCCACCACGTTTTCCCAGATGGTCTTGCCGCCGCGCGAACGCGGGATGACGTGGTCAAATGTCATCTCGCCCCGCGCCCCGCAATACTGGCAGGTAAACTCGTCGCGCAGAAACAGATTGAACCGGGTGAACGCCGTCGACTTGGCGGGCTGGACATAATCCTTCAGTACCACGACCGAGGGAATGCGGATCTCGACCGACGGGGAATGCACGACATCCTCGTATTCAGCGACGATCGTCACCCGATCCAGATAGGCGGCCTTGATGGCGTCCTGCCAGCTCCATAGCGACAGCGGCAAATAGGAAAGCGGCCGGTAATCCGCGTTCAGAACCAGCGCCGGGTTTTGCGTGATCCCGGTCGTGTTGCGCACGAATTGCGTGCTGAATTCGCCATCCATCCCTGTTTCCGGCCCTGCCCGGCATCAAAATCACATTTCCGGGCCGGGGTCACCCAAAGCCCGAAATCCCGGTAACTATAGATCGCAAGATCGGACTGGCAACCCCCAATATCCGGTTGATAATTCTGGACAATTGCCCAACCCGCCGCGCGCTCATCCCGCGCGCCGCACCGACGGGGGCCGCTTTACCTGAACACATCTGACGTAACGTATTTTGACGTAAACGTCATTTGCACATTGCAACGAAAGCGCGCAGGTTCCATTTCGCTGTACAGAGCCACCCAGAGGTTGCCGATGTCCAAACCCCGCCTGACGATCCGGCAGATGTGCGACTTGTTCGACGTGACGCCGCGCACGTTGCGGTTTTACGAAGCCAAGGAACTGCTTTTCCCGGACCGTGTCGGCCAGAAACGCCTGTTCACAAAACGCGATCAGGCGCGTATGAAACTGATCCGCCGCGGCAAACGGTTCGGGTTTTCGCTTGAGGAAATTCGCCAGTTGATGGCGCTCTACTACAAGGGCGACGGCCGGTTTCTTCAGATCACCCGCACGCTGGAAATCGCCGGCGAGCGGCTTGGAGACATGAAACGGCGGCGGGCCGAGCTTGACGAGGCAATCGACGACCTGAAAGCCAACATCCTGGAAGGCGAAACCCTTCTGGACGCCATGAAAACCAAATCCGACGCCGCCGAATAAGGAAAACCGCCGATGCCGACCTACACCGCCCCAACCAAGGACATGCAGTTCGTGCTGCATGACATGCTGAATGTCTCGTCCGCGGACATTCCGGGATACGATGAACTTGACCACGATTTCACCGCGGCCGTTCTGGACGAGGCCGGCAAGATCACCGCGGAAGTTCTGGCACCGCTCAACGTCGTCGGCGACACCGAGGGCTGCCGCCTTGAGAACGGCGTCGTCTATACGCCCACCGGCTTCAAAGAGGCGTTCCGGCAGGTCTGCGATGCCGGCTGGCCGGGGCTGGCCTGTGATCCCGAATACGGCGGTCAGGGCATGCCCGGCGTGATCGGCTCGGCGGTCGGTGAAATGCTGAACGCCTCCAATCAGGCGTTCGCGATGTATCAGGGCCTGACCAACGGGGCCTATGCGTCGATCCACGCCCACGGCACCGCCGCGCAAAAGGCGGCCTACCTGCCGAAAATGACGAATTGCGAATGGACCGGCACCATGAACCTGACCGAACCGCATTGCGGCACCGATCTGGGCATGATGCGCACACGGGCCGAACCACAGGGCGACGGAACCTACAGGATCAGCGGTCAGAAAATCTTTATCTCGGCGGGCGAACACGACATGTCCGACAACATCATCCATCTGGTGCTGGCCAAGATCGCCGGCGGCCCGAAAGGGATCAAGGGTGTGTCGCTTTTCATCGTTCCGAAAATTCTCGTGAACGAGGACGGCAGTCTCGGCGCGCGCAACGGGGTGTCCGTCGGCTCGATCGAGGAAAAGATGGGCATCCACGGCAATTCGACCTGCGTGATGAATTACGACGGCGCCACCGGGTATCTGCTGGGTGACGAACACAAAGGCATGCGGGCCATGTTCACCATGATGAACCACGCACGCCTTGGGGTCGGCCTGCAGGGTCTGGCACAGGCCGAGGTCGCCTATCAGAACGCGGTCATTTACGCCAACGAGCGTTTGCAGGGGCGTGACGTCACGGGGGCGAAGAACCCCGACGGGCCAGCCGATCCGTTGATCGTGCACCCGGATATCCGGCGCTCGTTGATGGACCAGAAATCGTTCATCGAGGGCGGGCGCGCCTTCGCGTTATGGTCGGCAATGCTGCTGGACACCGCCAGCCGCAAGGGCGACGACGACGCGCTGGGCCTGATTTCGCTGCTGACGCCGGTGATCAAGGGTTTTCTGACCGATCAGGGCTACGACATGACCGTGAAGGCCCAGCAGATCTATGGCGGGCACGGTTATATCGAGGAACAGGGCATGAGCCAGTTCACCCGCGACGCCCGCATCGCCATGATCTACGAGGGGGCCAACGGCGTTCAGGCGCTGGACCTTGTGGGGCGCAAACTGGCCGCCGATGGCGGCAAACACGTGATGGCGTTCTTTGATCTGGTCAAGACGTTCATCAAGGAAAACGAGGGCGACGCGGCGCTGAAGGCCGATTTCCTTGATCCGCTGAAGGCAGCCAGCAAGGACTTGCAGGCGGCCAGCATGTATTTCATGTCCGAAGGCATGAAAAACCCCAACGCGGCACTGGCGGGATCCAACGATTTCATGCATCTGTTCGGCCATGTCTGCCTGGGCCTGATGTGGGCGCACATGGCCAGATCGGCGAACGCGGCACTGGCAGCGGGCACGTCGGATCCCGAATTCTATGAAACCAAGCGGACGACCGGGCGCTACTACATGTCCCGGCAATTGTGCGCAACGGCGCTGCATCTGGCGCGCATCAAATCCGGGGCCGACCCGGTGATGGCGCTGGCGGCAGAAGCCTTCTGAGGAGAGCCGATCATGACCCCTGCCCTGCCCTCGGACTGGATGACCGACGAGCATCGGATGCTTGCCGAAATGACCGCGAATTTCATCAATACCGAATGGGCCCCCAAATTCGAGGCGTGGCGCAAGGCCGGTGAAATGGACCGCGATACCTGGGCCGAGGCGGGCGAACTGGGCCTGCTGTGCCCTTCGATCCCCGAGGAATACGGCGGCCATGGCGGCGATTTCGGCCACGAGGCGGTGATCCTGCTGGAAGCCAGCCGCGCCAATCTGGCCAGTTGGGGCAACGGCATCCATTCGGGCATCGTGGCGCATTACATCCTGAATTGCGGCACCGAAGATCAGAAACGCCGGTGGCTGCCGAAGATGGCGACCGGGGAACTGGTTGGCGCGCTGGCGATGACCGAACCTTCGGGCGGCTCGGATGTGCAGGCGATCCGGACGCGCGCGTTGCGCGACGGCAATTCCTATCGGCTGAGCGGTCAAAAAACATTCATCACCAACGGCCAGCACGCCAATCTGATCCTGGTCGCGGCCAAGACCGATCCGGACGAAAAGGCGCGCGGCACCTCGTTGATGGTGGTCGAAACCGACGATGCCGAAGGGTTCGCGCGCGGGCGCAACCTCGACAAGATCGGGCTGAAGGCGGCGGACACGTCGGAACTGTTCTTTGATAATGTCGAAATCGCGCCGGAAAACCTGCTGGGTGGTGACGAGGGGCGCGGATTCTATCAGATGATGCAGCAATTGCCGCAGGAACGCCTGATCATCGGCTGTGGTGCGGTCGGCGCGATGGAGGGCGCGGTGGAACGCACCATCGATTACTGCCGCGAACGCGAGGCATTCGGCAAGCCGATCATCGAATTTCAGAACACGCGCTTCAAACTGGCCGAATGCAAGACCGACACCGCGGTATCACGGGCCTTTCTGGACACTTGCATCGTGGCCCATCTGAAGGGCGAACTCAGCGTCGAAACGGCCGCCATGTGCAAATACTGGCTGAGCGACATGCAGGGGCGTGTTCTGGATGAATGCCTGCAATTGCACGGCGGCTATGGGTTCATGACCGAATATGCCGTGGCCGAAATGTGGACCGATGCCCGCGTGCAGCGGATTTACGGCGGCACCAACGAGATCATGAAAGAACTGATCTCGCGAAAATTGTGAAACCGGAGATTTGAGTATTTGAACCAAAAAGAAACATATCAGCACGCCCCCGCCCGGTCGCACGGCGCCAGACGGGGGCGGCTTCTTCTTGGACGGCCATCGGCTCTCCAGCCTGTACCGCACAGCGATGCTGACAGGGGATGGTTAACAAATCGTGTTTCTTTTTGGCAGAAATACTCGAATCCGACGCGGCCAAAGGAGGCAGGCGCATGAAGATGAAACTCTACTGCATGGGCGAAAGCGGAAATTCCTACAAGGCGGCCCTGCCGCTTGAACTGTCGGGGCTGGCATGGGAACCGGTCTGGGTCGATTTTTTCGGCGGAGAGACCCGGAGTGCGGAATTTCGCAAGAACATCAACGCATTGGGCGAAGTTCCCCTGCTGATTGACGGGGATCTGAAACTGGCCCAATCGGGCGTGATTCAATCCTACGTCACCGAAAAAACCGGCCAATTCGGCGGCGGCAATTCCGAAGAACGCCGCGAAGTGCAGATGTGGGTCCTGTGGGACAATCACAAATTGTCCTCACAAGCCGGTGTCACCCGTTTCATGATGAATTTCCTGCCCCCCGAAAAGCGCCCGGAACCCGTGATCAACTTCATGCTCGGGCGGCTCAAGGGCGTTTATGCGGTCCTGAACGAAGCGTTGAAAGGCCGCGAATGGCTGGTCGGCGACGCCCCGACGATGGCCGATTTTTCCTGCTGCGGATACCTCTATTACCCCGAACCATTCGGCTTTGAGCGCAAGGAATGGCCCGAAATCGACCGCTGGCTTGGCAATATCGCCGCGCTTGACGGCTGGAAACACCCCTATGACCTGATGCCCGGCAGCCCGTCTGACCGCGCGAAATGAAGGAGAAGAAAATGACCGAGGCTTTCATTTACGACGCCGTTCGCACCCCGCGCGGCAAAGGCAAGAAAGACGGTGCCTTGCACGAGGTGCCCGCCGTTCGCCTGGCGGCGGACACGCTTAACGCTCTGAAAAATCGCAACAATCTTGACGGGCATGACGTCGAGGACGTGATCTGGGGCAACGTTACCCAAATCGGCGAACAGGGCGCGTGTCTGGCGCGGTCGGCGGTTCTTTATTCCGAACTTGACGAACGCATCCCCGGCGTGTCGATCAACCGTTTCTGCGCCAGCGGCCTTGAGGCCGTCAACATGGCCGCAAATCAGGTGAAGGGCGGCGCGGGGGATGCCTATATCGCCGGCGGCGTGGAAAGCATGAGCCGCGTGCCCATGGGCAGCGATGGCGGTGCGATCGCCGTCGATCCGATGTTGGCGATGAAGACCTATTTCGTGCCGCAGGGCATTTCATCGGACATCATCGCGACCAAGTTCGGCTTTTCGCGCGACGATTGCGATGCCTACGCGGTCGAAAGCCAGAAACGCGCGTCGGCGGCCCAGGCCGACGGACGATTCGACAAGACCCGGATGCGGTTCACCGATCAGAATGGCGTGGAGATTCTGGCCAGCGACGAAATGATCCGGGCGTCGACCGACATGCAGTCGCTTGGCGGTCTCAAGCCCAGTTTCAAGGACATGGGCGAGGTGATGCCCGGTTTCGACGCGGTGGCGCTGATGAAATATCCAGAGATGGAACGGATCAATCACGTTCACCACGCCGGCAATTCCAGCGGCCTCGCCGACGGCTCCGCCGCGATCCTGATCGGCAACGCCGCCTTTGGCGAACAGCGCGGGCTGAAGCCGCGGGCGCGGGTGCGGGCGACCTCCAAGGTGGGCACCGACCCGACGATCATGCTGACCGGGCCGGTTCCGGCGACCGAACGTGTTCTGGCGGCTGCGGGCATGAAAATCGGGGATATCGACCTGTTCGAGGTGAACGAGGCTTTCGCCAGCGTCGTGCTGCGCTTCATGCAGTATTTCAACGCGGATCACGGCAGGGTCAACGTCAACGGCGGCGCCATCGCGATGGGGCATCCCTTGGGGGCAACGGGTGCGGTGATCCTGTCGACGTTGCTGGACGAAATGGAGCGCAGCGACCGCGAAACCGGGCTGGCGACGCTATGCATCGGCTCGGGCATGGGTGCGGCAACCGTGATCGAGCGGGTTTAACACGAAGGAAGCAATGATAATGTCTGATTTTCAATACGAAAAAGGCGATGACGGCATCGCGGTGATCACCTGGGACTGCCCGGACAAGAGCATGAATGTCATGTCGTTCGACGGCATGAACGAACTGGATGGCCACGTCGACACGGCCCTGGCCGATGACGGGGTCCGGGGCGTGATCCTGACCTCGGGCAAGAAGGATTTTGCCGGCGGAATGGACCTGAATGTGCTGGCGGGGCAAGGCACCGGCGGCAATCCGGCCGAGGGGATATTTTCGTTCACCATGCGCATGCACGAAATCCTGCGCAAAATCGAACTGGGCGGCATGGATCGCAAGACCCAAAAGGGCGGCAAACCCTTTGTCGCCGCCCTGCCCGGCACCGCGGCCGGCATCGGCTTTGAACTGCCGCTGGCGTGCCACCGGATCATCGTCGCCGGCAATCCGAAAGCGCGCCTTGGCCTGCCGGAAATCCTGGTCGGGCTGTTTCCGGGTGGCGGTGGAGCGACCCGCGTGTCGCGCAAACTGGGCCTGATGGGGGCCGCGCCGATCCTGATGGAAGGCAAACTGCTGGCACCCGCCAAGATGAAGGCGACCGGCCTGATCGACGAGATCGTTGCACCCGAGGGCCTGATCGACGCGGCGAAGGCCTGGATCAACGGGGCCACCGATGCCGATCTGGTAAAACCGTGGGACGCGAAAGGGTTCAAATATCCCGGCGGCGCACCCTATACACCCGCGGGCCTGCCGATGTTCGTCGGCGGCTCGGCCATGATCCACGCCAAGACGCAGGGCGCATATCCGGCGGCAAAGGCGTTGCTGGCGGCGATCTACGAAGGGGCCCTGGTGCCGTTCGACACCGCCCTCAAGGTCGAGGCGCGCTGGTTTACCAAAGTGCTGACCACGCCATCCACCCAAGGCATGATCCGTTCGCTGTTCCTGAACAAACAGGCGCTGGAAAAGGGTGCCGTGCGCCCCGGGGGTGTGGCCGATCAGTCGGTCGGAAAGGTCGGCGTTCTGGGAGCGGGCATGATGGGTGCGGGCATCGGCTATGTCTCGGCACTTGCCGGGATCGAAGTCGTGCTGATCGATGCGGCACAGGAATCCGCGGACAAGGGCAAGGCCCATGCGGCGGACATTCTGGACGGTGGCATCAAGCGCAAGAAAGTGACGGAAGAGAAAAAGGCCGAGGTTCTGGGCCGGATCACTGCCACCACGGATTATGGTGCGCTGAAAGGCTGCGATCTGATCGTGGAGGCGGTGTTTGAGGACCCCGCCGTCAAGGCCGAGGTCACGGCGAAAGCCGAGGCGGTCATCGGCGACGACGCGATATTCGCCACCAATACGTCGACCCTGCCGATCACCTCGTTGGCCACGGCTTCGTCGCGGCCTGCGAATTTCATCGGCATCCATTTCTTCAGCCCGGTTCACAAGATGAACCTTGTCGAGATCATCAAGGGATCCGAAACCGGCGACGTCGCGGTTGCCAAGGCGATGGATTTCGTGCGGCAGATCAGGAAGACGCCGATCGTCGTCAACGACGCGCGGTTCTTTTACGCCAACCGCTGCATCATCCCGTATATCAACGAAGGCGTGCGCATGATCCACGAGGGCGTCGAGCCGGCCCTGATCGAGAACGCGGCCAAGCTGTGCGGTTTCCCGCTGGGGCCGCTGCAACTGACCGACGAAACCTCGATCGATCTGGGCGTCAAGATCGCCAAGGCCACCAAGGCGGCGCTTGGCAATGATTACGCCAATGCCGAGGCCGACGAGGTGATGTTCAAACTGTTTGACGACGGACGTTACGGGCGCAAGACCAATGCCGGGTTCTATGCCTACGACGACGCGGGCAAGCGCACGGGTCTGTGGCAGGGACTGCGCGAAAACTGGCCAACCGCTGCCGAACAGCCGCCGCTTGAGGATGTGAAACTGCGCATCATGCTGTCGCAATCCCTTGAGGCCGTTCGCGCGCTGGAAGAGGGTGTTCTGGAAGACATTCGCGAAGGCGATGTCGGGGCCATTCTGGGCTGGGGCTTTGCGCCGTGGTCCGGTGGGCCTTTCGCGTGGCTGGACCTGTTGGGTGCCGGGACGGCGGTTGCGACCTGCGACCGGCTGGCCAAGACCTATGGCGAACGTTTTGCCGCACCAGCGCTGCTGCGCGAAATGGCGGCCAACGGCGAAAGCTTCTACGGGCGCTTTGCGCCCACGGCGGCGGCAGCGGCCTGAAAAAACACACCTGCCGGGGCCGCGTTGCATGCGACGGGCCTCCGGCGGGAGTATTTGACCCAAAAAGAGGCAGCTTGTGGATCGAACGCCTAGGGGTCGAACCTGAAGCCGAAGCGGTCGATATCGACCGCGCAGATGTCGCCGAGCAGCGACCGGTCGGTCTCCGAGTAATAGCTGCGCCAATCGCGCCGCCGCGCCGAGGTATTCGCGTGTCCCAGCGGCGGCAGTTTCAGGTTGAGACGGGATTCCAGTGCGGCGATATCGTGTTGCAGCGATTCAAGGCGCAGAAAAAGATCGCAGCGCTCGACGCCGTGGCGATCGGTGACGTAGGCGGCGTATGGATTGTCCAGAAACGCGCGCCGCGTGCTATGGTGGTTCAGAAAGGCCGGAAAATCGGTGGCATGCGCCAGCGATACCGCCGGATGCCCGAAGGTCTGAACCCGTAGCCAATGGTAATAGCTTACCATCCGGTCCCAGGGGTTTCGCACAATGGTGAAGGTGAAAAATCTTTCGATTTCAGCATCTTCCACAAGTCCGTGAATGTCGCGAAGCGTGGAATGCTTCCAAAGCCGTCCGGCGGTTTCAACCCCCTTCAGCCGCTTGCGCCGTCGCTTTGCCTTGGGGGTGTCGCCGATCAGGATATCCTGTTTCATCGCTCTGGATTCAAGCGCCAGCGCCAGCGACGTGCCACCGGTTTTCGGGATATGGACAAAGATGTAACCGCGTCCGGGTGATATGATCATGGCGCGAAACTACCTTGTTCTTACGGCGATGATCACCCCGGCAAGGACGATGGCGATGATGCCGGTCATGGCGCGGGCCGACAGAATGTCCCCCCACATCAGATAGCCCCAGAAACCGGCAAACAGCAGGAACGTGTATTCGGAGGTCGCGACATAGGAAACCTCGGTCAACTGATAGCCGCGCGTCAGGAGCGAGACCGCGATCAGCGAGCCGAACGCCTGCATCAGCACCAGCAGCGCGAATCGCGGCGTCGGCGACACCCAACCGGTGGTGAGAAAGCCCAGTTCGCCCGGCAGACCCGGCCCCGGCGGCCAGATCGACAGGGCCACCAGACCCAGCAGCCCCCAGATGCCCAGCGCCGTGAACAGCCCCATCAGCAGCGTGCCTGTGCTTTCACCGGCGCACCACGTGCGGGTCGCGATGCCGCTCAGCGCATAAAACAACCCGCCGAATACCGGCAGGACCGAAATCAGCGACAGGCCCTGCGCCTCGGGATTGAGGATCAGGATCACGCCGAAAAAACCGATGGCAACCGCCGCGATGCGCCAAAACCCGATTCGCGTGCCCAGAAAGGCGGCCGAGATGATCAGCACGAAGATCGGTGCCGAAAACAGCCCGGCGCCGGCCTGTGCGATCGGCAAGAACCCGGCGGCGCCGAAATAGATCACCATGGCGCTGGAAAAGAACAGGCTGCGGGTGACCACGGCCCACCAGTTTCGCGGCCGCAGACGCCAGCCGAAAAATCGCGCCAGCAAGATCAGGGTCGGGCAGGAGATACAGGCCCGCAGAAAATGAAACTGCCATAGTCCGGCATCCTCGGCGATCATCGGGATGAAATTGTCGATCAGACCGATACCGGCCATCGCCATGACGACCAGAAGCACGCCTTGCAGCGGGCGGTTTTCCAATCTTTCCTGCATGCCGCCCCTTTGCCCTGATCCGTGCTTATGCCTCTTGCGCCGCAGGAAAATCTGTCCAGAATGCGACGCCGATCCTCTATTGGTAATGCGCGGGGTAAAGACCGATGGCACAAATGGCAGATGA